>QHXM01000077.1 GCA_003222945.1 Acidobacteriota bacterium
AACGGCTGCGACCGCTCACTTCGCAAGCTCCTACAGTGACGGCGACTATCTGCTCTTGAATTCGGACCGCCGCGCAGATGGCATCATCCTGGAAGCCTTGATTGGCGACCAACCCAAGAGCGATCTAATCCCGAAGATTGTTCGAGGGCTGCTTGACCATCGCAAGGCCGGGCGATGGGACAACACGCAGGAGAACGTCTTTATACTGCTTGCGCTGGACCGCTACTTCAACACTTATGAGAAGGCGACGCCCGACTTCGTTGCGAAGGTCTGGCTCGGCGACGCGTTCGCTGGTCAACAGCAGTTCCGTGGGCGCTCTACTGATCGTCAACAGGTGAACGTGCCCATGCGCTATGTTGCTGAAAAGGACGGAGCGCAGAATCTTATACTGAGCAAGGAAGGCGCGGGTCGGCTCTACTATCGCATAGGCTTAAACTACGCTCCGACGAATCTAAACTTGAAGGCGGCGGATTATGGCTTTCAGGTCCAGCGCGTTTATGAAGCGGTTGACAATCCTTCAGACGTGCGACGCGATGCGGACGGCACTTGGCACATCAAGTCTGGCGCGACCGTGCGTGTTCGTCTGACGATGATTGCGACGGCGCGAAGGTATCACGTCGCGCTTGTTGACCCGCTTCCTGCGGGACTTGAAGCCATGAACCCTTCGCTTGCTGTGACGGGCAACATTCCGCAGGACCAGCAAGGCGAAAGTGCGCGGCGCGGTTACTGGTGGATGTGGGGCACTTGGTTCGAGCATCAGAATTTGAGAGATGAGCGAGCGGAAGCTTTCACGTCTCTACTGTGGGAAGGAGTCTATAACTACTCATATGTGGCGCGCGCAACCACGCCTGGCTCTTTCGTAGTCCCGCCAGCGAAGGCAGAAGAGATGTATCACCCGGAAACCTTCGGGCGGAGTTCGACGGATAGAGTTGTTGTTGAGTAGAGAAAATAATCACCACAGATGACACAGAGAACACAGAGAGTGAAAGAGAAAATATCTCAACTCTCCTCTGTGTTCTCTGTGTCATCTGTGGTTAATTTTCGTTCTTAAGCAAGATCAAACAATAGAACTTCTGCTGGCTCAAGGCCGATAATCGTCAGCGCTTTCTCTTCACTTGCGGCTGCGCCGTCGCCCTGATTGAGAGTGTGGCCGTTGACTTCGACGCTCCCGCGCGCGACCTGCACCCAAGCGTGACGGTTCGGTTCGAGTTTATGTGTGACCTGTTGCGAATTGTCCAGCAATGAAGCAAAGATGCGCGCGTCCTGATGAATTGTAACTGAGCCGTCTCGTCCATCGGGTGAAGCTACAAGCCGCAAGCGTTCGCGCTTTTCCGTTTCTGTAAAATTCTTCTGTTCGTAGCCAGGCTCGATTCCAGCTTCTTTTGGAAGAATCCAGATTTGAAGAAGATGAACTGATTCTTCTTTAGACGGATTCGCTTCGCTATGTCGAACGCCCATTCCGGCGCTCATGCGTTGCACTTCGCCGGGACGAATGACTGAGCCATTTCCCATGCTGTCTTTGTGCGCAAGCTCGCCTTCCAAGACGTATGTGATTATCTCCATGTCTCGGTGGCCGTGCGTTGGAAAGCCTCGCCCGGCTTGAACGTAATCTTCGTTAATGACGCGAAGAGTGCGAAAGCCCATGAAGCGCGGGTCGTAGTATTGATCGAAGGAGAATGTGTGATAGGTATTGAGCCAGCCGTGATTGAAATGGCCGCGCTCCTCCGACTTGCGAATGATGAGCATGTTAGCCCCTTGAAAAGTAGAACTCAGAAGTCAGTACCACCAGCGAGAGCAGAGATGAGGGCGGCAGCGATGAGGGATGAAGTAAAAGCAGAACGTTCGCTCTTTCAATTCATTCATCCCTCATCCCTGCTTTTGTTACTGTCCGCCTGGCGCTGCGCCCTTCTTATTCGGCTGCGGAGTGACGCGCAGGTAGGGTTTGACGGGCTTCCAGCCTGCCGGGAACTTCTCCTTCGCTTCCTCGTCCGACATTGACGGAACGATAATCACGTCGTCACCGTCGTTCCAGTTCGCAGGCGTCGCCACGCTGTAGTTAGCCGTAAGTTGCAATGAATCTATGACGCGCAAGATTTCATTGAAGTTTCGACCCGTGCTCGCCGGATAAGTGAGCATGAGTTTCACCTTCTTATCTGGTCCGATGATATAGACAGAGCGAACGGTGAACGTGTCGCTCGCGTTCGGGTGAATCATGTCGTAAAGGTTCGCGATTTTTCGATCAGGGTCGGCGATGACTGGGAAGTTCAGAGCCGCGCCTTGCGTCTCCTCTATATCTTTAGCCCAGCCTTTGTGCGAATCAACGGGGTCAACGCTTAGACCTATGATCTTGACGTTGCGGCGGTCGAACTCCGGCTTGATGCGAGCGCATTCGCCAAGCTCCGTTGTGCAAACGGGCGTGAAATCTTTCGGGTGTGAGAAGAGAACTCCCCAACTATCCCCTAACCACTCATGGAAATTGATTGTGCCTTCGGTCGTCTCCGCCGTGAAATCCGGCGCTGTGTCGCCTAATCTAATAGCCATAACAAACATCCTTTCTTCGTCAAAAAGTTTAATCCCTTACGAGGGAAAGCTAGGGACGGGCAAGATTGCTTCTGTGTGCCATAGACTTTTATACAAACCCACCGACAAGTCAAGACGATTGCGGAATGCGGATTTAAGAGCTTGTCTTTTCATTCCGCAATCCGAAATCCACATTCCGCAATCCACTATGCTCCAGACTTTTTTCTAAATCTCCGTCTGACCCACCCTGAGAACCACCTCAGGGCTGTCCGAAAAAAGCCGTGCTTGGGCGGAGGATCATTTGCTTCCGTCTTTGCTTCTGCTTCGATGGCTGTGAAGAATTGCGAGGCCATCATCTTTGCCGCGCCCTGAATCATGCGCTGACCTACGCTTGCGATTGTTCCGCCGACCTGCACGTCGCCAGCGTACCTGATAATGGTCGCGTCCCCTTGTTCCTCAAGATCAATCGCGCCCGTGCCTTTTAAGAATCCCGGTTGGCCTTTGCCGTCAACGATCATGCGATAGTGTTCGGGCTGGCGAATCTCTTCCAATCTAACATTTCCCTTGAATGTCCCTTTGATAGAACCTACGCCAGCGCGAAGCGTTGCTGCATAACTGTTCTCGCCCGTCTTCTCAAGCTGTTCGCAACCCGGAATGCATCGCTTCAAAACCTCCGGGTCGGTCAAAGCTTGAAAGACGCGCTCGCGCCGCGCTTGAAGTTCGTGCGTCCCTTCAATCTTCATAGCTTAGCAATTGCCTTTTGAATCGCGCGCCGCGTGTAAACTTCTGCAAGGTGTCTGCGATAGTCTGCCGATGCATAAAGGTCCGAGTTGGCATCAACGCCATCGGCGGCGTGCGCGGCTGCGGCTGCGATTGTCTGTTCGTCCAGAGCGTTTCCAGCGAGCGCGCTTTCAACATTGCTTGCTCGATAAGCTTTGGCTGCGACTCCTGTAATGCCTATGTTCGCTGATTGACATCGCCCGTCATCCCCGCGAGTGAGATTGACGGCAATGCCTACGACCGCGAAGCCAGAAGCGGGCTGTGCGACTTTCATGTAAGCCTGCGCTGTGTTCTTCTGCGGTTGCGGTACGCGAATCTCGCGCAGGATTTCGTTAGGCTCAAGCGAGGTCGTGAGCATGTCAACGAAGAAGTCCTGCGCACGGATCGTTCGCTCACCTTGTGCGCCTACGGCAATCATCTCCGCATCGAGCGCAAGAATTGCAGCAGGCCAATCCGCCGCAGGGTCCGCGTGCGCGAGGCTTCCGCCGATTGTTCCCTTGTTTCTCACCTGCACATCGCCAATGCTCGCGGCGCATTCGGGCAATAGCGGGCAAATCTCTTTCAATCGCTCGCTTGCTTCAATCTGGTAATGCGTCGTCATCGCGCCTATGCGAATCTGATCGCCCTCTTCCGTGATGTAAGCGAGGTCTTTGATGCGCCCTATGTCAATCAAAAGAGAGGGCTGCGCGAGCCTCAGCTTCATAGCAGGAATCAGACTGTGCCCGCCTGCCAGGAGTTTCGCTTCATCCTGATGCTCTGCGAGCAAGCGCGCTGCTTCGTCAAGTGTTGCAGGAGCGACGTAATCAAATTGTACTGGAATCATAAAACCTCCGATGGGTACTGGGGGTCGGGTGTCGGAAGAAGAACGGTTTTAGCTTTTTATTCCGACACCTGACCCCCGACCCCAATCAGCTTTGCTGATTAACTATCTTCCAAACGTTCTCTGGCTTGATCGGCATATCAATGTGGCGGATGCCGTAGGGCGAGAGAGCATCAACGACGGCGTTGACGATTGCTGGTGTTGCGCCGATTGTCCCAGCTTCGCCGACGCCTTTGACGCCCATAGGGTTAACATCCGTAGGCGTCTCCGTGCGGTCAAGCTCGAACCAGGGAAGCATCGCAGCTTTCGGAACTGCGTAATCCATGAGTGTCCCTGTGACGAGTTGACCCTGCTCGTCATAAACTACCTCTTCATAAAGCGCCTGTCCGATTGCTTGAACTATGCCGCCCTGAACCTGACCGTCAACGAGCATAGGGTTAATCACCTTGCCGCAATCGTCAACCGCAACGTAGCGCTGGAATTTAATCTCGCCCGTCTCGCGGTCAATCTCGACGATGGCTATGTGCGTGCCGAAGGGGAATGTGAAATTCTTAGGCTCGAAGAAGTAGGTGGCCGATAGCCCAGGCTCCATGTCTGGCGGAAGGTCTTTGGCAAGGTGCGCGGCGAGAGCTATGTCCTGAAGCGATAGACTCTTCTTGCCTTCAATCTGAGGTTCAGGAAGAGAAGCGCCCGGAGCTTGGCCTGCCGGAAGGTCTGCTTCGGGCACGCCCGCTCCAGCAGCAACCTTCGCAGGCTCAGGCTCAAGATTGAAACCATTCTCATCCCACACGACCTTTGAGATGTCCGCTTGAAGCAGATGCGCTGCAATCTTGTTGGCCTTCTCTTTCAGCCTCTCGATTGCGATATAGACGGCTGTGCCTCCGACCGCAGTTGCGCGGCTGCCGAAAGTTCCTATGCCGTACTGAACAATCGAAGTGTCGCCGTGAATGACTGTCACGTCACCTATGTCAACGCCAAGTTCGTCAGCGGCAATCTGCGCGAAGCTTGTCTCCTGTCCCTGACCGTGCGGCGATGCGCCTGTCAAAATTGTCACCTTGCCGGTCGGCTCTATTCTAACGGTTGCGCTCTCCCAACCGCCCGCTGGCATCGCCTGCGACGGACCGAGCGCGCAGATTTCAACGTAAGTCGAAACGCCTATGCCGATAATTCGTCCTTCATCGCGCGCACGCTTCTGCTCTTCGCGCAAGCGTGCGTAGTCCGCGTTTTGAAGAGCCTTGTCGAGCGCGGCTTCGTAGTTGCCGCTATCGTAGAAGAGTCCCGTCGCGGTCTTGAAAGGAAACTCATCGGGCTTCGGAAAATTCCTGCGCCTGACTTCGACCGGATCAAGCCCAAGCTCTGCGGCAACTAAATCAGCGGCGCGCTCCACGACGTAAGTCGCTTCGGGACGACCCGCTCCGCGATAGGCATCGGTCGCCATCTTGTTCGTGAAGACGCCCGTGACGTTTATCTGAATCGCAGGAATTTTGTAGCAGCCCGAAAGCATCAAGCCCGTCAAGGTCGGAATCGCTGGCGTTAGAAGTTGATGATACGCGCCAAGGTCTGCGAAGACGTTGTAGCGAAGACCTGTGATTGTTCCGTCGTTGCGGCAGCCGACCTCTATGTAGCCGACTTGCCCGCGTCCGTGAATCGTCGAAGCCATATTCTCGCGGCGCGTCTCAATCCACTTCACAGGTTTGCCGAGTTGCATAGAAATCCAGCCCAGGAGAGCTTCTTCGCCGTAAACGTTCAGCTTCGAGCCGAAGCCTCCGCCGACTTCCGGCGTGATGACGCGCAACTTGTTTTCGGGAATGCCTATCATGAGCGCGAGTTGCGTGCGAAGCAGATGCGGAATCTGCGTTGATGACCAGACTGTGAGTTCCTCTTCGCCCGGAAGATAACGCGCGAGCACGCCGCGAGGCTCCATAGCAATCGGCGCGAGCCTCTGATTCAGGATGCGCTGCTTTATTACCTTGTCAGCAGAAGCGAGCGCCGCGTCAATGTCGCCTTCGCCCGCAGTTAATTTGTACGCGACGTTGTCTCCGAACTTTTCATGCACGACCGCGCCGCCCTTCGCCGCTTCTTCCGGGTCAACGACGACAGCCAATTCTTCGTAATCAACCATGATTAGATCAACCGCATCGCGCGCTGCATATCGGTCCGTAGCGACGACAGCTGCAATTGGATGGCCCACGAAATAGACCTTGTCGCTTGCGAGCGGGCGGTGGTCCGGCACTTTCAAATCGGGCAGCGCGGCAGCGCACGGCACGGGGCCAATTTTTTCTCCAAGATCGCGCCCCGTATAAACCGCAACCACGCCCGGTGTGTTCATAGCTTCGCTCACATCTATATTCGTGATTCGCGCGTGCGCGTACATAGAGCGCAGGAACGCAACGTGCAACGTGTCAGGCAAGCGTATGTCATCAACGTAATGACCCAAGCCCTTAATCAATCGAGGGTCTTCCGTTCGCTTCACTCTCTGTCCTACGAATTTGCTCATAAACAACTCCGTTGTTTTAAGTCTGGAGTCTTGAGTCTCGGAGTCTAGAGTCAACTCGTCGAAGACAGTTTTTAGACTTTGACCCCAGACTCCAGACTTTAGACTCAAGACTTCTTCGCTGCGTATTCCACAGCTTCGACAATGTGTTGATAGCCTGTGCAGCGGCACAGGTTTCCTTCGAGGCCGTGGCGTATCTCTTCCTGCGATGGATTCGGGTTGCGTTCAAGAATCTGCGCGGCGGCTATAATCATTCCGGGCGTGCAGTAGCCGCATTGCAGGCCGTGTCGTTCCCAAAAACCTTCCTGCACCGGATGAAGCTCGCCGTTTTGAGCGAGTCCTTCGATTGTTGTCACCTGAGAGCCGTCCGCCTGGACCGCAAAGATCGTGCAGGATTTGACGGCCTGACCATCCATCAGAACAGTGCAAGCGCCGCAGAGCGATGTCTCGCAGCCAACGTGCGTGCCCGTTAGAGCAAGCGCGTCTCTTAGATAATGTACGAGCAACATTCTAGGCTCGACTTCCGTATTGTGCGGCGTGCCGTTGACGTTTATGCTGATAGCCTTTTTCATGGCTTCCTCACTTCGGGTTGAAAATTAGATCGTTATGATCGGCACAAAAGAAGAGCCGACCTTACTCTTACAGTTAATCCACTTTTGCCCATTTTATCAGTCCTATGAAAAACCCAATAATAAGGCCGAGAAGTGCGCCGATTGATGCCCAAATAATAAAATTCGCCTCTACTAGCGTCCAGCCAAACGATGTAATAGGCCCTCTGTCTTTAGCAATATTGACGATAAGCACGATGAAGGCAGTAATAATTCCGAGACAGATGCCGACAACGATGCAGATAATTATCCACTTTACAATAATGGCTGGATTTTTGCCGGGAGTAGTTGACATCTCATTTAATCAAGACAAACAGAATCCAGCGAAACATTATATACGCTTACGGAATCCCGCCGATTATCTTGCGGTATTCGTCTTCCGTGAAGGCGCGCATGGTTTCGGAGCGTATAGCGCCGTGCGAGGTGGCCGCGAGACTTATCCTAGCCATAGTCTCATCGTCAGGTGCTTCGCTGATTAAAACGGCGTCGTACTGTCCCATCACTATGTAGAAGGCTTTGACCTCGCCTCCCATCTGTTGAAATAGTTGACGTGCGGCATCGAGCCGAGTGGGACTGTTCTTAACGTTCTCTATACCAAGTTGTGTCCAGCGAAAGAGCGTTATGTAAGTCGGCATCAGTGGTCTAACTCCTTTTCATGTTTGAAAAGTTAAGAAGAACGAAGATTAACTGGAACAAGATGCTTCTTACGCCAAATCGAGCGGCGAGTCAATAGGCAGTGAAAAGTGAATAGCGAAAAGTGAATAGTGAAAAGCACGTCCTTGTCTTTCACTATTCACTATTCACTATTCACTTTTCACTGTTTACAATGCCCGCTGTGAATCTGGTCGAGTACATCTTTCAGGCAGCCGAGAAGAGGGAGCTATGGCAGCATCCTGCGATTATCTATCGTGATGCTGCGTTCAGTTACGAAGAGCTATTCAGGCTTGTCAAAAAGTGCGGCGGGATGATGAAGTCGCTGGGCATCAAGTCCGGTGATCGTGTTGCGATTGTTGCTTCGGATTGCCCTGAATGGGTTGCCGCTTTTCTGGGAACGATTGCTGTGGGCGCTGTCGCCGTTCCAGCGAGCACTATGCTCTCTATGTCTGAGCTTCAATATGTTCTAAATCATTGTGGAGCGAAAGCCGCAGTCATCACCTCAGATCAGATTGAAAAGCTGCAAGGCGCGAGAAACAGCCTTCATCAACTCGAAAATGTTCTGCTCGTTGACGGCGAAGCCGAAGGGATGTTGAGCTTTGAGCAAACGCTTTCTGAAGCAACGCAAGCAGAGATAGAAGCGGTTAGCGATGACGCGCTCGCTTTCATCCTCTACACCTCCGGCAGCACTGGACAGCCGAAAGGGGCTATGCACATTCACCGCAATCTGCCCTACACGGTCGAGACATTCTGCAAGCGTGTGTTGCAGGTCGAGCCTACGGACAGACTCTTCTCTTCCTCGCGTCTCTTCTTCGCTTATGGATTAGGCAACAGTCTTTCGTTTCCGCTCAGTTCCGGCGCGAGCGTCGTCCTTTGCAGCGAGAAGCCTACGCCTACAGTCATCGCAGAAATCTTCCGGCAACATCGCCCGACAATCTTCTTCAGCGTGCCCGCAGTGTATCGCGCGTTGATTGAATATGCTTCTGAAGTAAAACGCCTTGAGACCGATTCGATCAAGTTCTGCGTCTCTGCCGGAGAGAAGTTGCCTGAAAAGATTTTTTATGAATGGAAGGAGTTGACGGGAATAGATATTCTTGACGGCATAGGCTCGACCGAGATGCTACAGATGTTCATCTCGAATACTAAAGAGAAGATAGTTCCCGGCAGCAGCGGGCGGATTGTTCCCGGCTACGAAGCGAAGTTGGTTGATGAGTCGGGGCAAGAGATTGTTGGCGCTGGAACAGGCAATCTGTTAATTAAAGGTTTGAGCGCAAGCTCCGGCTACTGGAATGATGAAGCGAAGACGGCGGCCACGATTCAGCAGGACTGGATGCGAACGGGCGACCTTTACAGGCGCGATCCGGATGATAACTACTGGTTCGAGGGGCGCTCGGATGATCTCTTCAAGGTCAAGGGGCTGTGGGTCTCGCCAATCGAAGTTGAGGATGTTTTGCTCTCTTCCGATGTAATATTGGAGGCTGCTGTCGTTTCAGGCGTGGATGATGACGGGATGAACACGGTCGCGGCTTACGTCGTCTTGCGCTTGAAAGAGTTTTCCGAAAAGGATATGGCCGAGAGATTGAAGATTCACGCCGCGCGAGCGCTCGCGCCTTACAAGTGTCCGACGGAAATCTATTTTATGAATCAACTGCCGCGCACTGCGACGGGCAAGTTGCAGCGATTCAAGCTAAGAAAAGCAAGGCGGAAGGTGGAAGGATGAGGGCGGAAGTAAAAGCACGGACGTTCAATACCCGACTTTCTTACTTCATCCTTCATCCTTGATCTTGGAGGAATAACTACTTGACTCTAACTCTCTACTTCTTACGTCACGGCCAGACGCCTATGAGCCGGGAGGATGCCTTCTGCGGCTCAGGTCTTGACCCGGAGTTAACTTCGGAAGGTCTGGAGATGGCTCAGGCTTTCGCGGACCATTATCGCAACTTGTCCTGGAGCGCAGTCTATTCAAGCCCTTTGCGCCGGACCGTTTTGACGGCACAACCTCTCTGCGATGCTTTGGGCATGAAGGCGGAGTTGCGCGACGATCTGAAAGAGATTGGTTATGGTGAGTGGGAGGGAAAGTCTAAGACGGAGGTTGACCGTGCGTATCACGACGATTATCTGCAATGGCTCGCGGACCCTGCGTGGTATCCGCCGACGGGAGGCGAGTTGGCCGTTGCCATTGCGCGCCGCTCGCTTCGCGTAGTCGAAGAGATACGAGCGAGATTCACGACGGGCAACGTGCTCTTAGTCTCTCACAAAGCGACGATCAGAATTCTTCTGTGCGGGCTGCTCGGAATTGACGTGGGGCGCTTTCGTTACAGGATGTCTTGCCCTGTGGGTTCTGTCTCGATTGTAGAGTTCGGAGAATCCGGCCCTTTGCTTAAAGTCCTGGCAGACCGAACGCACCTGAACGAGCGCTTGCGCTCTTTGCCCGGCACATAAACCTAAAGCCTGATGAGCGGCACAAAAGATTCGTGCACGCTTAAAGCTTCTTAACACAATCTTGCTCTTTAAGGAGATTTTTTGCTGAGCGTCCCCGAAACGATTTCGCCTATGAATGGCAGAGTGTACTTGTAGGATATCTGGCCCTCACCTGTCTTCTCTACAAGGATGTCCCCGTCGCTTGAGCAACGCTCGCCGCCGTGCGTTATTACTTCCTTGAATTTCGCATGGTCTGCACTCATCTCCTGAACATTCCATTTCCCGCCGCAGCGAAGCGAAGGGTATTCAATACTGTAAGAGTTGTTCTCTGCTGTGAGCTTTATGCTGTAGCTAATCTTGGGAGTGTTCTGGCGCGCCGTTCCCTCCCACACTCCGTCGAGCCAAGGTAGATGCGGATCGCCCAGCGGTTTTGGCGTCGCCTGGGCAATAGCATTGGTGTTGACGTTACTGTTTGGTGTGGCGTTAGGAGTTGGCACAGGAGGACGGTTCGCCTGAATGTTGGCGTCCGCTTTTGAAGCCTCAGATTGTGTACTCTGATTTCCACTCCATACAACATAACCCAGAATCAACACAGCAACGATTAGAGTCGCAATGACGCTGCCAACAATCACGCCCGTTCTTCTGCCGCTGCGCTTTTGAGGCGAAGTGTACGCGCCTGCTTCCGGCTGATAATTGAGAGGGTTGGAGGGTCTGGCCGTCGTCTGCTGTCTGGGTGAACGAGAATCGGCCTGCGGCGTAGCGCCTAGAATTTCTGTCGTCTGGTCTGTACTGCGCGCGGCAGGTATTCGCAGAGTCGCCTGCGGATCATAAGGCGCAGACAGGAGCGCGCCGTCGTCCAGGCAGAATGTAAACGAGTCGTCTGAGTAAGTGCGATTACACGCAGGGCAGCTTTTCATCTCTAATCCTCAAAAAAAGTAAAGGCGGCAGAATGTAGCTATCACCCTGCCGCCTCTTCTCATATCTTTATCAGACATGAGGCGCGCCTCAATGTCCTCACCCCATCAAGGCGCTAGGCGGACACGTTCAGCATCCGCCCTGTGTGCCGCGCATTCTATGTTCGAGCGGGAGACCGCGTCAAGAAAAAATTTGCCGTGAAAACAGAATACAGAATACAGAAGTCAGAGGTCAGAATAAAAGAGAGACAGAATCTGTAAATGCGGGTTGCAGCCCTTTCCATTCTGAATTCTGCTTTTCGTAATCTTTTCCTTGAAATAAAGTCGCATTGCTTATAAACTCATGCTCGTCCTTAGTCTGCATTAACGAGCGGCGCACGAGCCTTACGCACCGCTTACGGTTCTCAACTCTCATAACCTTCAAAGGAGAACTACTAAATGGAAAGAGAAGAAACATTGAGGGATATACAAGCCCTTGCTGTCCCCGAAGCGTTACTTGCAAGGAGCGACGAACCCGAGCCTCTGCCGCCAGTAGCGCCGGAAGAGCCTCTGCCGCCACTTGCCCCGGAGGAAGACGAAGGAGAACCTCTGCCGCCGCTGGCTCCAGAGGAAGAGCCACTTCCCCCTGTAGCACCAGAATAAAGGGATGAAGGATGAGGGATGAAATAAGGGATGAAGGATGAGGGATGAGGGATGAATGAAAAGAGCATTCGGCTCTTACTTCATCCCTCCGCTCTCATCCCTCTGCCCTTCGTTCATCCCTCATCGCTGCCGCCCTCATCTCTGCTTTTCATATGGTTGAATACACAGAAGAGATTGCTGGCGTCTTCGCCGTGCAGCTTTATGATAAGTGTGCCTGCCGCTCGATTCTGGACGAGTTGAAGAAGACGGCTTCGTGGACAGAAGCGGAGGTCAGTGCGCGGTCAGTTGATGGATTCAATCCTGCGACGCGTGTTGATGCGCGGCGCGCTAGCGTCCTTGCTCTTCCCGCGAAATCTGAAATCAGGCGCGAGTTTGACAAGAAGATGGATGATGTCATCAAGCCTCTGGTCCGAAAGGTCTGGCTCGTCTGTCTGAAGCAACACTCGGAGACCCATTTCGTCCGCTACGGGCCGGGCAACTACTACACGCCGCACTCGGACACAGGGCTAAATCGGACCGACAGGTATTTCACAACACTCTGCTATCTCAACGATGATTTTGAAGGAGGCGAAACCGGCTTTCCCGAACTCAACTACAGCATCAAGCCTTGCTGCGGCAAAGCAGTAATCTTCCCCGCAACCTACCTGCACTCGGCAGAGCCTGTCTTAAGCGGAGAGAAATATGTTCTGGTCTCGTGGCTCATAGGCCCTACTGCTGATCGTTCGACTTGATAAACTGCTTTTTCGCACCTCACAGCCAATGAACGACAAACATCTGATCGTCGTATCCGCCGAAAACAACCCGTACATGGCCTGGCAGTCGAAGCTCTTTCACTACTCATGCGTGAGCCGATTGAAGCAAGTCCCCGTCATCGTTGTGCATGACACGGGCGCAAGTTTGCATTCGGACTTTCAGGAGATAGTGAAGGCGGGCGGCAATGTGTTGAGGGCCGAAAGCTACAAGCTTTCGGCTCAGGGCGATACCTACAGGCCACGCAACACGCCGGGCACGCTTCTTCGAGCGAGCCTGCGGTTCAGTTCTCAATACGAATTCATATTCCTCTGCGACCCGGACATGATCTTCACGCGCGCCTTTCGATTTCCAGAAACTCTTTCAGGCGATTATTGCTCTTACATAAAATATGAACAGGACTTCGTAGAGGCAGCGCGCGAGGCATTAGGTATTCCGCGCACCGCGATTGACGAGCAGAAAGAGAGTTTGCGCTGCGGAGTGCCTTACGTTATTCCGACGAGTGAAGCGCGCGGGCTTGCAACCGCATGGATAGAAGCGATTGACGCATTCAAGGGGCGCAGGTGGGAGGATGTGATGTATGCTTTCGGCCTTGCCGCAATGAAGCTCTGCCTGAAGGTTGAATTGACGCAGATGGCTCAGAGCAACTACTGGCCTGATGCAATCTTGAAAGCGTATGTCGTACACTACTGCTACGGCGACGCGATGTGGAGCAAGCGCCACTTTTTCAAAGAAGAGAAAGCGCAAGAGGTTTGGCAAGCCAGTGTAGAAGCACCGAAAGGCTCAGTCTTGGGAGAAATCATCACGCAGATACGCGAGGCCAGAGCATTTTATTCGGGTTATAATTCTTGCTGAGCGCAGAGCAGAACGCCATGTCAGTACCATCTGCTTAAGCCGCACCTGCTTGCAGCAGGTGGTACTGGCGATCCTCTTTTTTCGCATGAGCCTTGAACCAAACAGTCAACTCGGGCGCTACAGGATAATTTCGCTGTTGGGGCGCGGCGGGATGGGCGAGGTCTATTTGGCGGAAGACACAAAGCTCGAACGCACGGTCGCCCTGAAAGTTCTCCCGCCCGATGTCTCTAACAATCAGCAACGAATGAATCGCTTTGCGCGCGAAGCCCGCGCAGCCTCAAGTTTGAATCATCCGAACGTCGCTCACATTTACGAGATTGAGGTGACAGATAGCCCTTGCTACATCGCAATGGAATACATAAAGGGCGAGACCTTGCGCGAGCATCTAGTGAAGACTCGCCTGACGCTGCACGAGGCGTTGGACATCGCAGTTCAGGCTACGCGCGCCGTCGCGGCCGCACATGCAGCGGGCATCATTCACCGCGACATAAAGACCGAGAACATAATGATTAGCCGCGACGGTTACGTGAAGGTTCTGGATTTCGGTCTTGCAAAATTGATCGAGCCGACTGAGGAGAATCCAGACCCCGCTGCGCTGACCGTCACGAGCGCGCAGACCGATCCGGGCGTTGTGATGGGCACGTTCAGCTACATGTCGCCTGAGCAGGCGCGCGGGTTGGCGGCGGACGCGCGCACAGACCTCTGGGGTCTGGGCGTTGTGATTTACGAGATGGTCGCAGGGCAGTTACCGTTTACCGGAGGAACTGCAAGCGATCTGCTCTCGTCAATTCTCAAAGACGAGCCGCCGCCCCTCGCACGCTTCGCAAGAGATGTCCCGGAAGCTCTCGAATGGATAGTGGCGAAGGCTCTGACGAAAGAGACGGAAGGCCGCTATCAAACGGCAAAAGAGTTATTGACCGACCTTCAAAGGCTGAAGAATCGTCTGGGCGCTGAAGCGGAGATAGAACGCTCAATGCCGCCTGAGTATCGCATAAGCAGAAGCTCTTTTGCGGGCGCGAGCCAATCGCCGTTTAGAGTGAGCACGGCATCGAGCACACATGCTCCTGTCACAAACTCCGTTCATCCTCAATCGAACGCCGAATACATAGCCAGCGGAATTAAGCGTCACAAAAGCGGCGCGATAGTTGTGCTCACGCTCTTCATGGTCGTGGCCGGTGCAACCGCTATCTTTTTTCTGAAGAATAGATCGACTCAGTCAGCAGCACTAACCTCGTCTCCACAACACAGACAGATGGGCCGCGTAACATCCGATGCAGGACTACAGATAGGAGCGACGTGGTCTGCGGACGCGCGCCTCGTAGCTTACAGTTCGGACCGCAGCGGCAATTTCGACATCTGGGTTCAATCGTTAGGCGGCGGCAATCCAATTCAAGTGACTCACCACCCCGCGCACGACTGGCAACCTGATTGGTCGCCCGACGGCAACAACATAGTCTTTCGCTCCGAGCGAGACGGCGGCGGAATCTACGTCGTCCCCGCTTTCGGCGGCAACGAGCGCAAAGTATCTTCCTTCGGCTATCGCCCGCAGTGGTCGCCCGACGGTTCAAAGATTCTCTTTCTTGAACCGGGCTTGCGCATGTTTGATTTTCCGAAAGTTTACTTTTTGATGTTAGACGGCCAGGATAACACGCCGCATGAGATTGCCACTTCTATCAGCGGCACGGAAACCGGCATCAGAGAAAATTCCGTAGCGTGGCATCCAGATGGGAAGCGCATCTCGTTCATGAATATGGATGGAACTTTCTGGACCGTCGCTATCACTGGCGGCGCACCCGTCAAATCAGAGATCGCGCCTAAAGTTGAAAGCCAGCTTAAAGAGGCCGACGTAGAGTTGAGCAACTTCCGTTGGGCGCGCTCTGGAAAATTCCTGTACTTTGAAGGAACTTCGCGCGGCGTCTCAAATATATGGCGAGTTACGGTCGAGCCTGACACGTTGCGTTGGATTGACGGTCCCGAAAGACTGACAACCGATAACGAGCAGGACACTAACCTTGCTGTCTCAGCAGACGGAAAGCGCCTGGCCTACACCATCAGCAAGCAGACGACGCGCATCTGGCTCTTCCCCTTCGATTCAAACGCAGGACAGGTCAAAGGGCAGGGTCAGCCCGTCACAGACATAGAGGTGGAAGCATCGTTCGCAGACCTGTCGCCCGACGGAAAGAAGCTAGCCTTCATCTCGCACATGTACGGGATGGGCAGGCAGGAGCTTCACGTCAAATCTCTCGTGGACAAGCAGGACAACGTTCTGGCGGCTGATGATAACTATCGTTACTACCCGCGCTGGTCGCCCGACTCAACGCGGCTCGCCTACAGCCGCTTTCACTCAATTGACCAGCAGATAAGCGGCGAAGTGAACCCGCCCTTCGGCACGACCAAAGCAGGTCCGATAGTCATGCTGGACACGCGGCACGGCGATGAGCAGCTAATCACTTCGCAGGGCCAGTGGCTTGATTACATGTACGACTGGTCGCCCGACGGCGAGTGGATACTTGCGAGCACAAATCGCGCGTCACCTGAAAGGTGGCAAATCTGCCTCTTCCCTCTTCGCGCAGCCCCGCACGCGGAAGACGAGATGCGCGTCGTAGCCTCCGATCCTGAGAACAGTCTCTGGACTCCGCGCTTCTCTCCTGACGGTCGCTGGATATGCTACATCGCGCAGAAGGCTAAGGAGGCGAACACCTCCGTCATCTATGTAGTGCCGTCACAGGGCGGCACACCCGCACGCATCACAAGAGAGAATGGTTGGTGCGATTGGCCTAGATGGTCTCAGGATGGAAAGACGATCTACTTTATCTCAAACTACAATTCAAGTTTCCTGAACGTGTGGGGAATCCATTTTGATCCATTGCAAGGCGTAGCTACAGGCGAGCCTTTTCGCGTGACCAATTTCGAGAGTCCCGGCCAGATGATCTTCACGAAGATTGCGTTTACAGAGATGGCTATAAACAAGAACCGGCTGGCACTGCCCGTAACGGATGTCTCAGGCAGCATCTGGATGCTTGAGAACGTGGACCATTAATGAAAAGCAGAATTCAGGAGTCAGAATAAAAGAGAAACAGGATTGGCTTGCGGCCTTATCCATTCTGACTTCTGTATTCTGAATTCTGCTTTCAGTTCATCGTTTACTCCTGCTTGCGCCGTATCAGGTAATCCAAGCTCCAGTGTCCGCCTCCGGCGAAAATCATGTAAAGAAATAGGAAGCAGTAGAAGACAGCCGGTTCGCCTCTGTTCACAACAGGCCAGAAGCTATTAGGCGCGTGCTGGTAAAAGTAGGCGACGGCCATCTCTCCTGCCAGAATGAAGGCGACGGGCCTAGTAAACAGTCCGAGCAGGATGAGCAGCCCGCCGAAAGTCTCAAGTATGCTTGCCGTCAAGAGCAGTGGCGGCAGACTTTGTTGAGCGGGTGGCCGTTGCTGCTGCTGCTGTTGCGGCGTCTGCCCTGCTTGCTGAGCGGCCTGAGGCGTAGGTTGCGGTGACGGCTGCTGCGCAGGGTAGCCCAAAAGCTTCTGCGTGCCGTGCTGTATGATGAGAAACGCCACGATTATTCGCAGGATGCTCAGAACGCGCGGCGACCAATGGGCTAGTAAAGAGCTTTGATTATCCATATCCCCTCTTTGATATTTGAGAAAAAGTAAACCCAAAACATCATGCTCAATTTGCAAGTAAGCCCGATGCTGAAAGTTAATGCGCTCAGAGAAAATTTACGAGGGATTCAAGTCTAAGATATACGCCAAGTCTGCACGCGCTGGCAAATGCTCTTTATCGAGCGGGCGGAATCCGTATTTGATATAGAGATGGTTCGCGGCTTTCAACACACTCGCCGTCTCCAAAACAATTCTTTCAAAGCCCAACTCTGCGGCTCGCGCAATGGCTCGTTCCAGTATGTACTTGCCCAGTCCAAGCCCGCGCGCCTGTGGCACAAAGTACATTTTCCTAAGCTCGCACGTCTTTTCATCGACAGGGTAAAGTCCAACCGTGCCCAGAAGATTTTCCTCGCCGTCCTCTATGACCTCGAACAAGCCGCCAGCTTTCAGATAGCTCATCTCAATATCTCGCAAATCCGCGTCCGCCTCTTCCAGGTCAATCTGCAATCCGAACTCAGCCAGAACGTTTGACACAAGCGCAGTGATTCTCTCTCGGTCTTGATTACGAGCAGTGCGTATAACGATATTGTCGAAGATTGAAGAAAGCATAGCTCTTAGGATTGCGGACGTGCAGATTGAGAAAAGATAGGAGCAGGAATAACTGCTTTCGCTCTTATCGGCCTACTGCACCTGCTCACGCTTCCTTTCTTTTCATTCCGCAATCAGGTCGTTCCATAGAAACGCAGACGAAACTCGTCGTTGAAGGCGAAGATTTCGGTGCGGCGGCCTGAGAAGGTGCGCGAGTTGTGCAGAAGTTCGGGCAGTCCGCCGTGCGTGAGCGTTAGGCCATAAGCTTTGTTATAGAAGATCGCAGCCAGTTGCGGATTTATTCGCTGAGGCACGCCGTAGCGAATAGCCTTCTGCGCAGAGGGAGCAAACCCTAGGCTTCGGCGAGGGTTGATGATCTCAATGGAACGGTCGAAGATGTGCAAGCGTGTGACGAAATCTCTGAGCGCAAGATCACGATGAACGAGCGCGTTTGAGATGCCTTCGCTCACAGCGCCGCGATGATAGTTTGCGCGCGCAAGAATGGGCGCGTCCTCAACGTCCGAAGCAGGAAAGCGGCGCGGTCGTGCATCCCACAGATCGCAGTAGCGATTGATGAAATGCAATGCAGACTCATAAAGCGTGTGCAGATTGCCTGTCAATTGCGCGCGCTCTATAACAGGAGCTTGCGTTGCATCTCCGGCAAAGCGCGTGACTGTGATTGACGAGCGCGGCAGAAGTTCCCCGACGCGCTCGTCCTGCCCGAAGAGCAGCAAGGCTGCAACCGTCGGAATCGTTTCGTTTCCGATTTCGACTGCGAGCAACAGGTCGCGCTTCAATACTTCTTCGGTGGGATAACCCAGAACGCTCGCCTCGTCAAAAGCATCGCCCTCAAACTCTTTGACGAAACTCCACAGATGAGCTTCGTCAATGTCCGAGAGCCTTGCGCCGATTGCAGGCACGTTCTCGTACCTGAAGGGACGCGCCTCGTCAATCAGCGCGGACAACTCCTCGCGCGAAGCCTCGCGCTTTTCAGAGCCTATGCGAATGTAGAAGCGACCATCGCGCGTTCTGTAGGGCCGAGTCTTTCCGACGACATCCAGCGCCACGATGCGGCGACCGTTATCGAATGCAACGCGATCAATGAATGGGACGATTGCTGGCTGTATCTCTTCGCGGCAGATTCTTACAAGTTCCTCTTGCACGCCCTCTGCATCATCAAGACCTTCGACCCTCATCTGGTCATTGACGCCGAAGACCATCAAGCCGCCGCCTGTGTTTGCGAGCGCTACTATCTCCTGCGTAATCTTTTCGGTGTTAGAGAGTTTGACTTTGAGTTCGAGAAAAGTGTCTTCGCCGCCTCTGACCATTCGCATCAGTTCTGTGCGCGAAGTCTGCGGCGCTGGGATTGAAGAGATGTACTCCTGGAAAGACCTCTCTGTGGAGGGTTCGTGACGCTGGTTGCTTCTGAATTTTCTGCGAGCCATTTGTGTCTGGACGGGGCTTGCTGACTTCCCGCCCGGATGCGATGCTTTCTTTCGGCAGCGCACCACTGGAATAGGGTTCAATTAACCACAGAGGACACAGAGGAACACAGAGGAAAGCTAAAAATGATTCAATCTTAACTCCCTCTGTGTTCCTCTGTGTCCTCTGTGGTTATCAATCATCGGGTTTTCCGCCGACGGCTTCTAATATCTCTTGTTCGTGCCGAGCGAGCGCGCGTCCCTGTCTTGAAATCAACAAAATGTAGAGCGCAACTGCCGCCGCCGCGAACAGAGACAGTGTAGCATATTTCAGAGTGAAACTTCGCGCGTAGTAGCCTGCGACTGCGGAGAGAATCGGCGGGGCGGCCATGACGATCAGGATTGGAATTAAGAGAAAGCCCGTCACGCCCGATGCGTTCATGCGCTTTCCGAATTGAAGGCGTTTAGGAAACTTTATGGAAAGAAAGTTTCCTATCATCGCAAAGCATGCGGCGAAGAGTAGAAAGCTAAGCGCGGCGAACGCGAGCGCGAAGTATGACAGGTCGCGGAAGACGAGTTGATTTATAGCAAGAAGAGCCGTGCTGAAAAGAAACGCCAGAAACGTTATGGCTAGATTCTTACCGACAAGGATTGTTCGCCTGTCAATGGGCGCAAGAATCAGTGCGCGCATCCCGCCAGCTTCATAAGCAAATAGATTACAGGCGAGCGACGAAAGAATCAGAAAGATGTAGAGCACGCCGCCAGCGACCAATAACCCGTCAGCGTATGCCGCGAAACTGTTCGTAGGGAGAATCGTCGCGGACGAAAAGCCGCCGCCCATGCGTAAACGGCTGCCGCGCGCCAGCCTCAACGCAATCAGAACCAGAGGCATAAGAGCCATCATACGCAGTTGAGCGTTGCGCATGGCGTAGCGCAACTCCTTCTCTATGACCGCAGAGATTTGCGGAGATAGAAACGGCAGTTGCCAGCCAGTCTGTAATTCAGCTTTGCCTTGTGTTCGTGTCTGCTGCGCTGACTCGCGCTTTGCTCCGCCAGCATTGAGCGCTGCGCGGCGCGCTATGAAGTAAGTGACGACGACGAAGAGGCATGTGTAAGCGGCAAGGCTGAGAAGTGCGAGAGCGTAAACGCCGCCGCCTCCTTCGACTCGTCGAAAGCCACTTGGTGATGCTGATGCCGCATGCGATTGCGAAGAGAGCGACGAGAAGCGCCCACAGAACATTTCCTAATCCGAGTCCTGCGCCAATGGCGACAGCCAGGATAATCGGTATGGCGAAGATGGAAGCGATGTTAGTAAACTCGCTCAGGAAATCCAGCGCGAAGAGTTTGCCCAAGCTCACTGGATAGAGCAGCAATCGTCCCGGCGTGAACTGGCTTCCGCCGCCCAAGCTCAACGGCACGGTCGCCCACATCAAATATAGAAAGGTGAAGATTACGAAGACTAGAAGCGAGGCCGACTGCAAATATCTTCTCATCTCGTCTCTGAGAATCGCGTCTTGCGAAAACTGTGCGAGATTCTGCGCAGAGTCAGGCGAGACGGCCATGTGAACGACCAAGCCCAGTATGACCGCTAGGAACAGAGCGAACGCGAGCGCAATGATCGTACCCAGCATGGAAGCTATTCGACTGAGCGCAGCCTTGCGCGACCGAAGAGAGTTGCGAACGAGCGTCCACTTCAACCAGATGAGAGCCGAGAATTGATCCATAAAAGCAGAATTCCAAGAGTCAGAATTCAGAATAGCGCAGCGCGGCGCTCACGTCATTCTGCGGAGGTAAGATTGATTCCGACCCTCTGCTAATGTATGGCTAACCAATAATGTACAATCAGAGATGATCGGCTTTCATTCTGACTTCTGGATTCCGGGTTCTGACTTCTGCTTTTATGCTTGCCTACGTCTCACTTGGCTCTAACTTGGGCGACCGCGCGGGAAATCTTTTGCTGGGCGTGCGCGGGATGCTTGATGTTGGATTCGCCGTCACACGCCTGTCGGCAATCTACGAGACAGAGCCTGTTGACGTGCTCGATCAGCCACTTTTTCTGAACATGGTCGCGGAGTTGCGCTTGGGTCTCTTTTCACCTGAACAGACGCTCGCGCGTCTTCTGCGCATTGAGTACGCATTGGGACGCAGGCGTGAAATCCTGCGCGGCCCGCGAACGATTGACCTGGACCTTCTGCTCTACGGCGATGAGCAGCGCGAAACGGATTTTCTACAACTCCCGCACCCGCGTCTTCACGAGCGTCGCTTCGTCCTAACGCCGCTCGCGGAGCTTGCGCCCGATTTTGTGCACCCGACACTTCAGCGCACCGTCCAACAGTTGCTCGAAGAAACATCAGATGAATCGAGAGTCGAAAGATGGAAAGCAAAAGGCAGTTGGCAGTAGGCAGTTGGCAGTCGGTTAAGAGTTGATGAAAGGAATGCTTTACTGATAACCCTTCGCTCAGCCACCTAATATTTACTGCCTACTGCCCACTGCCTACTGCCTACTGCTTTTCCCCTTGCTTTTCCTTCTTAGAAGCCTATAATTGCGGCTTCGCACTCCTTATTGAATGAAGACATAGAGGGACAACCAAGAGCGGTGGCCTTTGATAAAAGGGTCGCCGCCTATCTGTTTCGGAGAAAAAAGATGGCTTATCTCAAACCGCAGCGCCCTGAGAAAGTTACAGCGCCTAGCCTTCGCGCAAGCAAGGAGCGCGGCGAACGCCTGGTCTGTCTTACGGCTTACGACTACACGATGGCTAGAATCGTTGACGAGGCTGGCATTGACATAATCCTCGTGGGCGATAGCATTGGCAACACGATGCTGGGCTACGGCAACACCGTGCCCGTCACGCTCGACGAGATCGTTATGCACACGCGAGCGGTGCGTCGCGGAGTCCAGCGCGCACTTCTTGTAGCGGACATGCCCTACGGCTCTTTTCACACGGGCGAAGATGAAGCCGTTCGCAACGCGCTTCGGTTGATTAAGGAGGGCGCGGCGGAAGCCGTTAAACTCGAAGGCGGGCGCAAGCGCGCTACACTCGTTAAGCGACTCGTTGACGAAGAGATTCCAGTCATGGGCCACATAGGATTAACTCCGCAATCCGTCAACAAGCTCGGCGGCTATCGCGTGCAGGGTAAAACGGCAGAGACCGCGCGGCAACTTCTGGAAGACGCTCGCGCGCTGGAAGACGCCGGAGCTTTCTCAATAGTTCTAGAAGTCGTCCCGCGCGAGATTGCTGAGATGATAACTGAGAGCGTAAAAGTTCCGACCATAGGCATCGGCGCTGGCTCCGCTTGCGATATACAGGTCCTGGTCATACACGACCTGCTCGGCCTGACCTTCGGCAAAGTGGCCCGCTTCGTTCGCCCCTACGCGAACCTTCGAGAGACTGTCACGGACGCAATCAGCCGCTGGGCCGAAGACGTAAGAGGCGGCTCGTACCCGGCGGAAGCAGAATCCTACGGACTGCCCGCTGAAGCCGCAAAGGAACTCGACATTACCTCGAACAAAGAGGTGAAAAAGCAGTAGGCAGCAGGCAGTAAAGATAAACTGCTTTCACTGCCCACTGCTAACTGCCAACTGCTTTATGGAAATCATAAATCGCCGTCAACGCATGGCATCCGTTGCGCGCAAAGTCAGGCGCGAGCAGGATCGTACCATAGGGCTTGTGCCGACGATGGGCGCGCTGCATGACGGGCATCTAAGTTTGATCCGTGAAGCGCGGCGCATGTGCGATGTCGTCGTAGTCTCAGTCTTCGTCAACCCGACGCAGTTTTCTCTTGACGAAGATTTTGACCGATACCCGCGCGATCTGACGAAAGATGCTGCAATCCTCACGGACTACAACGTTGACTACATCTTCGCGCCGACGATTGAAGAGATTTACCCGAAAGATTTTTCCACTTACATCACTGTCAGCGGATTGTCCGAGCAATTAGAAGGCGTCTCGCGTCCAGGCCACTTTCGCGGTGTGGCAACTGTGGTCACGGTTCTTCTAAACATAGTTCGCCCTGATTTCGCCTTCTTCGGCCAGAAGGATGCGCAACAGACGCTCGTCATCAAGCGCCTCGTGCGCGACCTTGCTTTCGACACAGAGATAGTTGTTCTCCCGACCGTGCGCGAAGAGTCCGGCCTTGCCCTCTCATCTCGCAACGCCTACTTGAATGAGGGTGAACGCCGCGCCGCGCTCGTTCTCTATCGCGCTCTCTCAAGCGCCAAAGAAGCCTACGCAGAGGGCGAACGCTCCGGCTCTCGCCTGGCTTCGATAGTTCAGGCCACAGTTGCGGCAGAGCCTCTGGCGCGAATTGATTACGTGAGCGTCGCGGACGCGGACACGCTCGAATCGCTTGAGAGACTGAACGACCGCACAGTCCTGATCGCGCTCGCGGTCCACATAGGCCGTGCTCGCCTGATAGACAACATCACACTCAACCGCAAGAAGAACGGCGTGGCGGCAAATGCTTGACGCGCGCTCAGCCTGCAATCCTAAACAAAAACGATTACAATAGTTCTCTTCTGAATCTGCGAATGGCTTTATTCTAAGAGTATGTCAGGAAGAAAACAGAAAGCTCATATCAAACTTACTTTGAACGGCGAGCCTGCGGAAGTAGCTTTCGCTCCGCACAAGACTCTGCTCGAAGTCCTGCGCGAAGACCTTGGCTTGATGGGCACAAAGCATGGCTGTGAGCTTGGCGAATGCGGAACTTGCGCAGTGCTCGTTGACGGTCGCTCGATTCTTTCTTGCCTCATGCTTGGCCTCGATGCAGAAGGCCGAGAGGTTGAGACAATCGAAGGCATGGCAACTGCGGAAGGTCTTCATCCTTTGCAGGAGACTTTCGCAGACCTTGGCGCAGCGCAATGCGGCTACTGCACGCCCGGCTTCCTTCTTGTCGCAAAAGAATTATTGAAGACGAACGCTGAACCTTCGCGCGATGAGATTAAAGAGGCACTGTCGGGAAATCTCTGCCGCTGCACGGGCTATCTGAAAATTTATGAAGCGGTCGAACTCGCCGCCGCGAAGATGAGAGGCGAAGAGGCCGAAGCAGTTAAAGAGACTATCTATGGCTATGAATAACGAACAATAATAAACCTTTTAGAGTTTATTGAAATGAGACTTCCTCTATCATTGCTTATCTTTCTTGGGCTGCTTGTTTTCATTCCAGATGATTCAACAGCAAGTCATCAATTTGAGCAAAGCCCGGAACAGCCCAAAGTGATTAATGCAACTGTGCCGACTTATCCAATCATTGCGGCTATGGCTCACGTTTTTGGCAAAGTAGAAGTTGAAGTTGAAACCAATGCGAAAGGAGACGTTGCTAGCGCGAAAGCAATATCAGGACATCCTCTGTTATGCGGGACTTCGGAGGAAGCAGCAAAAAGATGGCGCTTTGAATTAGAGCCAAAAGATAAGAATAACCGATCATTACAATTAACTTTTGATTTCAAAAATCCATCGGATGTCTCTTGCAATGTTAAGCCCGTCTTTATCAATCCTTATTATGTAGAAATTAATTTTGTTTACAAACTTCCTGAGTTTTCTGACACGATCAATCACATCCCCCCTGAGTCGAAGGGCAAACGATGTCCCGTTCATGGCGAACTTTTGAAGAGAGATAAAGTTGAAATTATTTATGGACTTATTGAATTTAAGCCTGAATACCTAGAAGCGGAAAAGAGACTTTTTCCATATGCTAATACTGAGGATTATGGCGGATGTGTAATTGACAATGTGGTCAATCCTTGTGACGGAACTGAAGTGCAAGCCAGTCCAAAGTATGCTGAGGTTCTGTACTGCCAGAGATGCAGAATAGCAGAGGCAAAATGGAATAAGACTCATCCTTGGCAACGAAAGTGATTAGTCTCTATGGCTACGAATAAGAATGGAAAGAACGGCAGAAACAGCGAGCCGCTGAAAGTCGTAGGCAAACCGTTTCGCAAAGTTGACGCGCGCCAGAAATGCACAGGGCAGACGAAGTTTGCCGACGACATCGTGCTGCCGCGTATGCTCTTCTGCAAAATCCTGCGTTCCTCTGAGCCGCACGCGATTATTAAAAGCATAGACACCTCGAAAGCTCAGGCATTGCCCGGCGTTCTTGCCGTTCTCACAGGAACTTCAAACCATCACGAGCATCGAAGAGGCCGTGATGATTGATGAGCCGCGCATACACGATTATGGCGACGGCGCGAACGTTCATAAAAAAGTCTCGCTCGAATTCGGTGACATGGGCGAGGGTTTCAAGGAGGCGGATTTAATACGCGAGGACATTTTATTCTACGAAGGCAACACGCACCTGCCGATGGAGCAACACGCGGCTGTCGCTCATTTCGACGCGGACCATAAACTCACACTCTGGAGCGCAACTCAGACGCCGCACTACGTTCACCGCGCGCTCGCTAAGACTTTAGAACTTCCCGCGAGCCACATTCGGGTCATCGCAACACCGAACGGCGGAGGTTTTGGCGGCAAATCCGATCCTTTCAACCACGAGATTATTGTCTCGAAGCTTTCGATGATGACGGGTCGCCCTGTGAAAGTTACCTTAACGCGCGAGGAGGTCTTCTATTGTCATCGCGGGCGTCATCCGGTTCTGATGAAGATTAGAACGGGCGTGAAAAAGGACGGCGCGATTACGGCTATGGACTTTCAATCGTTTCTGGACGGCGGCGCTTACGGCTCTTACGGCGTTGCCTCAACCTTCTACACTGGCGCGCTTCAGACTGTGACCTACAATGTTCCGCGCTACAAGTTTCGAGGACTTCGCGCTTTCACGAACAAGCCGCCGTGCGGACCAAAACGCGGGCATGGAACGCCGCAGCCTCGCTTCGCGCTCGAAGTTCATCTGGACAAGATTGCGGAAGAATTGAAACTCGATCCGGCTGAGATGCGATTGAAGCATCTTGTCCAGCCCTTCTCTGTTACGGCGAACTACCTTCGCATCGGCTCGATGGGTTTAGGCAAGTGTATTGAGAAGGTCGTTGAAGGCTCAGAATGGAAGAAGAAATTTTCTAATTGGGACAGAGAGAACAGAAAGCTACCGGAAGGCAAAGGCGTGGGGCTAGCGTGTAGCTCTTACATCTGCGGCGCAGGGCTTCCAATCTACTGGAACAACATGCCGCACTCAGGCGTTCAGCTTCGACTGGACCGTCAGGGCGGAGTCTGCGTCCAATGCGGCTCAACTGATATTGGTCAAGGCTCTGATTCAATCCTCGCCTACATCGTCGCGGAGATTCTTGGCATTGATCCTTTCGACATTCGCGTCATCACAGCCGACACGGATTTGACGCCCGTTGACTTGGGGAGCTATTCGAGCCGCGTCACGTTGATGACGGGTAATGCCGCGATTCAGGCTGCGGAGCGTGCGCGTGAATTATTGACGATGGCTGTGGCTGAAAAACTCTCTGTGCCGATTGAGAACCTTTCGTTCGCGGATAGGCGCGTCTTCGATGTTGAGAATCCAGAGACGGGCGTGACGTTTGCCGAAGCTGTCGTGCTCGCCGAATCAAAGTTCGGCACAATCGGCACGGTCGGCTCTTACACGCCGCCGCGCTCGCCCGGTCGTTACAAAGGCGCGGGCGTCGGACCATCGCCCGCCTACAGCTACTCTGCCGCAGTTGCGGAAGTTGACGTTGATGCTTCTACAGGAATCGTTACGGTTGAGCGCATCTGGATAGGCCACGACATAGGACAATCAATCAACCCTGCGCTCGTCATGGGACAGGTCGAAGGCTCAGTCTATATGGGCTTGGGCGAAGCTTTGATGGAAGAGATGACCTATCGCGCTAACCGCAACGTCGTGCACAAGTTTCCTTCGCTTCTTGAATACAAGAGTCCAACGACGCTTGAGATGTGCGATGTCGTAACTTACTTGATCGAAGACCGTGACCCCAATGGTCCGTTCGGAGCGAAAGAGGTTGGGCAAGGTCCGCTTCTTCCAGTCATGCCAGCCATCGCCAACGCCGTCTATGATGCCGTCGGCGTTCGCATAGACGAAGTGCCCATCACGCCCGAAAAAGTTTTGACCGCGCTGCGCGACAAAGCCAAAGGCCGAGAAGCACGCTTTGGTCCGAAACGTGTTCCCGATGTTGAGTGGCCGCAGCCTTTGAAGGTCCTGACGCCAGCAGAAGGCGGTGATGGCAAAGAGATGCCGCGCGTTGCTGTGCATTCTTGAAATGATTGCCAGGAAGAAAAGCCAGCAATGAGATTCGAGTGGGATGATGAAAAGGCAGTCGCCAATCTAAAGAAGCATAGTGTTAGCTTCGGCGAAGCCACAGAGTCTTTTATGATCCAAATGCGCTTGAGGGTGAGGATGCCCAGCACTCATTTGACGAGGTGCGTTATTTCATCATCGGATATTCATTCCAACGTATGCTATTCGTTGTCTTCATTGAGCGGCACGATGACCTGATTCGGATCATCTCGGCACGCCCACCGACGCTGGCAGAAAGGAAATTATATGAAGAAAAAGAAAGATGAGAAATCAGAGCTTAAACATGAAGAGGTTGAGCTTGTAGTCACACAGGAGGACTACGAGGAAGGCTTAAAGCGTGGATGGACTGACGATGACATGCTCAGGCCAGGCCGTTATAAGCTAAGGCGTGGCGGTTTCCTTGCGCGCCACCCGGAGTTAAAGACCAAAGATAAAAAGAGAGCCTGATGCGAAAGACGACAAAGAGATGCTGCGAGTGGCTACGCATTCGTAAATCAAGGGGGATGATAAAACCGTTATGATGAGACTTCCTAAATTCACTTATCGTGTTCCGCGCACTGTCGCGGATGCGGTGAAGATGATGAGCGATGCTGGCGCGGAAGGACAGTTCGTGGCAGGCGGCACTGACCTTTACCCGAATATGAAGCGGCGGCAGCAGACGCCGAAGACTGTTATCTCCGTAACAAGGCTGAAAGAGTTGAATCAGATTGCGGGCGATGGGCGAAGCGGTTTGAGAATCGGAGCAAGCGTTTCTTTGACGGACATCTGCGAACACATGCTTATCAATCGTGATTATCCGTTTGTGGCTCAGGCTGCGCGGACAATCTCTACGCCTATCTTGCGGAACATGGGGACGATTGGCGGGAATCTTCTTCTGGACACGCGATGCAATTACTACGATCAGAATTACGAGTGGCGCAAGGGCATCAATTTTTGTTTGAAGAAGGATGGCGAGGTCTGCTGGGTTGCGCCGGGAAGTCGGAAGTGCTGGGCTGTGCAGTCGTCGGACCTTGTGCCTTTGATGGTGGCTGTGGGCGCGAAGCTTAAATTGGTTTCCACACTAGGCGAGCGCGTGGTTGACGCTGCGGGGCTTTACAACGATGACGGAATTGATTACCTGCGTAAACGTCCCAATGAATTATTGACTGAGATTCAACTGCCGCCCAGAAACGGCTGGCGCGCGACCTACAAGAAACTTCGTCGTCGCGGTGCGTTCGATTTTCCAGTGCTGGGCGTGGCTGCGCGACTTGATCTAAGCGATGACGGAACAGTGAAAGATGCGAAGTTAATCTTAGGTGGCATCGCTCCCGCGCCCGTCGAAGTCAAGGAAGCCGAACAAGCTCTCATAGGTGCGCCGCTTGATGAAGAGCGTATGCAGGCTGCGGCTGAAAGCTGCTACATGAAAGCGCGCCCTTTAGACAACACGGATTTTCTAATGAACTGGCGCAAGCAGATGGCTAGACCTTACGTTCTGCGAGCGCTCCAAGAATTGAGAGAACAGTAGGCAGTAGGCAGTGAAAGCAAAATGCTTTTCGTTCTTGCTGCCAACTGCCTTCTGCCTACTTCTTTATGATTTCTGCCATTCTCTTAGCCGCCGGGCGTTCCAGTCGCATGGGCGCGTTCAAGCCAATGCTTCCTTTCGGGGAGGGTTCAGTTGCAGAAGCCTGCATAGATAATCTTCTAAAGGGTGGAGTCGAGGAGATCGTATTGGTCGTCGGCCATCGCGCTGACGAGATGCATGGGCGGCTCAAGCATCTACGGATTCTGTTTGCAGTCAATGAAGAAGCGTTGAGCGAGATGGGCGTTTCCGTTGCGCGCGGCGTCGAACAGGTTTCGCATAAGTCAGAAGCTCTCTTCATTGCGCTCGTGGATCAACCTGCTATCCCGCCCGAAGTCATAAAATTCCTGATTACGGAACGCGAGCGCACGGGCGCGCGTCTGGTCGTGCCGGAGTACGAAGGGCGCGGCGGGCATCCTGTCCTGATTGATTCAAGCTTTCGTGAAGAGTTGCTGAATCTGGACCGAGAGCGTGGCTTGCGTGCTCTCATCGACGCTCAACGCGACGAAGTATTGCGCGTCCCTGTCTCAACACCTTACGTTGCGCGCGACATGGATACATGGGATGATTACCGCTCGCTGTACTTAGAGATTTTTGGAACAGAACCGAAAAAGCAGTAGGCAGTGGGCAGTAAAAGCAAAATGCTTTTCGTTCTTGTTGCCAACTGCTAACTGCCTACTGTTTTCCATCCAACCAGATGCCTTGAAAGCTCATCTAAGGCTTGGTATGAATCGCCTCGCCAAGAAGTTAAGGCACGCGCGGGCTGGCAAGTTGGCTGGCAGACGCTTTGTGCTTGGCAGAGGCGAAAAGGAGAAACAGATGTTTCTGAAAAGTCGCAAGGCTATGGCCGCAGCGACACTTTCAATTATGATTCCGTTCTCGGTTTACGCTTCTCTGCCGCGAAAAGTAGTAAACGCTCCGCAGGCAGTTGAGTTTTCTCTGCGCTCGATTGACGGACAAAATGTTTCCGCACAGAGCTTGCGCGGTGAGGTAGTTGTACTGGCCTTCGGAGCAAGCTGGCTTCCGCTCTCGCGCAATCAGCTTCAGGGCATACGCAAGCTAGCAGACAAGTATAGCGAGCAGGGTGTTGTGGTTTACTGGGTGAGCACGGATTCCGAGCAGCCGAAGTCCAAGAACTACGCGACCGATGAGCAGTTGCGCACCTTCTCAAAGAAGTACGGGTTGAATGTGACTGTGTTGCGTGACCCTGACGGAAAAGTTTCGCGCCAGTTCAACGTTGATCAGCTTCC
>QHXM01000218.1 GCA_003222945.1 Acidobacteriota bacterium
CCTCTCCAACAGAGACGCAGTGCAACCAGATAACGGGTCGTCCCTTCGTGTCTATCTCAGGCAATCGTCCAAGCCGCTCGCGCAATCCAGCCACATATTTTCCGTTGCGAATCGCATCCCACGCGAATCGCGGCAGAAGCGCAATGATTCCGAGCGTGAATAGGAAGCTGTAAAGGAGATACATAAGTACTGAGGACTGAGGACTGAGGACTGAGAAGGAATAGCTATTCACTCAGTCCTCAGTCCTCAGTCCTCATCACTTTATTTCGCTCTTTCAATATAGCGCCCTTCGGCAGGAGAGACGCGTATGCGGTCGCCTTCGTTTACGAAGGGCGGGACCAGGATTGTGACGCCGTTTTCGAGCTTCGCAGGTTTGTTGACGTTTGAGATGGTCGCGCCTTTTAAGGAAGGGTCTGTGCTCATCACGGTCAATTCAACAGAGTCTGGAAGCTCGACGCCAATGGGCGCGCCTTCGTAAAACTCAACCTGAATCTTCAGCCCCGGCATCAACCACTGCGCGGCGTCGCCCAAGTCTTCTTCAGTCAAAGCTATCTGCTCGTAGTTCTCCGTGTTCATGAAATGATGTTGCGAGCCGTCTGAGTATAGATACTCCATGTCGTGCTGTTCGAGCGAGGCGCGTTCCACTGTGTCCGCTGAGCGGAAGCGATGCTCGAACGATGCGCCCGTTCGTATGTTGCGAAGCTTGGTCTGAACCATAGCGCGCAGGTTTCCGGGCGTGTGATGGCGAAACTCAACGACCTTACAGGGCTGCCCCTCGAAAACTATGACCATGCCGCGTCGAATCTGTGTTGCAGGAATTGCCATAAAAGAAGATCAATCTCCGTATGAAAGAAATATGGTTCGACTAATCAAGCACACACAATCTATAGAGGAAGCACGCGGCTTGTTAGCAAACTTCGTAGTCTAGCGGGCGTCTGCGCCATTTGTCCAGCGCACCGATTTCAGGTTTAACTTACACCTGTTCGCCTGCCTGATCGCCCGCGTTCATAGGATTCTCCATCTTGTCCAGCTTGAAATAGACACAGAGCGTTACCTGATATTCCAGCCGCCCCTGCTGCAAGCCGCCGCGCTGTTCTTTGACGACGAACCACGAAAGGTTGTGAAGAGTTTGGCGTGCGCGTTGCACGGCTACTTCAATCGCGTGGCTGAAACTCTGGTCCGACGTGCCTACGATTTCGACTCCTTTGAAAACGGCTTCTGACATTTGGCTGCTCCTTCTTTGAATGTCGAGTATGAAAGGTGAGAAGAGTATCAGGAAAGGTTTTTGAGTGTCTATTGCCGAAAAGCCCAAGAGCGGGCGAGTTAAGGGAAAACGTCGGAGGGTCTAACGCTTCCCGTTTCACTCGCCCGCTCTTTTTCAGTAGCCTACCTACCTGCCTGTAATTACGCCCTTACTTTTATTAAGTTCCAAATAAAATCTTCAGGCTGCGCGCGTATGCGGGACGCGCTGCTGTAGCGCGATCAGTTCGAGCCAGCGCTGCGCCTCTTCGTAATAGGGGAAGCTCTGCTCTTCTGAGCGGAATGCGTTCGTGTGATAGTAGCGCCTGCCCTTTATGAAACGCGCAGGATGCTTTATGTGCAGCATCTCGTGAAAGAGGACGTACTCGACGAACCATTCAGGCACGTCCGCAGCGTCCAGTGTCTTGCTTATGACGATCGTGTCGTGGGCTGCGTCGTGGTGACCGAGTATGCGGCGCGTGCGACGTTGCGACCAGGTCAAAGTAGGCTTCTCAATCTCGCCGTCGAAGTGGCGGCGATTCAGCCGCTGGAAAATCTTGTCCAGATCATAAACACGCCCGCGCGCTGTGGAGACGAATTTGCGACCGCGACGACGGCGTGCGATGTCTAAAGCGCGCAGCACCTGCGGCGAATAAGCGTAAGCGCGATAGATGCGCTCGTGTGTTTCGGGCGTGCGCTTTGATAGAAGACGCGCGACGAGTATGAATGCAATGGCGCGATGAACGTCTGGGGGTGCGTTCTTGAAGATGTCTGAGATGCGAACATAGAGGCGGCCTGAGCGCAGTCGAATCTTATGGCTGATTCCAGCGTAAGGGTAGAACTTGACCTCTATCTCAGGCAACGGGCGATTGCGCGCAAGCTGGCGGAAGGCTTCGTTGAAAAGGGCGCGAAGATGTGGCTGTGGCTGTGACATAAAGCGAAACCTCTAACGAAGACTCTTGTTCCTTAACCGCTCTTGAAAAGTGTCGTGCAGTGGCTGTTTGGGAGTCGCCCTGAATGATCTCTGGGAAGTATCAATCGACGCACTTGATATTACGAGTAAGGCAGCTGACAGGTCAAACAGGCTGTGAGAAAATGGCGCTAAGCTGTTGAAATAGCATGAAATGGCGCTACACTGCATTCGTCGCAGGCCAAAACGGAAAATACATGGCTGTCTTAAACTTGCCGCTCTCAGTAGTTTAAGTCCGACGAAGAGAAGAACCCCTACGCCCGCAGAGGCTAAATTTAAGAAAGACGTTGGATTTAAGCAGCCTCTGACCCCAGCCCAAAGAAAGAGAAGAGATTGATTGCCGCTCCATCGCACAATCCGCTATACTCTAGCTGGACTCGTGAGAACACTCCCGTGCGCGTCCTTCAGTCCGAGCACGCCAGAAGAATTGTTGACAGCCCGGAAGTCGCAGTGATATTGAAATTTTTATCAGCCGATGCGCTCGTTCCCCCGAGAATTTTGAAGCCCTGCGCGTCGCGCCCCTTGAGCAAAATGGTCAGCCGCATCTCAAGTCCTCAACGAAATAGCTCCAAAGCAACCGACTCGCGCGGTGAGGCCGTCCTGTCTGCAATCATAAAGGAGCATCTGGTGACGGGCGAACCTGTCGGGTCGAAAACTATCTCGGACCGATTTGCGCACGCTTCGGGCTGGAGCGCGGCGACGATTCGCAACGTCATGGGGCAACTCGAAGAGGCGGGGCTTGTAGAGCAGCCGCACACCTCTGCAGGACGCATTCCTACGGACAAGGGCTATCGCTTCTATGTTGACAACATGATAGGTTGTGCGCCCCTTTCAAAATCGGACCTGGCGGCCATCAACTCCTTCTTAAATGATTTGCAAGTCGAGACGGCTGGCGCGCCGGACCGCTTGATGACGAAGATTTCGCACGCGCTCTCGGAGTTATCAGAAAACGTTGGCATAGTCATCTCGCCGTCTCTCGCGGACAATCATTTGCAGCACATAGAGTTTCTAAAGCTCGCGGATAATCGAATCCTCGTTGTAATGGTCTCTGCGCCCAACATCGTTCACAACAAGATCATTCTTCTGGATGAGAGCTTGAGTCAGGAAGAGCTTGAGCAGACGGCGCGTTATCTGAACGTGGAGTTTGGCGGCAGGAGCCTGCTTGCGATTCGCGCAGAGATTCTGGAATTGATGCGCGAGGAGAAAGCCCTCTACGACCGGCTGCTCAGAAACGCCATACTGCTCTGCAACCGAAGCCTTGAAGGTGAAGAGGGTCAGCCGGAAGTTACAGTTTCCGGTGCGTCGAATATTCTGACGAAGCCTGAATTTGCCGACGCTGAAAGAATGCGCGAACTGTTCCGCACGTTTGAGGAGAAGTCGCGGCTTATCAAAATCTTGAACGAGTGCGTCTCGCGCGAGCAACCTTTTCCGGGTAACGTGCAGGTCATCATAGGGCGCGAGCACGTCACGCCTTCCATGCAGAATTGCGCGTTGATTACTGCGCCTTACTGGCTCGGCAACGAGACCATAGGCACGCTCGGCGTCGTAGGCCCAATGCGTATCGAGTACGCGCGCATGATGGCCGTTGTTAATTACATGGCTCGTCACATAGAGCAACTGCTACGTGAAAACACAGCCGCTTAGAATTAAAGTAAGGGATTGATTCCATGCGGTGCGCAATTATCCAGGGGTTGAAACAATGATGGCGAACAAAAAAGGACACAAGACGAATCGCATCCCCATACACTTTGTTGACGACGATAAAGTCTCGAAAGCAGAGGACGAGCGCGCCACTGAAGCTCGTTCGAATGAGGACGATCTTTCATCTGAAGAGATTGGGCGCGGCTCGTCTTACGAGGATGAAACAGAAGTTAAGCGCCGCATAGATCGCGGGCAGGAACAGTCGGACGCTGGTGGGCGTGATCGTGCGGACGATGCGGACACTGCCGGTGGACCGCCGCCGGATGAAGTGCCCGAGCGACGCGAAGATCAGCATCAGGCAGCGCCAACCGCCGAAACAAAGAAGCGCGAAGCGGAGGCATCTTCAAGTCCTACACCCGACCCGCAACCGACCGGTCCTATGCTCGCCGAACTGCTCGCAACGCGCGCCGAGCTACGCCGTGTTGAAGCGGACCGCGACGCGATCAAGGCTGAGCGTAATGATTTGCGCGACGCGCTGGCACGTCGTCAGGCAGATTTCGAGAACTATCGCAAGCGTGTGGAGCGCGACCGTACGGAAAGTTATAATCGAATGGTTGGGGATGTGGTGAGCAAGCTGTTGCCCGTTCTTGACAACCTGCGCCGCGCGCTCGATGCGGAAGATTCTTTGCAGGCGACCGAGTCCGAAGAGTTTCGCCACTTCCTGCACGGCGTAGAACTTATCTACAAGCAACTGAGCGGCGTTTTGGAAGGACTCGGCCTTAAACCCGTAGCCGCTCTAGGTCACCGCTTCGACCCGCACGTGCACGAAGCCGTCATCACAGAACAGACGGAAGAGTACGAACCAGACACCGTCATTCAAGAGATAGTCCCTGGCTATCGCTTAGGAGAGAAGCTGCTCCGCCCCGCGATAGTCAAAGTAGCAACAAGGTAGTAATGAGTGATGAGTGATGAGTAATGAGTAAAAACCAAGCTCCTACTCATCACTCATTACTCATCACTCATCACTCTTAATATTATGGGCAAAGTTATTGGAATTGATTTGGGTACGACGAATTGCTGCGTTGCGGTCCTCGAAGGCGGTGCGGTTCAGATTGTGCCGAACAAAGAGGGCGGGCGCACAACTCCCACGGTCGTAGGTTTCACAGACAAGGGCGAGCGTCTCGTAGGACAGATTGCCAAACGTCAGGCCGTGACCAATGCGAGCAACACCGTCTATGCAGTCAAGCGCCTGATAGGTCGAAAGTTCAATTCGACGGAAGTCGCGCGCATGAAGGGGTCATCTGCCTTTGAGATTGTTGACTCGCAGAACGGCGATGCGCGCATACGCATTCAGGGGCGAACCTACAGCCCGCCGGAAATCTCCGGCATAGTGCTTCAGCGTTTGAAAACGGCTGCTGAGGATTTTTTAGGCGAAGCCGTGACGGACGCTATCGTCACAGTGCCCGCTTATTTCGACGACACGCAGCGACAGGCCACGAAGGACGCTGGAAAAATCGCTGGTCTCAAAGTCGAGCGCATCATCAACGAGCCTACGGCTGCCGCGCTCGCTTATGGCTTGGGAAAGACGGAGTCTGAGCGAATCGCCGTTTATGACTTGGGCGGAGGCACGTTCGATGTCTCGATACTTGAGATGAACGACGGCGTCTTTGAAGTTCTCTCAACTTCGGGCAACACATTCCTGGGCGGCGAAGATTTCGACGAGCGAATCATTGGCTGGATGGCGGACAAGTTTCAGGAAGAGACAGGGATTGATCTCAGACAGGACCGCCTCGCGCTTCAACGCCTGAAAGAAGCGGCGGAACGCGCCAAGTGCGATCTATCGTCCGCGACCGAAACGAACATTAACCTGCCATTCATCGCAGCAGATTCCACAGGACCAAAGCACTTCAACAAGACTTTGACGCGCGAAGAGTTTGAAGCGCTCGTCTCCGATCTTGTGGAGCAGACCATTGAGCCTTGCCAGAAAGCACTGTGGGACGCGAAGCTTCAGCCCAACGATATTGACAAAGTGATTCTCGTGGGCGGGCAGACGCGCTCTCCTATTGTTCAGCGCACTGTGCAGGAGATATTCGGCAAAGAGGCTTCATCCGAGATAAATCCTGACGAAGTGGTTGCGATGGGCGCTGCGATTCAGGGAGCGGTGTTGGCGGGCGATGTGAAAGACATAGTGCTTCTGGATGTGCTGCCCTTGAGCCTCGGCCTTGAGACTCGCGGCGGGTTGTTCACTAAAATCATAGAGCGCAACTCGACCATCCCGCTTCGCAACAGCCTGACGTTTACGACCGTCGTTGATAACAGTCGTCCGTTGAGATTCACGTTCTTCAAGGCGAGCGCGAGATAGCCGAAGGCAACCGTAGCCTGGGCAAGTTCGAGTTGGTAGGTATTGCGCCAAACCCGCGCGGAGTCCCGCAGATTGAAGTCTCTTTTGAGGTTGATGCGAACGGCATAGTCTCAGTCTCAGCTAAAGACAAAGCGACGGGGCTTGAACAGCAGATGCGTATCACTCCAACATCGGGTCTTTCGCCGGATGAGATTAGCCGTCTGATTGCCGAGGCGGAGACATCTTCTCAGGCGGACCGGCGAGCCAGAGAAATAATAGGATTGCGAAACCGGCTTGAGACTCTCGTGCGGAACACTCGACGCGCCTTCAACGAGTTTGGCAACTTGCTTTCAAGCGATGATCGCAGGGTGGGTCAGCAGACGCTCAGCCGCGCCGACGAAGCTATGCGATCAGAAGATACAAACGAGATTCAGCAGGCAATCGACCTGGTACAACTCCTGGCAAACGACCTCACAAGCGTAATGATGAATATGCCCGGCGAGGAGAAGAAAGCGTAAAAGCAGAAGGCAGAAGGCAGAATGCAGCAAAGACAAGAGATGCTTTTACTGCCTACTGCTTTCTGCCTACTGCCTTCTGGATTCTGAATTCTGACTCCTGTATTCCTATTCAATTCTCTCCGATGCTGAGCAGCGACGGCGCTACGACCGCTTCGGCCATGCAGGAGTTTCAAGTGGCGCAGGCGCTGGAGGCTGGGGCGCACCCGGCTTCGGCGGAATCGAAGACATTCTAGGAGACCTCTTCGGCTTCGGAGATGTTTTTGGCGCTGGAGGCGCACGCGCTGGCGGCGGCAGTCGTCGCTCCGCAGCGCAGCGCGGCGCAGACCTTCGCTACGATCTTGAAATCACGCTGGAAGACGCTGCGGCAGGAATGACTGCGCAACTGCGCATCCCCAGGCTTGAGACCTGCGACAAATGCAAAGGCTCTGGCGCAGCGGAAGGCACACAACCTGAAACCTGTCAAACCTGCTCAGGCGCAGGACAGGTTCGTTATCAACAGGGCTTCTTCTCTGTGGCGCGCACGTGCGGGAACTGTCGCGGAACAGGCCGCGTGGTTAAAACTCCATGCGACGCTTGTAAGGGCGCTGGCCGCGTTGAGCGCGAGAAGACTATGGAGGTCAAGATTCCCGCTGGCGTTGAGACAGGCTCGCGCCTACGCATCGCAGGCGAAGGCGAATCCGGCACGCAGGGCGGAGCGACGGGCGACCTGTACGTTGTAATTCACGTACAGGAACACGAGCGGTTCGAGCGGCAGGGAAGCAATCTATACGCGAGCGTGCCTATAAACTTTTCACAGGCCGCGCTCGGCTCAGAGATAGCTGTTGAGACTCTCAATGGTCAGCAGCAGGTAAAGATTCCGGCAGGAACGCAGACCGGCACTATCTTTCGTCTGAAAGGACAAGGTATGCCCGTGCTTGGCGGGCGCGGGCGCGGAGACCTCTTCGTAGCCGTCACAGTTGTCACCCCAACAACCTTAACGCGCGAGCAGCGCCGCATACTCGAACAACTCGCCGAAGTCGAAACCAAAGACCTTGAAGACAAAGGCTTGATAGATAAAGTAAGAAATATCTTTGGCTGATTGTGCCGGGAGCGCAGGCGGCACGGCCTGCAAGATTGCCTTGCAATCTAACTGTTTGTTCGCGCTTCTTGCGAAGCACTCAATGCAGGCAACAGCCTTGCGGTCCCAGCTTAGGCGTTTCGCAATAGTACCTGATCGGCGAACTACCTGAACTGTTAGTAGTCACTCATAAAACGGCAAGCATTTCGCAACAAACCCCTTTTCCTTTTAATCTCAGCCATTAACCTATCATCAGCTTCATCCCTCTTCGGCGGCATATTGATTGCTGACTTGTCTTCCGTACATCTCCCCGACAATCAGAAGGCGGAGAGGAAAAAGATGAAAACAAAAACCCTCGCAGCCGCATTGACGGCTCTATTGCTCGCGCTCTTTTCAAATACTGTTAGAGCCGCAAGTCGTGGTGATGAAGACACGAACACGCGTATCGTCAACGCCAAGGTCGTGGAGGTGGCCGACTCGCACATCTCCGTTATGGCGCGCTCAGGCGTTGAGCATGTGATTGCAGTTGACGGCAATGGAACGCGAGTGACGATTAACGGAAAGCTGATCTCTATTAAAGAGATTCGGGAGGGCGACGTTGTAACGATTGAGTTGGACGCGCAGAAGCCCGTCAAGTTTGCGAAGAATATTCGGATGCGATCCGAAGAGTTCGCACGGCTTCGCCGGTAAGAACTGTGGTGCTCGTTTGAGCGTCGCACCTTATCGGCACAACGAGCCGCTTTGCTCCTCGCAAGCAAAGCGGCTCGATATTTGGAAAAGCAGAAGTCAGGAGTCAGAATTCAGAATGGATAAGGCTGCAACCCATCCGCTTTTGGATTTTCTTTTATTCTGACTCTCGGACTCCTGAATTCTGTATTCTGCTTTATAACCTGTATCGCACGCGACTGCGCCGCAGTGCTTCGTCTTCAACGTCCAGATTCTGTAAACGCAAACTTACGTCTGCATTCAAGTCCCAGCCTGCGCGCTCGCCAGCCTGTAGTTTCACAGTCCCGGCTGCGGCTATCATCGCTGCATTGTCCGTCGAGAGATGAGGTGAAGGGAAATAGACAGGCACGCCAAGTCTCTCAGCAGCCTCGCGCGATGCTTCTCTTAAAGCATTGTTGCAGGCAACTCCGCCTGCGACGATCAAGGTCTTCGGCCTGTGCTCTTCTGCAAGTCGCTCCATCGTTCCAACTAGAGAGCGAACCACTACGCTCTGAAAACTCGCCGCGAGATTCTTAATAGCCTGCGACGGCTCTTCGCCGTTTGCGACAGGCTGCAACCCTGTCTCGCGCACGTGCTTTGATACTGCAGTCTTCAACCCGCTGAAACTGAAATCAGGTTTACGGTCGCCCATGCGCGGAATGCTGAAGCGGACACTCCGCGGGTTGCCCTCGCGCGCAAGCCGTTCGATGATTGGTCCGCCCGGATAACCAAGCCCAAGCATCTTAGCAACCTTGTCGTAAGCCTCGCCCGCCGCGTCGTCTCTGG
>QHXM01000219.1 GCA_003222945.1 Acidobacteriota bacterium
TCTCGCCTTTAGCGAGTTTGGTTTTATGAGCAGACTCCATCTGCCTTGCGACTTTAGCACTGCCCTGGTTGGTGGATTTTTGGATGTGAATTCCATTCCACCAGAAGTTGTACCAGTACACTCCTCTTTTCTTGTAGATTGCCATGACTAATCCTCGTCACCGTTCGTGACCCTATGGCCCTCCAGCCACTTTCTGAACTGAGTGTCTTGGGGGTCAAACCTCACGAGTTTTCCGAGCTTGATGTGCGGGATCGGATCGCCCGAGTCTTTGCTGAGCTGCTTGTCTATCCAGTAAACAGACACGTCAAGGAAGTCAGCCAGGGCTTTCTTGTCCCATAGTTTGTGTTGCTCAAAAGCTAGAAGTTGAGCACTCATTTGTTATTACCTCTCATTGCTGACCGCTTTTATTTTTTCCAGCTTGGCAAGAACTTAACAATCGGTTGTGAGTCCTGGAATGATGTTGGCCCATCTCCTCAATGCGGCGAGTCATGTCATGTGTAACTTGTCCGATGATCTGTGCCACTGATATCAGTCAGCCGATTGGAGTGCGATGGACCCGCTGAATCTTATGGAGCGTAGGTGTATCCTTTTTGACAGCAAGGCAGGCAGCATTCGTTCATTCTTTGCCACCTTGAGTATCCTCGATCTGAACTGATCTGCTTAAAGCAGGGAATCCAATAGCAATCTTTATGCACTTGCGCTGAAGAACTAGATAGGCACATTTACCAATCACTTCACCCTCTGCTGGGAGAACAATGGCTCGTATGCGAACCACCTATCTGCTCACATTCACGCGAGAGGTCAGCGTGAGCGGATAAGTGGAGAGGTGTGCGAATGTTCCTTCGCTGATGAATCATGGGCGATAGTCAGACGGTCTGGCCTGGCACGGCTTGGCTCTACGGTATGTTGAAGTTGATGAGTGAAATCATGCTCAAGGACTTTTTCCAAACGTAGGTCTTTTTCGTCTGAAACTATGATTAAGCCGCTTGATGGAGCTGTAAGAATAGAGCGCAAATCTTCAGAGTTGATGATTGTGCCGTAAGAAAACACACGTGTTTTGTCTGGTCGAATCGTATAATGAGCAATCAGCGGAGCGGTCAGCTTAGGGATGCGAATGAGGTCTTGTGTCTCACGAAGGATAGCATTTTTGTTGAGCAGTAGATGTACATGTGGATTGTCTGTATTGAGATGCACGCCAGCTACCCAACGCATCTCATCCACACCGATTTCCTTGAATCCTTCTGCCAAAGCACGAAATGATGTAGTCCTCGTCTGACCACTTCGGAGCGCTCCAGACGGTTTGCTTTGCCGTAATCATCGAGGATTCGTGCATCTTCAAATTGCAGTCGCGCCCCGTAAATTTCATCCGTATAGTTCTTCCGTTTGTGTCTTCTACTGTGAAGAGATTTTGAATCACGATGCTCTTTCAACTCATTTTTCTACTCAACTCGATGCTCCTTATTTGTAAACAGTAATTTGTGAGTAAGACGCGAAGTTAACGAGCAAGTATTGTGCCGAGCAGAGTTGGTTGAATCCGTAACACATCATAATCGTTACGTTATCGCTTTGATTGAGACAAAGAGACTAATTGCAATGTTTAGCTCTCAATTGTTGACAAATAAGGCTTCTTACCTGTGGGCCATAAATATTTTGAGAGATTTTGTGGCTCATCGTGCAGAGCTAATCAACGGCTATGCTGTAAGCGAGTGAAGCTGATGCGGTGCTAAAGATTGAGTAAGGAAAGTGCGCGTTCCAGAAGTATGTGAGCATGTCTTTCGATGTGTGCGCGAGCGGTCATGACCGGTTCTTTCAAATCGGGTAAAGCGTTGATGTACCACTTAATGTTAGTGATCTCAGTTGCCAGTTGAGTGTCTGTGCGAGTTTAAGCAAATATTCAATAGTGCGGAACTTTGCGGTTTGCGAAGTCAATCTAGTGACGAATGAATCAAGGATGCTAGCGGATGTTGTTTCGATTGAACGGAGCGCATGATTCCAGAGACTGATAGTGAAGAATTGGAGGCAGGGAGCAATTATCAGCGCCCCTATGAAGATGCTATTTAGTGCGGACATGGGTGGCGAAAGATAGCAATAAATTAGCGCAAGAGATGACGGCAGGTTGGCATAGACGCTTTTGAAGAATCTGCGAAAGCCAGCAATCAAAAGTAGACTCGTAGAAGCTCAGTTTGAACATTCTGGCCTCTCGAGGCGTGCTGAGACAAATTTGGATCGGGTCGATATCATCTGATGATTTAAGTGCGTTGAGCTGGAGGATAGCGACCGGCGGTAATTAATTCTTGGCGATCAAGCAGACGTGCCTCGCCATTTATTTAGCGAGCGGGTAGAGTTCCTACTCATAACGGTCGCTTCCTCCCACGCCCATACCTCCCTTCACGGGATAGTCACCTTCGAGAAGCAGGCACATAACGCTCAGATTGGGGAATGTTGTGAAGGATTGATGGCTCGTTCATTAAATCTCAAGCGGCGGTCAGTTATTCCTGGTCGTATACCTTGTCCGGGCTGGGCAGAAAGTGCTTTAGCTGATCGTAGTTGGCAACCACAAACGCATCTGCGTAGCGCGTACCTTCTTCCGCATCTGGGTTGACGATCATTACCGGCAGACCTCTGAGCGATCTGTTTTCGCGCGTCCTCTCCAATAAAAGGGCAAAAGTGGGCACCTCTTCCTCAGTGAGGATCAGGTCTGGGGGCCAGCGTGTGGCGACTTCAAGCGCCTCGTCAGCGTCAGTTGCCTCTAGCACCTTGTAGCCACAGTCGCGCAATGAATTGTTCATCCCGGTGCGAATCTCATCAATATCTTCAACTATTAAGACTATTGGCTGGCGACTTGTATGGTTCACCATTTATCTCCCTCGCGCGAGTTGCGGAGTATTACCTTGTAATTGGGAAGAGTCTGCGTCATAAAGGGCATTGCCGACAATCGAATGACGAAGTGCAGCAACTCAAGCATTGTAGCAGAGGAGAGGCAGAAAGTAGATACGCTTTAGGACACTACGAACTGGATGGCGCAAACTGACGTATGGCTAGGGCAGAAAGTCATCAAACTTTTTTTTGATGACGGGGTAGCATTCGCAGGCAAATTCTTCCAGACCTTTCCGGTCGAGAATCCTGATGTGCCCGCGCTGGTAACTGATAAATCCAAGCTCCTGAAGTTGATGAGCGACCTCGCTCACACCAGCGCGGCGCACGCCGAGCATGTTCGACATGAATTCGTGTGTCAGTTCAAACTCGTCCCCCTCCGCCCGGTCATGGTACATGAGCAGCCAGCGAGCCATTCGTCCATCAATTGAGTGGCGGGCAGTACAGACGACCGACTGCGAAATCTGCGTCATCAGCGCGTGCGTGTAGCGCAGGAGGGCATTTTGGAAGACTCCGCCCCGGTTGAATTCTTCGCGGAGCTTTTCGGTCTTCATCGTGAGCGCCTCGCCAGGAGCCTGGACGGTGGCGACCTTCGTCTCACTTCCGCCCAGGATGGCGGAGACGCCGACCATCCCCTCGCTGCCTACAAGCCCGACCTCCATCCCGTTGCCGTCAGACAACTCCGTCAGCAGCGAAACAATCGAGGTGGTCAGGAAATAAACGCGCTCAAGATAATCTTCCGGCCTGAAGAGGATCTCGCTCAGGGAAAGTGAAACCGGCTTAAGATGTGGCGCGAGCAATTCATACTCCTCGACGCTGAGTGTGGCGAGCAGACGGTTTTCGTTCACGGGTTGCGGGCTGCCTGACATGCCTTACCGCTTTCTGCTTAAAGAATTTTCGATGGCCTGCGTCAGCGCGTGATAGCATTCGCAGGCGGCGGCTTCCAGCTTCTGCCGATCAAGGATACGAATCCTGCCGCGACGGTAACTGATCGCACCGCTTTGTCGGAGGACATTACAGCCCGTAGTAATGCCTGCGCGGCGCACGCCTAGTTGTTGGCCGATCTCTTCATGTGTCAGTGGCAACTGCTCGTCACCCGTCCGGTCATGAATCATCAACAGCCAGGTGCAGAGTCGCTCGTTCAGCTTGTGACGGCCATTGCAGACTGCTCGCTGGGAAAGCTGCGCGAGGCGGGCATTCATATAGCTTAGAAGAAGACGCTGCATCGCGCCGCCGCGATTGAACGCTTCCTTGATAACTTCCGCCTCAACCCTCAGGGCGCTTCCCCCGATGATGACCTGCGTGTAGTAGGACGGCGTGCCTGCGTCTAAGACTGCTGAGAGTCCGACCAGCCCATCACGGCCTATGACGGTTGCCGTTGTGGTGCTGCCGTCCTCCATCACATAAAGATGCGAGATGACGGCGGTCTCAGGGAAATAAATGGCACGGATACCTTCCTCGAACCCATAAAGGTCTTCGCCACAGGAGAGTGAGACCGGCTCAAGGTGTGGAAGCAGGCGCGCGAAATCTTCGCCGGGCAACTGCGTCAGCAGCTTGTTAGTGAGCAGTCCATTGAATGGAACCGGCTTGACGAATTTATGCGCGCGGCAGATACCGGAGACCTCTTGCGATGACTGATGGATACCGGCGGTTGACGCTCCCCTGTAAGTAGCGGTCGCGTTTTTCATCTGGAAGTTATTCTTGCTCTCAGTTTCATTCATCATCAACTCTCCGTTTCAAAACCAGTCTCGAAGGGAGATCAGGCAGTTCAGCCTGATGCCTGCTGAACTTTTCTAATGTGCATGAGGATGGATTTCGTGTGCTGTCCGTTGGAGCGCTCGCGGATACGCGCCAGAAGAACCTTCACGGGAAGCCGTCCGGCATCACACTGACACGTGAAATGGAAGTTCTCGGCCTGCCCATCACTATGTATGAAGTTACTGATTCGTTGACGAAGCTCTTCAGCATTTTCAAACGGCGCGACCTCGTCGAAGAAATTATGGCCTGCCACATTCGGCGCTGCTTCGTTGGCTTCACCGTCCGGCTCGATTCGGGAATAGAGAATGGTCCCTAACGGGTCCAGCTCGAACAGGCCGAACAGCTTTTGTTGATTGCGAAGCGAGGTGCTCATGATAAAACCCCTTTGGAAACTACTTTGCGTTTACAGCCTCGGTTTTCCGAGATGTCTTTCGATAACTCTTTCCAGTTGGGCAAGCTCAAACGGCTTGGCTAAAACATCGTCGCCGCCTGTTGCAAGCGCCACGGCGCGAAAGGAGGCTTGGGCGTGGCCGGAAAGAAAAACTATCGGCACGCGCGCGAGCGCAGCCGTTTGGCGTATCCGGCGCGTGGCCGCAAGTCCGTCCAGACGCGGGAGCGTGGCATCCATCAGGATCAGATCAGGGCGCTCCGTTTCGGCCATGCGGACGGCCATCTCGCCATCCTCGGCCACCGCTACACGGCAGCCGCGCCTTCCTAGCAGATACTCAAGCATGAAGCGCGTATCGTCATGATCTTCGACCACCAGCACGAGCGGCTCATTACCATCCGCCTGCTGACGGCCTGAAGAGGCGTCCGTCCGTTCGTTTGAGTTGCGCGGTAAAGTAAGCATGACCTGTAAGAACGCTTGAAAATTAGTGGCGCGAATTTTACTTCGCTACTCGTCGGGGGATGTAATTCCTCTTGAGTAAATCGGGGGTGATACAAAGGGCGAGTTCTTATCGAAACTCACCCTCTTGGTTCTCCCCTTGTCCCGTTCAGTTTCCCGGCTGAACTCCGGCTTTTATAAGCTGACCGCCAGACTATCCCATAATGAAAACTATTCGCCCATCAGGAAGGTGCGAAAAGTTTTTAGGGATTATCCCTATCCGGTTAAAAAGATATTGTTGGGTGGAAAGACGAGAGAGAATGAGATTGAGCGATGCGATCAAGTATCTTGCAGCCAGCCTTGCAGGAGCGCGAAGCGCACGATGTCAATGCGGCTGTGCATATCAAGCCGCTTCATCGCGTTTGACTTATGTGTCTCGACGGTCTTGACGCTGATTTCCAGGCGGGCGGCGATCTCTTTGTTGCTATAGCCCCACGCGATGAGACGCAGGATTTCCGCCTCACGCTCGCTCAGGCTTCCTTGCGCGTCGCCGCGCAAGGAAGCCGTCCGCCCCGCGTAGCTGCCGATGAGTTTGCCTGCGACAGCCGGGTCCAGGTATTTGCCGCCTGAGGCGATGGCGCGAATAGCATGGAGCAATTCGGCGGGCGGGCTTTGCTTCAAGACATAGCCGGATGCTCCCGCGCGTAGTATCTGTTGCAGGTAGGCGTCGTCCGTGTGGCGCGTGAGCGTTAAGACTTTCACCTGCGGGCACACCTGTTTTAGTTTCTCGGTCGCCTTCAACCCATTCATGTGCGGCATGGACACATCCATCACGACGATGTCGGGCAGAAGTTCCTGCGCCCGCGCGACAGCCTCGCGCCCGTCGCTCGCCTCGCCGACGACCTCCATGTCGGCTTGCGCGTTGACGATCAGACGCAGCCCGGCGCGCACCGTCTCGTGATCGTCTGCGAGGAGGACGCGGAACTTCGTCAAAGACTGGTCGAAGCACTTTCAGATCGCCGCCGAATATCACTCGACCAACATGGAAATGTCGCGCCCCTCGCCGGAGACCGAAACCTGCCTCTACCGCATCGCGCAGGAAGCGCTCAACAATACCTGCAGGCACGCGAGGGCCACGCGCGTGGACGTGCTGCTCGAACGACGCGATCACTCGGTCGTCCTCATCGTCGAAGATGACGGCGCGGGCTTCAACGTCGAGGAGAAAGCCGACTCGCACGAGGGTCTCGGCCTGCTCGGAATGCGCGAGCGCGCCGTGCTCGTCGGCGGCACGCTTGAGATCGAGTCCGCGCCGAACGCGGGCACGACCATCTTCGCGCGCGTGCCCGTCAC
>QHXM01000078.1 GCA_003222945.1 Acidobacteriota bacterium
GTTTCTTTCGCGCGCGCCTGACCATGAATCAATCTCCTGAAAGATTGCGTTTCGCAACTCGTCTGCGGACATAGCTCTATGCTCGACTGCGAATTGCTGTAGCCTCTGCTCGCCGTATTCCTCGCCCGCTTCGTTCTCCGCTTCGCTGATTCCGTCGGAGAAGATTAGAAGCAGGTCTTCGGGCTGAAGCGTGGCCGAAGACTCTTCGTAAACGGCCCAATCGAATGCTCCGACCATCATGCCGCCTGTAGTCAGGCGCTCAACTTGGCCATCAGTGCGAATGAGAAACGGCGCGTTGTGGCCTGCGTTCGTGTAGCGTAGCGAGCGCGTGCGGTCTTCGTAAATAGCCAGAAACAGAGTTGCGAAGCGATTTGATTCCGTGCTTTGACAGAGTTGCCGGTTGATGTTTGTCATCTTGCGCGCGACCACGCCGTCAATCTCTGCGAAAGCGCGCGAAACTATTTTTCCACTGCCGCCGCTCGTTTCAGCAGAGACGGCTGTTGCGCGCTCTATCATGCTCAAACGTTCGGCTGTGATTGTCGTCTGGGCACGCAAAGAGGCTTGAAGATTCGACATGACGAGCGAGGCGGAAACGCCTTTGCCCGACACGTCGCCGAGCGCTAGAGCAATGAGGCCGGGCGCAATCTCTATGTAATCGTAGTAGTCGCCCGCAACGCCGCGCGCCGCACGGCACTCTGCCGAAATCTCTGCCGTCAATAGTTCTGGAACTTTGCGCGGGAAAAGCTGCGCCTGCACTTCGGCAGCAATCTCAACCTCTCGCTCAAGCCGCTCGCGCTCGACTCTCTCCTGCAAGAGAACTTCAATATTCGCGGACATGTTGTTGAATGCGATTGCGAGTTCGCCCAATTGATCGTGCGAGCGCGTGTGGACGCGATGAGAGAAGTCGCCGCGCTTCATAAATTCGACGCCTTGATAGAGTTTATGGACAGTGCCTGTGACGGCGCGCGTCATCCACGCGGCGGCAAATAGCGCCAGGAGTTCGAGCACAAGGAAGATGATGGCGACTATAAGCAGCGCCTGTCGCCAAACCTCTCCGGCCTGGCCCGATCCGAAGAACTGTCTCTTCGCCAGCGCGAACGACCATTCGTACAGGAAGACCAGATGCTGACTGCTCTCGCCGCTTGTCCAGTTGGTTGCGGTCAGCGCGACAGGATAATTTATTCCAGACTCGTCCAGGCGTTCTCCGAACTGGTCCTTACTAAACTCGGCGGCTATATCGTTATAATCTTTTGAGCCGCGCCCGGCATTGCTTCCCTTTCCGCCCTTTTTGTTTAAATCAATTTCGACGCGGTCGCCTCGTCTTACCAGAGGGTCGCCTAGAAAGAATGGGCGTATGTTTATTCCTGTAGTCTCACGATAATTTTCCACGAGCGCGCGGTTCAGAGGAACTGTTAGAAGAAGCGCGAACGGGCGATTGTTCACCACACCGCGCACAACTGCACGAATCGAAGGCGTGCCGAACTGATTCTTTGTATCAGCAGGCTCCATGTAGGCAAGCCCGCTCCAACCCTCTCGCCCGCGCAACCAATCGGGCAACGGCTCGTTCAGAGCAACCGTCTCTTCGCCAAGAGAGCGCGTCTTTTCTGTCTCGACAGAGTTGCTTACAAACTGCGCGGAAGTTTTATGACCAACCGTTGCGGCATCATCACCTGCGGCTGCTAGCCAAAGCGCCGCTCGCGCTCCCGGCAGCGTTGCCCTGAGCAGAGATACATGCTCATCAAGCCAGGACTGTATGCTTCGATCATCAGCACCTGAAGGCAATCGCGTCAATGATTCTGCAAGACCATGTGCGCTCGATAGTGCCTGCTGTTCCGTCGTGTTTGTCTGTGCTGAGATTATGCGTGCGATACCTTGTCCTGTGCCGCCGAAGGCTGAAAGCAGGCCAAGCAGAGCAAGCAGAATTATCGGCGTCAGCCCTACGAAGAGATAAGTGATAACCAGGCGGCGTCGCACACGCCAGAGCAGTTTGCGCTTGAGCCAACGCAACGCCTTGAATCCGTAATAGACTATGGTAAAGAAGACCGCAAGGAATGTTAGAGCGCGAAGCAGCGGTCCGACGAAAGTCTCCCGGTAGATGCTTGTATTGCTGATGAATACAAGGAGACTGAACAGAAGCCCTGCGGCAATCGCCACGCGCGGCATCACGCGGCGCAGCCAAAGACGAACAAACGACAACGACTCATTAATTCTTCCGCGCTGCCCTTCGATTTGTCTCTGCTCAGCCATTCCTGTTTTCCCGAATAGTTCGTGGTCAGTTTGTAAAGATGAAAGTTTCCAGATTAAAAGTCAATTGAAGAATTTAAGCTTTTATTCACCACAGGGACACGGAGACGCTGAGGAGAATTTCAGATAGAAAATTTGAGACTTCAAATTTCTTTCCCTTCCTCTCTCTGTGTGTCTCCGTGTCCCTGTGGTGAATCGTTCGCTCGACTTGGGCGCCTTTCGGCTTCCAACACACGCACGGCTCTACTTACGAGAAAAGAGTTGCGCGTGTTTCACCCTGCGGAAGCTAAAAGAGCAACATCATCGTCGTCGTTCACGCTCTCGATTCGCGCAGGCATACGAACTCTGCCCGAAGCGAAGAGCGCGAGCCAGAAGACGCCGGGCGCGGCAGATAGCAAGCCCGATAGAATCGTCAACGTGCGCGGGCTGATCGCGCGCAGAGACCACATGGCTAAGACCGTCGAGATGCTAAGCACGAAGATTTCAGCCGCGCGATCTGTCGTTAACACGCGCCCGCGCAAGTTGTCCGGCAGAAGGCGCATCATCAGAGTCTCCTGCACGGCGAACTCCATTCCTATGATGAAGCGCGACAGGAAGAACATAGCGCCCGTGAGCCACAGCGTCGGCATCACTCCGCCGATGGCGAAGACTACGCCATGCGCCAACATCATCCAGCCTATGAACTTCGCAGTCATACCGTGAAACTCTACGTGCGCGCCAACGCGACGAGCGAGCAGTAGTCCGGCGAACGCGCCCGCGCCGACAGCAGCATAAAGAGCCGCAACGCCAGCGTCCGCTGACATTCCCTGTCCGGCGAAGACAACGCCGCCCAGACGGTCATAGATCAAGTTGCACGCGCCGCCTCCTATTGCCCACAGCACGTTCAGCCCTATGATCGCTGCGACCAGAGGATAGCGCGCGATATACTTCCAGCCTTCCTGCAAGTCGGACCAGAAGCTCGTGCGCCTTCTCTTTTCACGGCTCTCTTCTTCGCTTTCATCTTCGACATGCGTTTCCCCTCTCATCTTCTCTTCTGGAATTAACCAGATTGAGTAAGCGGAGACCAGGAACGAGACCGCGTTGATGATGAACGCTGCCTTGTAGCCGAAGCGCGCGGAAGCCCAGCCGCCGAGCGCAGCCCCCAGAGACATCAACAGGAAGCGCGAAGAGAACATCAGCGCGTTTCCTGCAAGCAGCCCCTCGTCGCCCGTGATGTTCGGCATCGCAGCGTTCTTTGCAGCCTCAAAGAATGCCGCGAGCAAGGTTGCCACGACCGAGCAGGTGTAGGCTATCCACAAATCCTCTACGCCGCCAATCAACAGAAAGCCGAGCGCGAAGACAGCGCGCGCCGTGTCGGACACAATCATCACAGTGCGCCGCGACCAGCGGTCCACAAATGCTCCAGCTAATGGCGCGAACAGAGCGAAAGGCACAAGGCGCGCGAGCAGCATTATGCCCGTTGCTTCAGGCGCAGACGCCGAGATAGCGCGCACCAGTCCAAGCCCTGCTATGAAGTTGAACCAGTTGCCAAGCTCGGAAACAACTTGCCCCGCCCACAACCGCCTGAATGAACGATTGCCTCTGAGTAGTTGTGTGTAGGTTAACGATGTCATAACGATCTCCGGGAATTCAGGAGTCAGAATCCAGAATTCAGAATGAAAAGAAGAACGGTTTCCGCCTTTTCATTCTGAATTCTGACTCCTGGCTTCTGTATTCTGCTTTTCAATAAGAAGAGCCGCCGGATTCACATCCAAGCGGCTCGCAGCCTTTACGAAAACTTAAAGGGAACGTTTCATCCACCTGTAAACCTTGGTGGCCGTTTCTCTATAAAGGCTGCGACGCCTTCTCTGAAATCTCTTGTCTTGCCTGACTGAAGTTGCGCTTTGTGCTCAAGATCGAGTTGCGCGTTGTAATCGTTTGTAGCGCTCTCTTCAATCAAGCTCTTGATTCTAGCGAGCGCTGCGGTCGGCGCGCTTGCGAGGCGTTCGGCTAAGCGTAGCGCCTCTGTCATCAACTCCTCTTCGCGGACGACGCGATTAATCATTCCCATCTCGGCAGCGCGCCGCGCATCAACCATATCGCCCGTCATCAAAAGCTCGGTCGCGCGACGCCAACCGACCAGGCGCGGCAGAATGAATGTTCCGCCGCAGTCGGGCGTGAGTCCGACCTTGATGAATGCCTGATTGAACTGCGCGCTTTCCGAAGCGAGAACGATGTCGCAGGCGAGTGCGAAGTTGCAGCCGCCTCCTGTGGCGACGCCGTTGACGGCGGCGATGACCGGCAGAGGCGTTTCTCTGATTAGCCGAACGCAGTCGTGAATAAGACTGAGCGGCTCATCAAAGAAAGCCTCGAGGCGTCCCTCCTTTTCAGCAATCCTTTGCATCTCGCGCAAGTCGCCGCCAGCGCAGAAGGCGCGTCCCGCTCCGGTCAAGACTATGGCTCGTGCTCCGCGCTCGCGCGCTTCACTCATGGCCGAGCGAAACTCCTGCCCCATCGCAACCGTCAGCGCGTTGAGCGCAAGCGGGCGATTGAGCGTGATGACGGCAACCGTATCACGCATCTCTAGCTGGATGGTTTCGTAACTCATCAATAAAAACGATAAGGGAAAAGGTGAATTGGTTAAAAGGTTAAAGGGAAATCCTAATCTCCCTTTCCCATTTCACCTTTTAACCCTTTACCCTTTGAATTTCCCTATACGGACTCTCTGTTCAGTTTGTTCGCGGCTAATTTATCTTGCCATTCAGGCGCGGCTGGCTGAAAAGCATTCGCCGCATAGCACCGGCCTTCCGGCTGAAGGCTTGAAAGGCACGCTGTCGGTCTTGCCGCACTGGTCGCAGGTAATCTCGTAACGCTGGCGTTCGCCTCCTCCGCTACGTCCGCTTCCGCCGAAGTTTGAGCGCCGGGCGTCGCGGCAGGTCTTGCAACGCTTCGGCTGGCTCAGATTCTTCTCCGCATAGTATTCCTGCTCACGCTCCGTGAACGGGAAAGTATTGCCGCACTCGGCACAAGTGATATCTACATCTGGCATCTTAGTCTCTCCCTGGGAAAGCCGCGAGCGAGGTTTTTTGTGGCTTTCCCTCTCATCGAAGGGCCTGGCGCTCGTTTCTGGTTTTGACAAAAAGCTTAACGTCATCGAGCGCGGACGATAAAGCATCTTTTGAACTCTTCGGAATGCGAACAATATGCCTTCATCAACTCACGCACGTGAGAGCGGACTGTGCCACCTAACGTCTCCAGATTGTAGCCGCCTTCGAGCGCAGAGACTATGCGACCGTTGCAAACGCTCGCAGCCCAATCTTTGAGTGTGCGAGTCATCTCTGTGAAGTCTTCATCGGTCAAGAGCAGTTGACCGAGCGGGTCTGATACGTGAGCGTCGAAGCCCGCGGAGATGAATACCAGATCGGGCTTGAAGTTCGAGCTTATCTCTTCAATCGCAGTGTCAAACATTCTGCGCTGCTCTTGAGCACGAACGCCCGCGCGCACAGGTACGTTCAGTGTATAGCCGCGCCCGCGCCCTGTGCCGTTTTCGCCGCGCGCTCCAGTTCCCGGATACCAGGGGTACTGGTGCATGGAGAAGTAGAAGACGGTCGGGTCATCGTAGAAGATGCCCTGCGTGCCGTTGCCGTGATGAACGTCCCAGTCAATGATTGCGACTCGTTCAATCTCTGGATACTTCGTCTGCGCGTAACGCGCGCCGATGGCTACGTTATTAAAAAGACAGAAGCCCATTGCGCGCTCAGCCGTCGCATGATGTCCGGGCGGGCGAACGGGAAGAAAAGCGTTCGCAGCTTCACCCGTCATCACAGCGTCAACCGCTCTGCACACTCCGCCTGCTGAGTAGAGCGCAGCATCCATAGATCGCATTGAGACGACCGTGTCTGCATCAAGAAATCCTAAGCCTTCGCTCACGGCGCGCTCCACCATCTTGTAATGCTGCGGCGTGTGGCAAGCCTGCACAAGACCGCGCGCCGCAGCGCCAGCCTGCAACTCCAGGACATTCGGCCAAAGCTCCGGGTCTTTGCTGAGAGCATCCATCAAGACCGTGTAACGCTCAGGTCTTTCTGGATGATTCCAGCCCGTCTCATGCTCCTTGAAAATCGGGTGATGCACAATTGCAGTTGTCATAGTTAGAGAATTATGCGAGCGCAAAGGTGAAGAGGTCAACAAGGGTAAAGCAGGAGTCAGAAGCCAGAATGAAAGGGCTGCAACCCGTTTTTCTTTTCTTCTGAATTCTGGATTCTGACTCCTGACTCCTGTTTTCATTGCATACGCTCGGACTGAAGTTGATGCGTTCGAGTTAATACTTCGCGCTGCAATAGGTTCTTTGAAAATGCCTGTTTTCCTAAGCTTTTCGTATAAATTTCTCCCTCACACTTGGCGGAATACGATTTGCTGAAATGCTTATCGAGGTTGTGATGTACTCTCCCAGGATCAGTTTTTTTAGGAAGGAATTGCTTTGAAGGAGAAGTTGAAATGAAAAAGGTATTTGTATTCCTGATGTGTCTGGCGTTGCTTGCGGCGACCTTTATTTCAGCGAGCGCGCAGGATAGGCGCAGGCATCGCTCGCGCTTCGGACGAAAGGCGCGCACAGCCGCTATCATTGGCGGCGGCACTCTTGTAGGCGCGGCTGTTGGCGGCGGCAAGGGCGCGGCAATTGGCGCTGGCGCAAGCTCTATGTACGCTCTGAACAGACCGGCTGCTCGTCGCCACTTCAAGCAGAGCAACAGGCGTTGGGGCACGGTCGCTGGCGGAACAGCTGCAGGCGCTGGCTTGGGCGGCGCAATCGGACACGGTAAAGGCGCTGCCGTAGGCGCAATCGGTGGCGCGGCAGGCTCGTATCTTTACACAAAGAAGAGTCGTCATTACCGTCACCGCTACTAATGCGGAACAAGTGTCTGGCCGGAGAGCTTTACCTTAAAGGTTCAGGCTCTCCGGCTTCTTCGTAAATAGCATTGACAGGAAATCCGTGTAGAGATAAAAATTTTACGAAGCGGGAGAATCAGTTATGGCATTCGATGAAGAGCAGCACAGGAGAAGTCGTATAGTTGTTCAGACTCCGGCAGCAGAGCGCGAAGTCGTCCGCACGACTTCAGTTCGCGCGCCTGAGCGCAGAGGAGTTCCGGCGGGCGTCGTCGCGGCGCTCGTCATAGGCTCTGTCGCACTCGTCACAGTTCTCTTCCTGTTTATACTGAACAGGCACAGCAACGATACCAGCGTCAGCACAGACATGCGCACAGCATCGGCAGCCACGACGCCCGTGCAGCAGCCTGTAATCATTCAGCAGCCAACGCCGCAGCCGCAGCAGCCGCCCATTATAGTCGAGCAACCCGCACCGACAACGAGTCAACCTCCCGTCATAGTGGAGCAACAACCTGCGCCCGTCGCACCCGCTACGGTCACTGCGAGCAAGCCCGGCGCTGATGATGCGACTATTCAATCCGAGATTGATAAGCGAATGTCACAGGATGCTGCGCTCTCAACCGTAGGCGTCACGGCCACAGTGCAGAGCGGCAAGGTCACGCTGATCGGCACGGTTGACTCGCAGGCGATCAAGAATCAGGTTGAGAGATTGGTTAAGGCGATTAAGGGCGTGAAGACCGTTGACGATCAGATTATAGTCTCCGCCGGGTAAGGACGATTGCGGAATGCGGATTGCGAATTGCTGATTTAATAAAAGGAAGATTCTTTCTTTTTCAATCCGCATTCCGCAATCCGAAATCGCCTTACTTTCTCTTTCCACCTTTAGCTCCCTTTTTCGCTCCGCCTCTTGAGCGAGACAGGCTGACAGTGACCTTGCCTCCGCTGGAATTGAAAACAAGGTAATCGCCGGGACGACCGCCTAATTCTCTTACGAGCGGGGATGGAATCTTGCCTCGTAATACGCCTGAATCACTCGTGAGCTTTGCCTTGTACTCAGCCAGTTCTCTTTTTGCCATAGTCTTTTCCTCCATCAACTATTGCGGCTGGAATCAAACACGCAAGCGCGCCCTGAATTTACAACCTAATACCCTTCCGTTTGCTGACGCAGCCATTCGTCAAGCTCTTCGTCCGTCGGCTCGCGCTTCAGTTCTTCACGTAAACGCCTGCGAACGTACTCTCGCTCAGTCTTAGGCATCTCATCGAGCGAGTCGTACGCATCAACAGGCTCGTTTTCTTCTTCCATAAAGCCGTAAGCTATAAAGAAAGATGTATGCGCCCGCTTCTCTTGAAGCATTACTCTTCTTCCCTCCTACTGATTCCCTTCTGATGAAAAAATGATTCCTCTCGCGCGAGGCCAGGTCTTTACTCAGACACAGGTTCGATGTGAACCTCTCCTGTACGAAGCGAAGTGTTAACGATTAGATTCACGTCTTCACACTTGATAAGAATGCGACGCCTTTCGCCTTGAGCGTAGATTTCAACTCCCTTAATTAAAGAGCCTTCGGGCACAAGCATCATGCGCGCTAACTTCCCTTGATCGCGCACGCCGTCGTGAAGCAGTTGCATGTCTTTGAGCAGTTCCGCCCTTGCCTCATCATCAAACTCAAACTCTTTGACTGCGAGCGATTGAAGGACCAGAGCCATCTCGCCGTCAACGAAGACGGTCCAGAAAAAGCCTATGTCAAGAAGTAGGTGAGCGGCCTGGTCAAACTCGAAATATCCGAGCATGGTCGCTCCCAGGACGTGCGCAATGATGTGATCCTGATGCCTGCCCGTCTCTAGTTCGGACCATTCAGTTGTCATCTTCTAAAAACCAGAGACCATTTAGCCAGTGCTTCCGTACTCTATAACAGAGGTAAGCATCTCTCGCTCAAGCTCAGACAGTTTTGTGAAATACACGCCGAAGCCCAAGGTGGGTTGATGATAAATCACCTCGCCGTGAAGCTCCATCCAGCGTCCCGTTGGCAACTGAATCTCGAAGCGAATGCGCTCTCCGATTGAAACCTGCGCGAGCGACTCGACATAACACCCGCCAAGACTCAGATCGTTAAGGCGCGCATTATATTTTCCCGAAAGCCCCTCCCAGCGCACTTCCAGCGGCAACAATATTCGCTCGTGCCGCCGATTTTCGGCCATAACTTCACTCCATGTTAATAGAGTAGGAACGCAACCGGAAAAGATAAGAACAGAGATTGCTCGGCGCGCGCATATTATACTCAAGGGCCAGCGCACGCAAGCAATTTGTAGCAAAAGACGCAAGCGGTCAGAACCTGGTTCTGTTGCTACCTTTTTTCAGCATCGTACTCGTAGCTCAAAAGATTCGTAGCCATCCGAGTCGCCATAACGACGGAAACGAGACAGCCTATGCCGCCTGTTACAACCGACAACGGCGCGCCTATGAGTTTTGCCACAACGCCAGCCTCCATCTCGCCCAGTTGTGGACCGCCCATGAAGAAGATCATGTTGACTGAAGTCATGCGCCCTCTCAGGTGATTCGGCGTCACAAGCTGTCGAATCGTCTGCCTGAGCACAGTGCTGACGGTATCGGCTGCGCCCGTCACGGCCAGCATCAAGAGCGAGAGCCAGAAAATTTTTGACAACCCGAACGCTACGGTCGCCGCGCCATAGATAGCAACCGCTCCTATGACAGTCGCGCCCTGTCTTCGCACAACTCCGAGTCGTGCCATCACAAACGCTGCCAAGACAGAACCAATGGCGGGTGATGCTGCAAGCACTCCGTAGCCACGCGCGCCAACGTGCAAAACTTCTGTGGATATAATCGGCAACAAGGCGGTCGCAGACGCGAAGAAGGTCGCTATGAAATCCAGCGTCATCGTCTGCACAATGATCGGCGTCCGCCAGACAAAGCTTAACCCTTCGCGCAGCGCGCTGAGACTTACGCGAGACGCCGCTTCATTCTCGCCTATATGTGCACGGCCACTCACACGCATCCGCAGCACTGCGACGATGACCGCTAGAAACGAGATAGCATTGAGAGCATAAACAATCGCCGGGCCTGAACGGGCAGACTGCTGGCTGAAAGCGCTCAAGATCAATCCGGCCAGAGCCGGTCCGGTAATCATGCTCACCTGAAACGCTATAAGGCCGAGGCTGACCGCGTTCGGAAAAATCTCCGCCGGTACGAGCATCGGAAGAAGCGCCTGCCTAGCAGGATTGTCGAACGCAACTGCCGCCGACGAGATGGCCGTCAGCAAGTAGATAGGCCACACGCTCTCCAAACTGGACGCCGTGATTGCAGCCAGCGCGCCCGCGCTTAACAGCATTACGGTCTGCGTGATGAGAAGAAGGCGTCTGCGGTCAAAAGCGTCTGCCACAACGCCGCCCAGCAATGAACAGAGGATTATAGGGACGACGCGAACAAGCCCTACAGCGCCGAGCGCCAATGATGATCTTGTCAGAAGATAGACGTGCCAGTTGATGGCAACAAGCTGCATCTGCGACCCGGTTGTGGAGATAAGCTGTCCAATCCACAGGAGTCTGAAATCACGATGCTGCAACGCTGTGAATGATGACCGATCTGCTTTCGTAGCTTGCTTTGAGGATTCCGCTTGGATTTTTTCAGGAGATGCCATCAATAACTAAATTACAGCTTTTCTTAACGTCGTGCTAGCGGCTATTGAGACAAGTCCTGCTAATGGTAATTGAATAGACCAAGGACCACTAAATCGCCATTCTATTTTTGATAACTCTTTTCCAATAGATTCACTTTGTCTTCAAGCACTCTCAAGACATCCGATATTAAGCGCGGGTCGTTGAGGTCTATGTTTAGAAAGCGTTTCAGGAGAATCGCTGGCGGCGCATCAAAACCGTTTTGCATGAGGGCAATGTAGCGTGGGACGAAATGCTGCGCGTCACGCGTGTACATCTCGTAAAACTTCAGAGCAACTATGACCCCATAGACGTAGTTGATGTCATAGAAAGGGTCTTCGTACATCAACGAAATCTCCATCCATTGCATCTTTAACTCATCATGCTTCTCAGGCCACATCGAATAGCGCGAGTAAATCCGCCTGGTCAGAGTGTCCAGATCATCCGCCCCCTTGATCGTGTTCCCTCTGACCCCGTCATAGACGGCGTGTTCTAAAGCCACCTCCGGTGCGACGACGAACATTTCCACCCCTTTGCCGTCGAGAAATTGTTCCAGATAGTATTGCTTGCGCGGCGGATCGGTCTCATGGTTGTAAAGATAGTCTGGAAGCAAAAACTCGCTGAAGATGGCAAACGCCTCGAACAGGTAATGTGGTCCTTCGGCGTAAGCAGGTAGGACGTGGTTGCGATTCATGAGCTGGCGATGCACGGCATGTGTGGACTCGTGTGTGAGGATGCGCACGTCGTTGTAATAGCCCGCGAACCCGCCGCTGTAAAAGATGCTGTCAGTGCCAATGAATCCTTTAGAGAATCCGCCTCGCTTTCTGTGCGCGCCGGACACTATGTCCATGCGCCCGTTCATGGGGTCTAGTAAGGCTGCCAATTCCCTTCCATACGCGGCCCCGAGCGGCGCGAGCGCGGCTCGTATGATCTGGCTCGCCTCAAAGATGTTGTAACGAGGAGGCTGCATCTGCGGCGCGCGAACCGACATATCCCAAAGGTTTACTTCCTTTGAGCCGGTAATCTTCTTGACATTTTCGGCGCGCAGGCGCTGATAACGCTTATACAGATCGGCGCGGCGGGCAATCTGCTCTAAGAGATTATCAACTTCCGCTCTGCTCCAGTAGCTATTGAAATAAGCTTCGCTCGGCGCATCCGTGAAATGACGCAAACGGGCGAGCCTGTCACGCGCTGTGGCTAGCCGCATGAGCGTGAACGCATAGAGATCACGTTCGGCTGCTAACGCGGCGTAGTGCTGCTTGAACCCCTGCTCTCGACCCAAAGGGTCGGAACTGTTGACGGGATTAAACTGCGCGCGCGCTCTTAGCTTGTCATAAAGCTCGGCCTGCCATTCACTGTTGATTGGCGCGGTCGCGCTCAACAGTTCCTCCTCCTTCAGCGACAGAGTATAGGGGCGATAGCGCCGGACGGCTTCGATGGCGAAGAGATATTTTTTGAGTGACGGCTGTCGAACGATGAAAGCTCCTAGCATGCGGTCATCTACCTGCATCAATTCCTGACGTAGAAAAGCGGTTCGCGTGCTGATCTCAGCATCGAGCGCAGAACTCTCGGCCAGACTTGTTTCGTCATCAGTGTTTACCGCGTAGCGCAGATACAGGTAAGCATAATGCTTGTAAAACTGTACCTGCGCGCTGTCGTAGAGTTGCAGGGCATGTTCTAGATTTTTTGCGGAGGCTGCGACCTTCCCCTTTAGGTTTTCTAAGTTTTTAAGTGTCGCGTATAGATTAGCCCGGTCCGTTCTCTCCGCTTCCGGGCTTGCGAAAAAGTTACGCGCGAAATCTAGATGATACTGTTGAGCTATCTCGCGCGGGATAGGTTCAAACGGCTTCTGACAGAGAACAGGCCCGGGCGTAATTGAAAGTAGTAGAACCAAGGCTGCCCGCCGCATTAATGAAGGAGGTTTCCGGTTCATAGTAGTGTCCGCGAATTCGATTGATAGCTTTATCAAGCTATCAAGAGGCCGCGCGCCCGTCTTGTAATATTGGAAAGCTCTTGGTATGAAATTAATTTGAGCGAAATCTAGTGCGGTATTGCGCCGGGGTGATGTTCATCACTCGCTTGAAAGTTTTCGTAAAGTGGCTCTGGTCGTGGAAGCCGCAGGAGAGCGCGACTTCAGCCAGAGAGGTATCAGGCTTGAGTATTTCCTAGCATGCAGCTTCTACGCGAAGTTGGCGTATGTATTCACCCACAGTAGAGCGGTAATGCCTGCGGAATTCGCGGGCCAGGTAGATAGGGTGGATGCCTACAGCTTGCGCTATCTGATGTAGCGTCAGGCGCTCGAAGGATTGCGAGCGGATAAGCTCTCTGGCCTGCTTGAGCCAGCGCGGTGGCTGAGGCCGCATCGGACCACTAGAAGCGCGCAGAACCTCCCCTATCATTTCGAGTGCGAGGCCTTCGATTACAATCGGTGACACTTCATCCAACTCGCTAAACTCACAGTACAATCTCAAGGCTAATCGACAGAGAATGTCGCCTTGAAAATCTACAGACCTATTCTGTACCAGAACATATCCATCGAGTTGCTCCAGCCTCTGCGGGCATATCTCTATGCGAAATAAATGGCCCTCAGCTTGGTAGAAATGTTGTGAGTGGTCTTCGTCCGCCGGGTGATAAATCAGCATGGAAGGCTGACACATGCGACTCTTCTTCCCATAGTTTTCAGTATATGCTCCTCGCACAACGAGGCTGAAGTAAGGACGCTCATGCGAATGTCTGGGGAGCTTGCAATGAGGAGAGTAGATAGTTTCGGTCAATCCAAAACCCGCCATCTCGTGGTTTCTAACCGTCTCGCCATAGTAGCGTCCGGGCGGAAGTTTCAGATTCATATCTCTCATATTATACAGCCGGATCACATAGTAACAATTCCAAATGAATCGTCAAGGGCTACTTGAAATGGCAGAGTCAATGATTAAAGACTCCTGTACTTTGATTGATTAACGCGGCAGCGGAACAGTTACCGCTCCACACTTTATAAGGCTCTTTTTTTCAAATAAGAAAAGCGTGGCCTGGAAGTAAATCCGGGCCACGCTCAACGATTTTCTGATGAGAACTGCTATTTACACTTAGAGTAGCCGCAGTCTCTACAAAAATCGCAGCCGCTCGCGTGTTCTAGTTGGCCGTGACACTCCGGGCACGTGCCTATCATGTTGGACATAATCGTTCCGGTCGAACCAAGCTCAATGTTGCCTTGAGCTTTCCCTGCCGCACGCGCGGAATCCGGCAGCCCCTGAAGGCGACGGCTCGTCAGCATGATGCACTCTGCGACAGCCTGTTCGGGCGAAGTCAGAAGACGCTCGTTGAACCAGACGGAGTGCGTGCCCGTGACTTTGTTCAGACTGTGCGCCACTTCAGCAGCGTCGAATCCGCCGCGCAGCATCTTAGAGGCGAGCAATCCGACGCCCCCTGAAATCGGACCCGTTGCAAACACCTCCTGAATCATCCGCCCGTCGTGATTGACAGTCACATAAAGGTTCTGCCCGTCAAACGGTATCTGCCACGTCGCGCCGCGAAGCTCGCGCGGGCGCTCGATGCGGTGCGCCGTCGCATCCTTCGCGTTGCTTATTGAAGCGATATGCGCAGCGTCTGCGTGGCTTGCAGGCGGCTCATCTAAAATTTCAGCCATAGCTTCAGGGTTGCAGGCAAGCTCGCCCTTCTCCTCCTGCTTCATAGAAGTCAGGACCTGATTCTCGCGCGACCCGTCGCGGTAATAGCTTACGGCCTTGCACCCAAGTTGACGCGCAAGACGATAAAGCTCTGCGACGGATTCAACCGTGTCGTTCACAGCGCCGTTGCAGGTCTTCGATACAGAATTATCAACGTTGCGCTGCGCCGCCGCAAGCGCATGTACGTGGTTCGTCGCGCTGATAGCCATAGCGGAAATGAAGTAGGGCGGGAGTTCATGTTCGTGCTCTACGACATACGCTGCCGCCGCGTTGATAGATTCCTGATCCGTCTGGTCAACTTCGATTCCGAGCGCATTCGCAGCCAGCGTGTGCACATAGGTTCGCGTGCCAAGAGTATCCTGACGAACATAAGACCACGAGAAGTTCGGCTCGACGCCGCTAGATGTTTCCGCGACCAGAGAGATAGTGCCCGTCGGCGCAATCGTCGTTACCTCGTAGTTGCGAGGCGTCAATTGTATATCGCGCGAGATGCCAATCTGGTCGTAAATGAAGTCCGCGTAATCTTCCCTGTTCGGCTCAAGCTCCGGGAAGACGCCGCGCTCTGCTCCAAGACGCAGAGATTCGGTCCATGCTTCCTTGCGCACAAAGCCCATCACTTCGTCCATCAAGTCAATGGACTCAGGCTTCCCGTAAGTGATCTTCAGATTCAAGCAGAGGTCCGCAAAGCCCATTATGCCCAAGCCCACAGGGCGCGTGCGCTTCACTGTGTCCTCAATCTCAGGCAGCGGCCACGTGCAAGTGTCAATCACATTATCCAAAAACCTTGTGCTCAAGTGCGTGACTTCGCGCAGACGATCCCAGTCAACTCGATTCACAGGATCATAGAACTTAGCAAGATCAATCGAACCAAGATTGCAGGAGTTTGAGAAGTGTAGAAACTGCTCGCCGCATGGGTTACACGAATAGATCGGCCCCATGGACTTAATCATATGATTGTGCCGGTTCACTTCATCTATGAACGCAACACCCGGCTCAGCATACTTGTGCGCCGATGCAACTATGCGATTCCAAATATCCGGCGCGTAAATCATGCCGGAGAGCGGCGGCTCTTCTCTGGTGCAGTCCGAGAGGTCGGCGGATTCATACGTAGCCTTATCGCGGAACGTTACTGTCGAGCCATCAGGACGACGATAGATGGCATACTCTCCATCAACAACCGGATCATAGATAGGATCGGTCCAGGGCTTCCCGTCAAACTCAAGCTGAAACCATTCGTTATTATCAACGGCTTCGAGAAATTCATCCGTGACATTGACAGAGATGTTGAAGTTGGTCAGCGAGTGCTGATCGTTCTTCGCATGAATAAAGCGAAGGATGTCAGGATGAGTCACTCGCATCATTCCCATGTTAGCTCCGCGACGCACGCCGCCTTGCTTCACAACATCTGTCACCTGATTGACTATGTTCATGAAAGAGACAGGTCCGCTTGCGACGCCGCGCGTAGAGCTGACCATTGCTCCCGATGGACGAAGAAATTCGTAAGTCATCCCAGTGCCGCCGCCCGTTTGATGAATCGTCGCTGCGGCCTTCGCGTGCTCCATGATTCCCGAAATTGAGTCAGGCACATTCAGAACGAAACATGCCGCAAGCTGTCCATTCGACTTGCCAGCGTTGACAAGGCAGGGAGTGTTAGGGATGAACTCGCGGTCGAGCATGATGCGGGTCATGGCAGAATAGAACTCGTCGCGCTGCTTCGGGTCAGTCTCTGCGACGGAGACGTGGCCTACGACACGCCTTACAATATCCTCCCACTCCTCTATCGGATTCCCTTGCGCGTCCTTCAGCGAGTAACGATTGCTGACAACGCGGCGCGCGTTCAAGCCTAACGGTTGACTCTGGCGGCGAGTAGAAGTTGTGGATGCGGGGGTTGCATTCTTAACGGATGTCTTCGGGCCAATAGCTGTGCTCATCTGCTCTGCCTTTCCCGCGCTTTTTGTAGGGGAGCGCGAGACCTATTATTCTGAAAGTTTCGACACGTCAACCACTTCGGCGCGCCGTTTATTTAGATGAAGTTCGGATGCTTCGGTTGGCTTATTTTGAAGCGAGAGAAACCCGTAAGGAGCGCGGTTTGGGGGGCATCCCGGTCGCTCCTATCTACCCGCCTCGTCCCAAGCGGAGCGGACTATACTCCTTTATTTTGAGGATGTCAATATATTGTGGCTATCTTTTTTTTCAGTGCAATAGAGTGTGTGAGCTAAGGGATTACCTCAACATCCAAAACCCCTTTTCCTGCATCAAAATAGTCGCTTTCCGAGGGTCTGAAATGGCTTCTTGGTGACTACCCAATGGATAAACTTGGAAGGCACAATTTTGCAAACTTCTATAATTAAAATTCTCTCTATTCAGAGACCGATTATGAGCCAAAGGAAAGTCGAGCAAGGGAGATTGGAAAACAGAAAGGATTCACAACAGGACACGCTTATTTTGGGCACGGCGGCTGGTGGAACTGTTCGATGTATGTCTGCCGTGACAACAAATCTTGTGGCGGAGGCTGCGCGCAGGCATGATCTGTGGCCCACGGTTGCTGCTGCGCTCGGTCGAACTCTGACAGGAGCGCTTCTGCTCGCTTCCAGCTTAAAAGAGTTGGACAGATTGACCGTGCAGATTGTTAGTGACGGACCAATCGGCGGAATCACTGTCGAAGCAAACGCACAGGGCCAGGTGCGCGGCTACGTGCGAAACCCCGAAGCTCATGCTCCTTACAACGAGAAGGGTAAGTTTGATGTGAAAGCAGTCGTAGGCTGTGGCATGTTCTATGTTACGCGCGAATCTGGTTACGACGTTGGACTTTATCGTGAGCCTTATCGCGGCTCTGTGCCGCTCGTCTCAGGCGAGATAGCAGAAGATTTTGCTTACTACTTAACCAAGTCAGAACAGATTCCTTCAGCCGTTATACTGGGCGTTCACCTGCAACCGAGCGCACCTTATGTTTCGGCGGCGGGCGGCTTGATGATTCAGATGATGCCGGGCGCAGATGAGAAGACGATTAGCACGATTGAGTCAACTGTGAGCAAGATGCCGCAGGCAACGATCATGATACGCGAAGGGGCGACTCCTTCAGATTTGTTGCGTGCGGCTCTAGGCTCGATTGAGTTTGAGATTCTTGACGAGAAGCCTGTGAGCTTCGCCTGCTCATGCTCATACGAGCGAGCGGTCTCGCTGATCTCTTCGATTGATCGCGCAGAGATTGAATCAATGCTGCGTGAAGATAAAGGCGCGGTGATGACCTGTCATTTCTGCAACGAAGCCTACAGATTAGGAGAAGATGAGTTGGAGAATATTTTGCAGGGACAATAAAGAGCGGTTAATAATGGGCAGGAGTAGATTCCTTTTTACTCTTGCCCATTCTTCTATTTCGCTGGCGGTGTGTTCGGGAGAAGCAAGTCGTAATTTCCCAATTCACGATTGTGACTGTCGAGCGTGCCGAATGTGTCTGATGTCTCTTCGAGCATCTGCTTGGTCATTGCAATCGAATCGCTCAACTGCTCGAAGTCAAGAGCCGAAACTCTTTCGGGCGTGGGCAGCGTGACGACCTGATCGTTGACAAGGCCGAAGAAGTTTTCTATTGACTGCAACTGCCCTTCGACAAGTTTTACGGAACGCTCAAGGTCATTGAAAGCTGCGACGCGGCGTTTCAGTATCTCAACGTTTGCTTGCTGCACGCGCCTTGCACGTTCATCCTGTGCGCTTTCAACTGCGCGCTCGGCCTGCGTCAATTGATTCTGCACGGCTTGGCGGTTGATAGAGCGCAGATGGCTCTTGCGGCGACGATAGATGTCCAGCAGGTCAACGAAATCTTCCCAGCGCTGGTCCAGGCTCTGAATGTTTGCCGGAATCTCTTTCGTGCCCGTGAACTTTTTGTAGTTCGAGTAGATTGTGTTCTTCATCCAGCGCAGGTACTCGACCGCTTCGCGCTCGCGCGGGTCGAATCCTTTGATTATCTCTTCGCGCTGGCGTTCGCGCAGCCGTCGCATCTGGTCTTTGCGGCGCTTATCAACGAGGCGTCGGTAGAGTGAGCTTGCAGGCACGGTAACTAGATAGAGTCCTTCCGCAGCAAGTGCTGCGCCAAGAGGGATGATTGATCCGGTGTAGGCGGCGGCGACAGCGAAACCCGCCATGCCCCAGAAATTAACAGGCTCCTTTAGAGCTTCCTTCAAGTATTGTAGATTGAGCTTGGAAAAATCTGCCATGATCGTTGATTAAAGCAAGTAAGAATCTATCGCCATTGACTGAGAGTCGCGCTATCATTTTTTAATAAGCCTGAGTGCGCAACTCTTCACTCTTTACTTCCCGCTCCCTCTTTGAGCACTGCGTCGCTATCAATACCCGTTCCGGTTTCGCCTTGAGCGGGGAGCGCTCCGGGCTGCGACGTTCCGCTCGGCAAGAGTCCCATCTCGCGCTTATATTCAAGCAGCTTGTCCTGCAACTGCATGTCCATGGCCTCGCGCTCAATGTCCTGCATCTGCGTATCAACGCTAGCTGCGCCCAACTGCATCTTCGCTTCGGCTGCTGCGGCACGGCGGTCAATCCGTTCGCGCATCTCGTTGAAGGTCGAAGCGTCGTCGCCAAGATTGAAGGTCTCCATTGTCTGAGCCAACTGCTCCTGCAACTTGGCCTGCTTCGACTGGTTTATCAACTGCATGGCTTCGGCGGACCGCTTCTGCATTTGCAGAACGTAGTTGTCGCGCGCCTTGACCGCTTGCTTCGATGCGAGCGTGGCGTGCTCAAGTTGCTGCGAAGTTTTCTGTAGATCAACCTGCGCCTGCTGTAGCTGGCCTATGTAGGCCGTTGCGATGTCGTCGCGCCCCATTTTGACAGAGGCTTTAATCTTTGAGTCTAGCTCTACGACCTGCGCTTCCAATCGCTCCTTATTCTTCGCAAGAAGCTTTTCGGTCGCCATCACCTGCGCCACAGAGTTGTTCAACTCAGGCACGCGGTCGCGCATGTCTCGAATCGTCTGCTGAAGGATTCTTTCGGGGTCTTCCGTCTTCTCTACGATTCCGCCAAAGAGCGACCGCATCGAACGCTTAAATCTGCTCCAAAGTCCCATCTCTCTACTTAAAACCTCCAGCTAATCTGAGCATGTCCACAGAACTTTCAACCTCTGCCGGTAGTCACCGGGAACGCCGCTCATCATTGTACGATAGTTCCCCAGACGTGGTTGCAATTTCCCAAGCCCGTCCAAGTCGAAGTATAACAGGAGTCGCGGGAAGAACAGAAGGCAGAGAGAATGCAAAATTAAAAATGCAAAATGCAAAATTGAGGGCTAGCTTGCGATCAGAACTTTACTTTTTTCATTTTTAATTTTGCATTCATGACATCTGCCTACCGAATTTTCCTATGTCCCGCCTGTAGTGCATACCGTCCCAGTGAATATCTTTCGCAGCTTCATAGCAGCGGTTGAGCGCAAGCTCTAAGGTCTGTGCTGTGGCCGTGATGCCGAGCACGCGCCCGCCCGCCGTGAGCCATTCGCCAGATTGAGAGCGAGTCGTTCCTGCATGAAAGATTCGTACACCTTCATGCTGCGCGGCGTGTTCTAAGCCTTCTATCGTAGCGCCTGTTTCAGGTTTCGCAGGATAGCCGCGCGAAGCGAGCACGACGCAGGCGGAAGAACTATCAAACCAACGAACAGGAACGCGGCTCAAGCCGCCGTGAGCGACTGCTTCGAAGATGTTCACAAGATCGCTCTCCAATCGAACCAGAATCGCCTGCGCTTCAGGGTCACCGAACCGCACATTGTATTCGAGAACGCGCGGACCATCAGAAGTGAGCATCAAGCCTATGAAGAGGATTCCGCGAAACGGGAAGCCTTCGGCTCGCGCTCCTTCAAGCGTAGGCTCGACCACATCCCGCACGACGCGACGCAGCGTCTCTTCATCAAGCACGCTCGCGTCCGTTATAGCGCCCATTCCGCCAGTGTTCGGGCCTGTGTCGTTCTCGCCTACGCGCTTGTGGTCACGCGCCGACGGCATCAGGGCGTAATCCTTTCCGTCGCTGAAAAGTAGAAGCGAGGCTTCTCGCCCATCCAGAGCCTCTTCAATCACAATGCGACGCGCGGCATCAGCGCCGACAAGTCCGCCTTCCATGATTTCGTTGGCCGCCGTTAACGCTTCTGAGCGCGACCGTGCAACAACGACGCCCTTACCTGCCGCTAGACCATCAGCTTTGATTACTACGGATGAGTCAAAGCCTCCGAACTCACCGCTGCTCAGAATAGTCTGAGCTTCATCAAGCGAATCAGCAATCCTGTATCGCGCCGTAGGTATATTATTGCGCGCCATAAAATCTTTTGAGAAGGCTTTGCTCGATTCGAGTCGTGCAGCATCGCGGCGTGGACCAGCTATAGCCAGATTGCGCCGCTCAAACTCATCAACAATGCCTGCGGCGAGCGGAGCTTCGCTGCCTACAACAGTCAGATCAATTCTCTTCTCTTCGGCGAATTGCGCAAGATTGTAAACGTCTGTTGCGCTTACGCGCACGCACTCTGCAATCTGCGCTGTGCCTGCGTTGCCGGGCGCGCAGAAGAGTTTAAGCTGACGACTTTTTTGAAGCGCCCATAGGAGCGCGTGCTCACGCCCTCCTGAACCTATGACCAGGATGTTCATCAATTTCTCTAAACAGATATTGAAAACTTAAATGAAGGAACTCGGCAGGGATGCTGGCACGCTCCCTCCTCGTCTGTCAATATTCGTTCCGAGTGTTCTTCAAATCTTTCATCTGGCCCTTGACACAATTTTGTGATAGTAATACCTTTCAGAATGTAGCGGACAATCGCTTGCAGTCCCCGACTGAAATTAAGCGACCCGTTTAGAAGAGGTCAACTGGGCGCGAAGTGCTCTCGCGCTCGCGCACGCAAGTCGAAACCGCCGGGAATATAATTTCAACATACGCGACTTCCTCGCAAGTTTGCCTTGATAAGCTGATCGCTCGGCTGAACTGCTCGCCCACCAATTTTCGTTTGACCGAGAGACGCGCATCGGGAGGGTTATAGGTAATGTCACAAGCTCATGCCACAGATAGAGAGAATGGTAAGTGGAGCCATACGGAGGCGTCGTTTGAGGATCGCACGATTGGATGCGTTGATTGCGGCGAAGACTTTTTATGGACCGCAGGCGAGCAGGTCTTCTTTCACGACAAAGGGTTGAAGAACGAGCCGAAGCGTTGTAAGCCCTGCAAGCAGGCCAAGAACGAGCGCCTGGCGGCAATCGCCGCCGCTCAAGCCTCCGGCGTTCGCCAACGAATTGAAGTCTCCGTTCAATGTGCACAGTGCGGCCAACTGACCACAGTGCCATTCTACCCGTCACAAGGTCGCCCGGTTTACTGTCGCTCCTGCTTTCTCGCTGGACGCAGCGGTTAAATGATGAACGCGGACCGATAAAGGAAAAGCAGAAGTCATAATCCAGAATTCCGAGAGCCAGAATAAAAGAGAAAAGAAAATGGCTCTCCACCTAATCCCACTCTGACTTCCGGCTTCTGACACCTGAATTCCGCTTTTCCTTCATCGTTCCAGGTGATACGGGACATTCGTCACCACAACCCCTTTTTTGAATAGCAGTGCGCCTTTCAATAGAAGCGAACTCTGATTGTGTAGTAGATGCTGCCACCACTTCGCAGGAATAAACTCAGGCACAACAACTGTGACCATGTCAGTGTCCTTCTGTCGCTCTACGCGAGCTATGTAGCGCAGCAATGGCTTAGTTAATTCACGGTAAGGCGACGGCAGTACGACGAGCTTGATGCCAGCGCCCCAACGCTCCCACTTCTCGCGCAGCTTCTGCGTGGCCTCTTCATCAAAATCAACATAAACAGCCGTAACATTATTCGGCGCGATTGACTTTGCATATTGCAGCGCATTGATTACGCCGCGATGTATGCCGGAGATAGGCACGATCACCGTGTGCTTAATCGAGCGCAGTTGCTCTAATCCTTCAGTCGAAAGTTGCTTTGCAACCATCATGTAATGTTTGTGGATGGAGCGGAACATAAGCACGAGCAAAGGTATGACCAGAACGACGATCCACGCGCCGTGAATAAACTTTGTAGCGATGAAGACGCAGAGCACTATGAAGGTCGCAACGGCTCCGACGGCGTTGATGACGATTGACTTTCTCCAATGAGAGGGTTTAGTAACCTCATCAGTCACGAAGGTATCTTTTCGTGTTTCGGCTGCGGCCAACTCCATATCCGGCAGAGCCTGAGCATCGTTAGCGCCCACATCATTGTGAACTTTATTTTTCGACTCGCCCCGCTCATTTCCCACACTCTTCACTCTTATCTCTCTGCGCTCTTTCAGCCAATGCCGGACCATCCCTGCCTGCGACAAAGTGAATGAGAGAAAGACGCCGACTGCGTAGAGCGGTATCAAACGGCTCGTGTCTCCGCCGAATGCTATGACGAGTATTGATGAGAAGACGGCGAGGATGGCTATGCCGTTTGAGAAGACTAGCTTGTCGCCCCGGTTGGCGAACTGTCGCGGCAGAAATCTATCGCGCGCTAAGAGCGATGACAGGCGCGGGAAGTCTGCGAAAGAAGTGTTCGCAGCGAGCACAAGTATTGCAGCGGTCGCAGCCTGCACAACGTAATAGAACCAGCCTATCGGTCCTGTGAAGATTATGCGCGCAAATTGCGAGATGACGGTCTCGTTCTCATGCGGTCGCACACCATAGAGAAAGGCAAGCACGCTCGTTCCCAGAAACATTGTAGTCAGAAGCACCGCCATGACTACCAAAGTTTTAGAGGCGTTGCGCGCTTCGGGCGGCTTAAAGGCAGGCACGCCGTTTGAGATGGCTTCGATTCCCGTTAGCGCAGCACAGCCGTTTGAGAAAGCGCCTAAGATTAGAAACAGTGAGAGAGGTTGAAGACCGTAACCCTCGGCTGTTTTTATCTCGCCCGTTGGCGGTTGAGCGACGCCTCCGTGCGTGTAGTAATGAACAAGGCCGAAACCTATCATGAAGAGAAAAGAGACGAGGAATGCATAAGTCGGCGCGGCAAAGAGCGATCCCGATTCACGCACGCCTCTTAAATTAGCGAGGGATATTAAAGTGATGAATATCAGACAGAGCGCGACCTTGTGATTATCAAGCCACGCGAGGCTAGTCCCTTGCGTAGCGGACGTGATGGCGGCAACGCCCGCAGCAATTGAGACCGAGACGGTGAGGACGTAATCAACCAGCAAAGCCCCGCCCGCAATCAGCCCTGGATAAGTCCCAAGATTCTCTTTCGCTACTATGTAAGCCCCACCGCCCGACGGATAAGCATGTATGGTCTGCCTGTAGCTTGCCGCGACTATGATTAGAAGTACGGCGATGCCAATAGAGACTGGCACGACGTAACGAAACGATTGTCCGCCCGTAGCGTATGCGGCTACCGCAAGCACCAGCAGGATTTCTTCCGTAGCGTAAGCGGTCGAAGAGAGCGCGTCGGATGAGAAGACTGCGAGCGCAGTCTTCTTCGTCAAACGCTCGTGCTCCGCGTGCTCCGTTCTTATCGGACCACCTACAAAAAAGCGTTTGAGCGAAGTAAACATAAAGTTCTCCTTCGGATAACTAGCCGCTACAAAACCTTCGTTTTGCCCAAAACAATAAAAGGTCGCGGAAAGCATAATGCTCCCGCGCCCTATAGCTTGCGCCGGATTTATGTCCTTCCCTTTTTGGCCTACGAGGTTAGCTGACGGGCTTGGATTGAGAAGTATCCTACGTGAAATTATCCGACCTCTTCACGATGCGCCCCGTATTTCGCAATTGAAAGCGAAACGCTGGTTCCCCCGCGTTGCTCATTCACAACTTTTGAAGAGTAGCCAGAGCAACTTCGGCAGACAAATTTTCAACGGGCAGATGCTACGCCTGCCCCGTACTTAAGTCAATTTCAGAAGCCTTCGAGCGAAATGCTTGAGCAGCGCTTCATACACTTGAATACTTATCCTCCGACGTGAACGTTGGGTCGCCGCTCAGGGTCTTCCTCAGCTTGCCGCAGGACTTCGTGCGTGACGGGCGCTGTGTCGCCCTCGCCGAAGGCCACATACTTGAGCAGGTAATAGAGCGGATTTCCTTCGCTCCAACCGAAGTAAATGTGCGGCAGCTTTCCCGTCTTGTCGCGCAGGTGAAGCAGGAAAGCAGCAATTGCATTTGGCACCGCAGGGCTTTCAGTACGCAAAATACGAAAGCCGTCCACGTGCCCGCCTTTCACCTTTAACACGCCCGCAAACTCCGAAGCATCTCCGGGGATAACTTCCAGAAAGATGATAGGCTCGCCCGAAGGAATATGATTATCCGCGCGCTTCTCATTCTCTTTAATGCGATACTCATCAGCGCTGCCGAAGTTGCAGCGATTTGCGACTATCCTGACCGTGCCCTTACTCGCTTCGTCAATAATCTTCTGCGCCTCTTCATCCAACTCGACACGATCAACGCGAAGTTCCGTTGAACGCCACACTCTTGAGATTAGTGACGTGAGAATAATCCTCATCAAGACCAGAACTCCTGTAGCATAAGCTCCGCCCTGCGCTTCAACGTTAGCTTTGAATATGATTGTGACTGCGAAAGCTATCGCCGTGTAAACCAGAACGAGCGGGCGCGTAGCCCTTGCCCAGTCGGGAGCCATGCCGTAGCGCGGCAGATAGCGCGGGACGATATTCAGAAGGCCAGCCATAGCAGAGGCGCCCGCGAACCACAGAATCAAAATCGTGCTAAGGTCGTAAACACTTCCGAACCATTCGCCAAGGAATGTGTGCGCCAGATAGGCCAGAGCGCGCCCGCTCGCTTCCCCGCCCTCTTGAAACTGTTCGGGTCGAATGAGCGTCGCAGTTACAATGCTGCTCGCAATCAAGAGCACGCTCATAATCAGCGCAGCCGTGCGAAGCAGTTTGCGCGTGTTGTGTATCCTTCCTTCCAGAAGCGCCTGTGCGCTCGGCGGAATTGTGCGATCCGTGCGAGTCGAGTGAATTGATTGCCAATCCTCGTCGGACAAATCCTTATCGCCGCGCACGAGCGGCATCACGGCCACTCCGGTTTCAAACCCTGACAACCCAAGCGCGAGTTTTGGAAAGAGAAGAAGGGCGAGACCTATCATCAGAAACGGATTGCCGTTGACGTTCGGATAAGTCCAGAGCGCGTTCTTCCAAGCTAAAAGATGGCCCTGCTCTGTCAGGAGATGATAGAGACCAGTGCCAATGACTACCACGTTGAGCAAGAGATAGACGCCCACCAGAAGAACCGCAATCCCTATTGCTTCCTTGAAGCCTCTGATGAAGATTGCGCCGAGTAATGCTATAAGGGCGAGCGTGACTGCAATCGGGTGGTCAAGAAAAGTAAGATGTCTTTGTACGAACGGATTTTCGATGGCATGTGCCGTTGCGTCTGCTGCCGAGAGCGTGATGGTGATGATGAAGTCCGTTGCGACAAAACCGAGTAGCATGAGCACGAACAGCTTGCCCTTCCAGCGCGAGAGCAGGTGTTCGAGCATAGCGATTGAGCCTTCGCCGTGCGGACTTTCGTTTGCGACGCGATTGTAGATTGGAAGCGCGCCGAGAAGCGTCAGCAGAACCAGAACAAGTGTCGCCAGAGGCGATAGTGCGCCCGCCGCTAAGAATGCTATGCCGGGTTGATAGCCGAGCGTTGAGAAATAGTCAACGCCCGTCAGACACATCACCTGCCACCAAGAGTGCTGTTGATGCTGCCCTTCCTGTTCGTGTGGCCCCTCTGATTGCCTACTGCCCTTGAATAACCAGAGTTTAAGTTGTCCCTTCGATCTTTTTCCCAGAATCGCCATAGTGACACCCGCTTTAGCTACCTATAGCTTAGCGCGGACGCGCCCGCCGACCTTCACGATGGGGATACAAAAAAAATCTTAAAGAGCATAAGCCACCCTGGCCCTCTGTGGGGGAAAGTCAGACAAAGACGGGGCCAGCCGGAGGCAGAAATTATCTTGAAGTGCACACACTATAACACGTTATGCTTCCGGTAAGAACATTGAAATTTGTTGAGTTATTGTAGCAGATGCGTAGAAGGGTCTAAAAAAAAGTCGGGCGAGAGTCTCCCACTACTCTCGCCCATTTGGGCCAGCGTGTCCTCACCCCACGCGACCACTCGCGCCCACCGGGGAGGCGGGCACTGGGTGGATTATGCACAAGTTCGCTGGAAGTTTCAACCCTATTTTTGAATTTTTTATTCGCGCTCAACATAGGCCGTAACAGCCTGTATCCGCCGTGCCCTGTGCTAAACTTTCAACTGATGTCAAAAGGGCGCGTTCTAATCGTTGACGACGAAGATGCTGTGGCCGAAAGCCTTTGTGACCTGCTCGCAGCCGACGGCTACGAAACTGTTGCAGAGGCTGATGGCGTCGCTGGTCTAAAGCGCGTAGAAGAGTTTCTGCCTGCGGTCGTCGTCACAGATATTGTGATGCCGCGCATGGACGGCTTCGGACTCCTGCGCGAGATTCACTCACGTTATCCTGAGACAGCCGTAATTTTGCTGACCGGGCAAGGCTCGATTGAGATGGCCGTGCGCGCAATTCAGGAAGAGGGCGCATTCCATTATTTTGAGAAGCCTATTGACATGAATAAACTGAGCCTGGTCGTTGAGCGCGCAATCGAATATGCGGAAGCGCGGCGCGAGAATCAGGCGCTACGTCGCCAACTGCGTGACCGGGGCGCGTTCGGCGAATTAGTGGGCAAGTCCGATTCAATGCGACAGATTTATCATCTGATTGAACAGGTCGCGCCCTCTTCCGCATCAGTTCTAATCACTGGCGAATCGGGCACAGGTAAAGAACTGGTCGCACGGACCATTCATAACTTAAGCCCGCGCAAGACGGCGCAATTCGTAGCAATCAACTGCTCTGCGATTCCTGAGACGTTGATGGAGTCGGAACTCTTCGGTTATGAGAAGGGCGCATTCACCGGCGCTGCATCGCGCAGACAAGGATGCTTTGAGATAGCCAACGGCGGAACGCTTCTATTAGACGAGATAGCAGAGATGCCAACGCTTCTGCAAGCGAAACTCTTACGCGTGCTTGAAGAGCGTTCTGTCCGGCGTCTTGGCAGCACGCAGGAGATTCCCATTGACGTTCGACTTCTAGCAGCGACGAATAAGAATCCGCAGGAAGCAGTTGACGTGGGCGGTTTGCGCGAGGACCTCTTCTATCGCCTGAACGTCATCACGATTGAGTTGCCGCCTCTGCGCGAGCGCAAAGATGATCTGCCGCTTCTGGCTCAGCACCTGGTCACGCAGCTTTCTGAAAAGCATAATCGCCCTGCGCATTTTCTTTCACAGCCCGCGCTACAGGTTCTTCAATCACATTCATGGCCCGGCAACGTGCGCGAGCTACGAAACGCGATTGAGCGAGCGGTCATAATCTGCTCAGGCGAAGAGATAGAGCGTCATCATCTAGCGCCTTATCCTGTCGATCAACGCCGAAGAGTTCGCAGCGAAGACACGCTCTCTTTGCCTGTCGGCACTCCAATCGAAGAGGTCGAGCGGCAGATGATTATGCGAACACTTCAGAAGACCGACAACAACAAGACGCGCGCAGCAGAGCTTCTTGGCATCAGCCTCAAAACTCTACACAACAAACTACGTCTCTACCGCGAGCGCGGACAACTCCCGATTGCGGGATTGCGGAATGCAGATTGAAAGAGATGAGCCACAGTTTTCTAAATCCGCAATCCGCAATCCGAATTCCGCAATCAGTTGTTCTCTTCTTCATTGATGGTCTTGGCATCGGCACGCGCGGACCACAAAATCCGTTTGATGGATTGACTGATGCTGAGCCTCTGGCAATCTTTCAGGACGAAGAGCTGTTGATAATTTTTGATGGAAAGCTTGTGAGAACTGACGCATGTCTAGGCATTGAAGGCAGGCCACAGAGTGCTTCGGGTCAGACCACAATTTTGACAGGCGTGAACGCTCCAGCCGCGCTAGGCTATCACAAGCAGGGTTTTCCGAACGAGGCTCTGCGCGAGATAATCAAGCAGAACTCTATCTTTCTACAGTTGAATCAAGCAGGCATCACTCCCAACACATTCGCCAATGCCTACACATCAAGATTTTTTGAGACTCGTCCGCGATGGGTCTCTGCAACAACCGTCGCAGTCGAAGCAGCCGGGATGCAATTTCGCAACCTAGACGACTTGCAGGCCGGGCGCGCAGTCTTTCAGGATTACACAAACGAGATGCTGCGAGAGCGCGGCCTCTCTGCCCCAACTCGAACGCCTGAAGAGGCCGCTGAAATACTAGCCTCGATTGCGCGCGAGCACAGGTTCACGCTCTACGAATACTTCATCACGGACAAGACAGGGCACGCGCAGGATATTGGTAAAGCGCGTGAGGTTCTTGTCAATCTTGCGCGAATGGTCCGCCATCTGCTCTCTAACCTCGATCTTAAACGCACTACAGTTTTACTCACCAGCGATCACGGCAACATAGAAGATTTATCGACGCGCAGCCACACGCTCAACCCTGTGCCCACAATCATCTGGGGCGAGCATAAAGACTACATGGCGGCACGCATACGCAATCTTGCGGACATCACGCCTGCCATCGTTGAAGTCCTG
>QHXM01000220.1 GCA_003222945.1 Acidobacteriota bacterium
TCCCTTTCCGCCTCTTCGATAACGCCTTGGAGAACCGCAAGCGGGGATTACACACACGCGCTGTAATTATCGATGAGTTGCTCAATATTCTTATCCAAGCTGAGCAAGATGACTATGAACTCGTCTGGCCTGGGCTTACTCATCGGGCTTGGTTGACCAAGCGGTTGGAGACGGTGGCATCCTGCATCGAGACACACTTCCCGCGCCACTTCCTTACGGGTACGCCTGAGATGGACCGGTGGACAGGCCGCAGCGCCTCGGAGATGGCAAATGGTGTGCGCGAAATGGTCAAGTGGGTCGTCGTCCCGAGCGCACACACGTGCGAGGACTTCAAAGCCCGCGTCAATAAATATTTCGCCGCCGCGCTTGCATCCGAGTGGGGCAGGTTCGACCGCGTATCCGCCGAGAATCTATTTCAGAGGAAAGGCATGATGGACCGTGTCGCATCTCTCGTCTCCGCAGTCCTCACGGCTGCCGTGCCGATACTGTTGCTCCTCTTGCTCAGTAGATTGGACGTGGTGGCCGAGCCACTACTGACTTACCTGACGGTCGGCGCTTATATCTGGGCGGCGCTCAGCCTTCTGTCACAACTTGACCCACAGTACGCCACGAAGATGGCCGCGCTCAAAGACCTTACGAAGACATTTCCCTTAGGCAAGAAGGATGGGGGCGAGGGCTAAAGACTAGGTGTTTGCATCCAGCTCGTGGAAATAACCGACTGGCTCGGACGTAACCTGAAGGGAGAATGCAACTCAACAGAGCTACCTAAGGGTACTAACCCGGCCTTAAATCACAGTCCCATCCGGTATGACTGCATTCTTAGGGACGATGATAATGCGGTCGCGTATGCAGTAGTTACCATTGTCGCCTTCGGAGTTCTCTACTCCGGCTTCATTAAGGAGGCGAACGCCTGAGCCTATGCGAGTGTTCTTGTCTATGATGGCGCGGCGTATGACTGTGTTTTCGCCGATGCCTATGCGCGGGATTCCTGCCGTTGCTTCGGAGCGCATGTCTTCGATTGATTGATAGAAATCTGAACCCATGAGTATAGAGGCTTCTATCTGCGCGCCGTTTTCTATGCGGCTGCGCAAGCCCACGATTGAGCGCGTGACGATAGCTTTGTTAATGATGCAGCCTTCCGAGATGATGGAGTTTCGTATCTCGCAGTTCTGGACCTTTGACGGAGGAAGATAGCGCGAGCGTGTGAAGATGGGAGCATCTGCGTTGAAGAGGTTGAACTTCGGCACGAGCGACGTGAGATCAATGTTCGCTTCGTAGAAGGCGCTGATAGTTCCAATGTCCTCCCAGTAGCCGTTGAACAGGAATGCCTGAACGTTGCAGCATTCAATCGCGTCTGGAATTATGTTGCGACCGAAATCTAATGCAGTCGGGTCTTTGGCCAGAAGCTCCTCAAGCAGATGATACTTGAAGACATAGATTCCCATAGAAGCTAAGAATGGTCTCGCAGCAGCTTCATCAGCGCTCAGGCCGAAGCCGGTAGTATCAACGCGCATGGATTCTAGCGCCTCGCCCTTCGGCTTCTCCTTAAACTCCGTGATGCGCCCGCTCGCGTCCGTCTTCAACAATCCAAACTCTTCCGCAGCATCAGGCGCGCAAGGGATGACCGAGACGGTCACATCCGCGTTCGATTCCTGATGACGCTTCAGGAAAAGGCGATAGTCCATGCTGTATAGATGGTCGCCTGAAAGAATCAGAAGAGTATCAATGCCCGAGTCGCGTATGTGTGGCAGGACCTGTCTAACAGCATCGGCTGTCCCTTGAAACCACTGCGGGCTTTCGGGCGTCTGCTCCGCCGCCAGTATCTCAACGAAGCCGTCGGAGAACTGCGAGAAGCGATAGGTGCGCGCTATGTGGCGGTTCAGTGACGCGGAATTGTACTGCGTCAGCACGAAGATTTTTATAACATCCGAGTTGATGCAGTTTGATATGGGTATGTCCACAAGACGGTATTTTCCGCCAAGTGGAACAGCGGGTTTCGATCTCTGCTCAGTCAGGGGGAACAGGCGCGACCCTGCGCCTCCGCCAAGGATTACAGCAAGGAGGTTTCTTCCGACAGTTAAGCTGCCTTTTTCCGCCATGATTTTTTAGGATAATATGCCTTGCCGAGAATAGACGCAAAGTGCCGTGAGTTCAAGACCGCTCCCGTCTTTTTCTGTCACACCTTTGCCAACTAAATATTCTAAAAGCGTGTCTATAGCATTGAACCTTTTGAATCTAGCCCGAAAGGCAAATCTCGTTTGAGTCTGAACGAAAGTCAATTGATTGAAAGCGCGCAGGGCGGCGACGCGGAGGCTTTCTCTCAGCTTGCGCGCCGTTTCGAGCGGCGCATCTACACGCTGGCTCTTCATTACACGCGCAACGCGGCGGACGCCGAAGACCTATCTCAAGAGGTATGGCTCAAAGCTTTCAGAGCGATAAACAGTTTTCGTGGGAACGCGGCCTTTTATACATGGCTGCGCCAGATCATGGTCAACACCTTCCTCAACCATAAGCGGGCAGAGACTGTGCGTATGGAAGAAGTAAGAAGCGCAGCTTTTGAGAACGACTCAACTAATGTCGATGACGGCTTGAGCTTCATGCTCAATGAAACACCTTATCAGGTAGAAGAAGATTACGAGCGCAGGATTCTTGTCGAGAAGGTTATGCAGGCGCTTGGGCATTTGTCATCGCAGCAAAGATTGATCTTTCTATTGAAGCACCGCGAAGGGATGACATACGAGGAAATCGCAAAGGCTTTTGATTGCTCAACAGGAACGATTAAGAAGGCTCTGTTTCGCGCAGTCCAAAAGTTGCGAGAGCAGATGGGCGTAGCGCCTGCGCCGCTTGAGTTGGCTCAATGCGGCGCAGGACAAAAATAGTTTGGGAGACTTTGTCATGCACGATTGTAGTCTGGTTGAAAACAAGATGGTTGATCTCATCTTCGGCGAATTGAGTGAGGATGAGAGTTTACGTCTGAAGAATGAGATTGATAGATGCTCTGATTGTTTGAGCGAGTATCGTTCTATGAATGGTGCGATGCGCGTCTTCGACGAAGCTTGGGACGCTTCCCTTCCTGACCAGAGATTTTGGCCGCGCCATCACGAAGCCTTGCGCCAGCACCTTGCCGATAACGCTCCGCGTGTGTCTGTTGATCGCGTTCCGTTCTGGAAGCAACTGCTTACTTTCAAACTGCCCGTGCCCGTGCCTGTTGCCGCTCTGATAGTTATAGCGCTCCTGACACTGACCGCTCTTGCTCTCCGCAACCGGACCATAGCGCCCAACCTGACCATTGCTGCGCGCCCTTCATACGAGACAATGACGCCGCCGACCGTCAAAGAAGTTCCTGTTTATCTTGAGAAGGTTATCACGCGCACAGTCTATGTTGAGAAGAAGGCGCAGGAGAAGAACGCTTCGCGCAGTAAATCTTCTGACCAACAACGCATCGCGCAGCCCCTGACGGCGAGTAAGGAGAAAGAGGGCGACATTTTCATGCGCGCTAAACTTACAGATTTTCAACCGCCGGACCAGATGAGAATCAGAGTTATCAAGAGGAGCAAAGACGATGCGAACTAGAACGTTGATGCGCTCGCTTCTAACCATCGCTTTGTTGCTTTCTGCCTCTGCCAGCATTCGTGCGCAAGGTGAGAAGAAGGAGAAGGTCATAGTGCCTATGAAGGCTGGCTACTTCGTCTCCTTCACAACGACGCCCGCAAGCAGCGTTATAAACAAAGAGGGCTTCTCGACCAATTTCGCCGAAGCATATTTCTCGTCAAATACGATTCGTCGCGTACTGGTTGACCGCGAAGGCTCTCTGTACTTTGGCTACGCGCTCGTCATCGAGCCAATACTTCAAACCAAACAGTTCAAGGTTTCGGTCCGCCCGCTAAGCCCCGAAGATGAACAGGAGTTGCGCACGCGTAAATCTTTTCAGACCCGTCGGCTTCATCCAAACTACAACGCAGCTATGCTCACACGCTCGTCCACCCCGCAGGTAATCTCGGATGGCGACACCTTCGCTCTTGATGTTCTTGTCAATCCACTAACCGGCGATAAAATCACTGACATCGTGACCATCTCGACAGATCGTGCGCGGCTTGAAGATGCGCCTGTGAGCGAAACACCGCGCGATTTTACGCTCGAAGATGTTGAGATGCGGATGATTGACTACAGGCTGCTGATTAATGGCGAGTTGGCTGCCGTAGGAAAACAGTCGGGCGCGTGCGCGGGCGCGCTCATCTGGTTTCATCTGCCGGAGCGCGGCGGGCGTCTAATCTTCTCCGTCATGCCGCACGCGGGCTACGATTTTCAGAAGATTGGAACGATTGAGGGCAACAAGATTAAGTTCACTTTGAACGGCGACCAGTATGAGTGGATTTCTAACACGCCGATTGTTGGCAACGGCGGCTACTGGAATCTTTATGTGCTCTACGATAAAGCTTACATACCCGACCCCTTCCTTCTTGGCGTCGGCGGCGAGGTGAAGATGGAGCAGCCTGATAAGGAGTCCGGGTTGAGCGCGCTCGAAAAGATAGCGCGGCGTCCGAGAGGGTCAGGGACGAGCGGGTTCGGCGTTCCATCTGAGACCCGGCAAGATGACAAATCCAGGCAAGTTCGACAGAGCGCACACCTCATCATAGGAGCAGCGGACCGCATAGAGAACCTGTTGCCGAAAAAGTAGAGCAATCACTAATCACCCAGAATCATGAAATCCGAACGCGCGGACTTTTTCGGTCCGACGCGGACGCTGGAAGTCTGTCTTCAAGAATTCAAACAACGGAGGTTCTGAAAGATGAAAAGATACGCAATCATTCTGTTAGCTGTAACAATGCCTCTTCTCGTCAATAGTCAGGCAAGCGCACAGCAGGACGAGACGAAGAAGTTTGAAGTCGGAGCGCAGTTCTCCATGCTCGGCATTGCCGATGAATTTGACGAAGGATTTGGGACGCGAGCAGAACCTGGAGTTGGCGGCAGATTCACTTTCAATTTAACAGAGAAGTTGTCGCTGGAGGCTGAGACCAATTTCTTTCCCAGAAATGATCGGGCTACAGCTTTCCGAAGCGGAGGCCGTGCAGTCGAGAGCTTTTTCGGCGTTAAGTTCGGCAAACGTTTCCAAAAATTCGGAGTGTTCGCTAAGGCACGACCCGGACTAATCAGTTTCAGCCAAGGGCTTACTGTGCTTACTCCGACGGGGACAACCACCGGCTCTTTTCCCATCTTCAATCTAAGATTCGAAAGGCTGACGCACTTTGCGTTTGACCTGGGCGGCGTGGTGGAATTTTACCCCTCGCGCCGCATCTTTTTTCGCCTGGACGCGGGCGACACCGTTATTCGCTACGGCCAGACGACCATGAACGATTTTACCCTTTCATCGAGCGGCAGTTTAGTGTCCACGCCAATCTCAGTTCCCGGTGATACCAGACACAACTTTCAACTTTCGACAGGCGTTGGTTTCCGCTTCTAAAAAAGCAGCGCGGAGAGCGGCAGCGATGAAAATTATGATCTGGATTCTGCTTTAGAATGGAAGAAAAGCTGTTGCTTCTGCGTCAAATGGTTTTAGAAGTGAATAGGCAGCGCGCTTGAATGGAGAAGCGCACATACTAAAGGCCTGCTCTACTGTGGTAATCTCTACACCTGCATAGCTTCGCTCTGCGCGTGCGCTATTTCGTCAGGAGGTGAATATGTTTTGGCAGCGTCTCGTTTCCACTTTCGCTCTCATCATTCTTCTCTGCTCGCCCCTCATTGCTCAAACTACCGAAGACCAATCCCCGCTCAATCAGCAAGAGAGAGAGCAAAAAGCTCTTGAGATGAAGAAGGAGTTGGAGCGAAAGACCTTTGCTCTGCTCGATGAAGTGATAAGCAGCGCCGGGGCGTTGAAGCTGCCTGAGAATCGCGCTCTGGTATTGTCGAGCGCTGCGGACCTTTTATGGACGCGCGATGATAAACGCGCCCGCGCGCTCTTCAAAGAAGCTATAAATACACTGAACTCCGTTTCAGTTCCGTTTGACGAAAAGATGAAGAACGAAGAGGCCGCTGCCTACTGGCGTTTCCTTCAGCAGCGCAAAGAGATTCTGCAAATAGTCGCGCGCCACGATGCAGACCTCGCTCTGGAATTGCTTCACGACTCGCGCCCCCAAACTCTCTCAAAGGCAAACGCAGGCAGGAGTTTTTCCAGACCTGAAGATGACAGGGATTTAGAGCAGAGCCTTGCTGTTCAAGTTGCAACGAACGACCCGAAGCGCGCCTTTCAGATGGCCGAGGAGAATTTATCCAAAGGCTATTCAGGTCAGTTGCTCAGCCTGCTCACTCATATAAACGATAAGGACAGCGACCTGGCCGCTCGCCTTGTAACGGAAATCATAGACAAGCTGCACTCCGAAAACCTCGCTACGAATCAGGAGGCTGCGTTCCTTGCGATTCAGCTTCTACAGATCGGCATGAAACACGAAGGCGGCGGCTCCGTTCTTCTCAGTTCATACCAGATCGGACGAAAGCCTTTCAGTCTGGACGAGCGTGCCGTCAACGATCTTCTGGAGATGGTCACGACCGCAGGTCTCAGCGAAACGCCAAACGCTACGCTCATAAGTATGCTCCCCTACCTGATGCCGGATATTGATAAACGCTTGCCTGAGCGTGCGCAACTTTTACGCCGTCGCATAGGGAAGTTCACGCGCAACCTCGACCCTGAACAGAGAATATTCATGGAGAATATTGAGTTGCTACGCAGCGGCTCAATCGAAGCGATCCTGCAAGCTGCTGCCAAAGCCACAGGAAAGGCGCGCGACACGCTCTATGAACAAGCCGCATGGAAGGCGTTCAATAATGGCGACGAAGCACAAGCGCACCAGATCATCAACGACAACATACGCGATTCCTCAAGCCGCGACCGCATACTCGAAAGCCTGGACCGCGCCGCGCTATGGAACTATGTGTCGAACGATAAGATGGATGAAGTAAGGCGCAGGCTCGCGCGTCTGAAATCGAAGGACGAGCGGGCAGGCGTGCTCGCGCAACTTGCCTTTGCTGCTGCGACCAGGAAAGATCGAAAGCTTTCACTGGAATTATTGGACGAAGCGCGTCCGTTAATTACCATGAAGCCGAAGAACGACATGCAGCTTTACACGCTGCTTCAGGTCGTCAGAACTTACGCGCTCGTAGAACCTGCGCACGCTTTCGAGATGATCGAATCACTCGTTGACGAGGCAAACGTGCTTCTTGCTGCGGCCTCTGTGCTGAGCGGATTTCTGTTGCCGAAAGGCGTCTTCCGAAATGGCGAGATGGTGCTCACGCCCGGCTATACGCAGATCAGTATGCAGTTTCGACCATTCGGCAAGGAACTCGGCGCGCTCGCGCTTCTGAACTTCGAGCGAACAAAGAACGCCGCAGACAGATTCCAGCGCAACGAAACTCGAATCATGGCCCGCCTCTTCATAGCTCAAGGCGTACTTTCCGAACATCTAGGATCGGGCGTCGCCCTCTACGAAGGCGGCGTGATGGTGGGATATTAGAAAGGCAAAAGAAAAAAGGTAAAAGGTAAAAGGGAAGACGAAAGACGCGCTCTCTCGGTTTTCCCTTTTGCCTTCATCAGTATGCTGAAGCCGAAGCGGTTGGTCTTGCTCCTGCGGCTTCTTGTGCGATCTTGACGCCGACGCTTGCGCCTATGCGCGTTGCTCCGGCTTCGACCATCTTGCGAGCGTCCTCTAAACCTTTGACGCCGCCCGAAGCCTTAACGCCGAGTTCTGAGCCGACCGCTTTACGCATCAATGCTACGTCTGCGACCGTTGCGCCGCCTTTTGCAAATCCTGTGGAGGTTTTGACGAAATCCGCCCCGGCACGCTTTGCCGCGAGCGATGCCCGCACCTTCTCTTCATCTGTCAGGAGCGCCGTCTCAATAATCGCCTTGCACGTCACATCATATTCATGCGCGACCTCAGCGACAGAGCGTATATCATGCTCAACTGCGCAATCGTCTCCACTCTT
>QHXM01000079.1 GCA_003222945.1 Acidobacteriota bacterium
GAAGCGATTGGCGAAAGCGCACGTCAACGGCGCGTAACGGTTCGCGGCAGTAGCTACAGGGATGCTTCTGGAAAAGACTGGGCTATCGCAGAGATAGAGGACACGGGCGAAGGCATTCAGGCAAACGACCTGCAACGCATCTTCATCCCCTTCTTCACAACGAAATCGAAAGGGCACGGCGTCGGTCTCGCGCTCGCGCATCGCGTCGTCACAGATCACGGCGGCACACTCGCAGCAGCAAACGCGCGTGAAGGCGGAGCAATCTTTACCATTAAAATACCGCGATGATGAGTTGGTTTTCACCACAGAGGGCACAGAGGGGATTTTGAAAATTCAAAAAGTACAGATTTGAGATTTCAGATTTTCTGTTTGAAATTGTTTCCTCTGTTCCTCTGTGTCCTCTGTGGTAATTCAATCCTTCACGTTCACTCTTCTCACGCCGAAAGCTATAACTCGCGTAGGTAGGTCGCGCAGGTATGGAATCTTTAGAAGGATTCGTATGAAGAGAGGTAACTGAAACATTTGATTCGCATTCAGGGCGGTTGTGATGACTCGTTTTTGAATCTGTGTCTGTAGCCACTGAATGACGCGCGTAGGCCACTCGCGCTCTTTTTGAATTTTCAGAAGATCGCTCGTCTCAAGCTTCCCTTCCTTCAATGGCTCAGTGAGAACGTTCGCGGCAACCACAGCATCCTGTATGGCGTAGTTGATGCCGACGCCGCCGACGGGCGACATCACGTGCGCTGCGTCGCCTATCAAGAGCAGGCCCGGCAGATACCAACGCTTAAGCCGACTTGATTCGACGGAGAGTATTGCCACCTGCTTCCAATCCTTCAGATGCTCCGTGCGGTCCGCGTACTCAGGCGCAATCTCGCTGAAAGATTTTTTCAGCGCGTCCAGACCTGCGGCGCGAAGCTGTTGGTAACTGCCTTTCAAAATTAAACAGGCGACCTGCCACTGGTCTAAACGGTCAAGCATTACTACGAAGTGGCTGCGACCGAACCGTGCGACCGCGCCTGCCGTGTCATCCGTCTTGCGAGGCAGGCGAAACCAGAGCACATCCATCGGCGGCGAAGTCTTGATCGATTCAATGCCCGTTTGATGACGAACGCGCGAGCCTCGCCCATCTGCGCCGACAGTCAAAGGAGCGCGCACCTCATGTAAGCCATCTCTCCCGCGATAACGCCCGCCGCGCACCACTTTGTCCTCTTCAATCAACTCTTCGACGCGCGCTCCCATCCTCAATTGAAAACTCGGATAGCGCTTCGCCTCTTCCATGATGAATTCCAGAAAATGGACCTGCGGGATCATCGCTATGAAGGGGAATTTAGTCTTCAGGCGATCAAAGTCCGCGATCTTTAGTGGGCCGCCGGGAGTCATAAAACTGAATTGATGAATTTCGGAATGACGAAGCTTGAGCAGGCGCTCCGCCAGACCCAGATGATCCACTATCTCAAGCACGGATGGATGAACTGTGTCGCCGCGAAAGTCTCGGTCGAAATCTTCGTGAGCTTCAAGAAGAATTACAGGAATATCTTTACGAGCGAGCAGGAGAGCAAGCATCGCGCCCGCTGGTCCGCCGCCGACAATGCAGCAGGTCGTTTCACTTTTCTCAACCGCGCGGCCTTCAATATCTTTCTCTTCCAAAGTCTCAGGCACGGTTTTCACCTCGCGGGAAATATTCACGCCAGCGTCGATCAACAAGCTCTGCAATGTCCGGGCTGACAACCAGCTCAGCCGGAAAGCCCGGCTTGGTGCGCGCGTCTATTACGATTGGCGCGTGATAGGCAAGATGGTGACGAATAATTTTCGTCTCCGCCGTGTAGATGTCCGCCGCAGGCTCAAAGCGCGTCCACGTAGCCCAGAGAAATTTTGAGGCGTCGTGTGCAACGCTCGCATCATCATGCAGGACTATGAGCGGCCAATCTTCAAAGTCTTTTTCACGCGCAAGACGCGCGGCCTGGTCCGGCTCGTCTTCGTAAGGTAATCCTTCGACGACAAGGCAACCGCCGCAGAAGACTTCGGCGCGTTTGACAAACGGCGGCAGATCATTCTTGAACTCGCGCGGCAGTTCGCGCACGGCTTCGCCTAAGCCGAGCAAGATAGCTTTACTTCCCTCGTTCACCTTCCCGCTGGTGTAATCGAGCGTATCCATCGAAACGTTTGAGAAGATGAAGAGGTCGCTCTCGAACTCTACGCGCGCCAGAACATGCTCAAGCAGTTTGCGGAAATCTTTAAGGTCCTGCGGCGTGTCCGTTAAGATAAGAAATTTCGTGAGCGAGAGTTGGCCTTCGCCAAGAATGCGAAAGCCTGAGACCAGCGCCTCGCGGCGATATCGCTCGCGCACTACTGCCGCAGCCAGAGAGTGAAAGCCTGTCTCGCCGTAGCTCCACAAATCGCGCACGCTCGGCATCACCAGCGGAAAGAGCGGCGAGAGGAGTTTCTGCAAGTAATCCCCTATGAAGAAATCTTCCTGGCGCGGCTTGCCCACAACGGTCGCAGGATAGATCGCGTCGCGGCGATGAAAGACAGCATCAACATGAAATACAGGATAATCATGCTGCAATGAATAATAGCCGTAGTGGTCGCCGAATGGTCCTTCAGGTCTTCGCTCGTGAGGAGGGATTTTGCCGACTATAGCGAACTCTGCTTCAGCCACCAACCTGTGCGCGCCTCCGAGCGGATTCTTCGTCATCCTGACTCTCTCGCCCGCGAGAAGAGATGCCAGCACTAGCTCAGGCACATCTTCCGGCAGCGGCGCAATCGCAGCGAGAATAAGCGCTGGTGGTCCGCCAAGAAAGACAGTGACGGGCAGGGATTGATTCATGCGCTCTGCTTCGTGGTAATGAAAGCCGCCGCCTTTGTGAATCTGAAAGTGCATTCCTGTTGTATGCGCGTCGTAAAGCTGCATACGATACATGCCCAGATTGTGTTTGCCCGTTCGCGGGTGCTCTGTGTAAACGAGCGGGAGTGTGAAGAAAGGTCCGCCGTCCTTTTGCCATGTCGTCAGCACGGGAAGTTCACCGAGCCGCGCAGGTTTGTCCATGACTTGCGTGACCGGCGCGCGGCTCGTGTTACTTGTTCCGAGTTTCAGAGCTTCAAGTGCGAGGAAACGATGTTGCCAGAGCTTTGCGGGGCGCGGCGGCAGAAGCGACTCGGCAACCTGCACAAGCTCTAGCACCAGATTTTCAGGCTTAGCGCCGAATGCGCGCTCTATTCGTCCTTCAGTTCCGAAGAGATTTGTGACGACCGCGTAACGGCTTCCCTTCACCTTCTTGAAAAGAAGCGCAGGACCAGAGCGCTCTATGACGCGGCGATGGATTTCAGCGAGTTCCAGATAAGGGTCAACTTCCGCTTCGATTGCGACGAGATCATTTTCGCGTTCGAGCAGGTCAAGGAATGAGCGCAGGTTCGTGTGCAGGTTGTGAGGTTAGTATAGCTGGATTGGTCGCATGTGTGGCAAGGAGTTAATTAACCAAAGAGGGCACAGAGGGAAGAAAAAATTTGAGATAGCAGATTTAAGATTTCAAATTTTCTATTTGAGATTCTTCTCCGTGCCTCTGTGTCTCTGTGGTGAATGATCAACTCTACGGCGAAGATTCACCGTTGCCGACCTGTCGCGGTCTGGTAGTCGTGTTAGATGGCGTTTCGGCAACTCGCTGCTCAATCGCACTCGTAGCATTCTTCGCGGCTTTGACAATCTTCGGGTCAAACGATTCCTGAAAGGGCTTGATTCGCGCGATTGTTTCCTGATTTCCGATCTTTCCAAGAATGTCCAGAAGCTTGACCTGCGTGTTGCCGTTCATGTGCTCCAGAAAGAAGTAGAGCGGCTCAGGATTATCCAGCGTGAGCAGATAGGATTGAGCTTGATCGGAGCGCGATGAGTCGAGTGCGCTTACGACTGCGAATAGAGACTCTTTCTTGCCGAAGCGATAGAGCGCCCAGTCTAGTGCAAGCCGGACGCGCTGATTCTTCTCCTGAAGACGATAGCCTTCAACTAACCTGCGCTGGTCCGCTGCCTCAAGACGCGCCAACTCTTCGGCTGCGTGTTGTCGTTTCAAAGGGTCGGCGCTCGACAGTTGCTTGACGACATCCGCCACGCTGCCGCTGTTGTCAATGGCCGCATCCTGATTCGCATCCGTCTGCGCACGCACAAGCAATGGTGCGCAAACTGCCGCGAGCAAGAGAATCAAAGAACAGAGCAAAGCTCGTCCGTGCTTTTGGAAAATTTTAATGCTCATCACTACCTCCGCATACGCAAGCCATCAATACTTCAGGCCACGTCATGGCTTGACCGCCTGATTGCCCGCCTCTGTGCTTCCTGCGCGCCGCAGGTTGGCGCTGTTGAGGTCAAGGTCCGCAGCGCGTATCACCTCGACGTTAGGAAACTGCTGGCGCAGCTTGTCCAGAAACTTGCTCGCGTCTCCTACGATAACGATTGAAGCATCTTTAGAGCCGAGGCGTGAGCCAGCAAACTTTTGCACGTCGCTTGCCGAAACACCCTGCACGTTGTTTATGTAGTTGTTAATCTCGCTGAGGCTCAGGCCGTAGAGCGCTAGCGCGCCGACCTGACTGACCAGCCCTCCTGTTGTTTCCAGACTGCGACCGAAGCCGCCTATGAGCACTGCCTTTCGCGGCGTCAACTCAACGTCCGCGACAGGCTCGCTCGATAGGCGCGCAAGCTCGCTCATCAAAAGCCCTGCCACCTCAGCCCCCGTCTCATTCTTAGTCTGCGCCGTAGCAGTGAAAGGTCCAACGTCGCGGCGCACTTCCATAATGCTCGCCGCGCCATAGCTCAAGCCGCGCTTGATTCGTATCTCCTGATTGAGCCGCCCGGAAAATCCGCTCAGCACGGAGTTCGTAACGAGCGCGCGAAAGTAGTCCGGGTCTGTTCGCTGCAAGGCAGGGCGCGTCAGTATGACTGCGGCCTGGCCTGCGTCCGGTTTGTCAATGACGAGGACGCGCGGTTTTATCTTCGATAGAAGTTCTGCGCCCGACGCCTTGAATGCGGGCAGCGGCGTTGCAGGATTATTCCAGTCGCCGAAGAGACGCTCGGCGAGTTTGAATGCATCGTCAGCTTTAATATCGCCGCCGATGATGAGTATGGCGTTGTCTGGACGATAGTAAGTCGTATGAAGACGAACGATGTCGTCGCGCTTGATGCGAGAGATGGATTCTGGCGTGCCGGTTAAGAGATGACCGTAAGGCGTGTCGCCGAAGACTACGCGCGAGGCTACGAATCGCGCGAGTTGTCCGGGCGAGCGCATGGCAACGCGCAACTGATCAAGTGTCTGCTGGCGCAGTCGCTCAATCTCTTCATCCTTGAAAGAAGGGTTGCGCACAACGTCCGCCAGAATCTCCATAGCCTGCGGAGTCTTGGACGAGATGACGCCGACGCCTGCGACAGATGAATCCCATCGTCCGCCCGAATTGATAGAGCCGCCGAGCGCTTCTATCGCTTCTGCAATCTGCGGCGCGGTGCGCGTCTGAGTTCCCTTCGTGAGCAGAGCCGCCGTCATGTTGGCTAGACCTGCCATTTCGGGCGGATCAACCTCGCCGCCGTTCTTAACTAGAAGCTGCGCGGAGATGAGAGGCATTCCGCCGTGGTCCACCGTGCGCTCAATGACGATCACGCGCAGGCCATTCTTCAAAGTCCTCTCGACGGGCTTAGGCAAGGTGGTAGAACGAGGAGCGGCGGGCGCAGGCGGAGTCTCCTGCTGCGCGATTGCAATGAGCGGAGTCGTCGCAACTAAGAATAGAACAACCACTGCGATGCGCTGAAGAGTAGTTTTCATTGCGACCATTATTTTCCTCCCCTCATTGATTCGGGCAAGTAATAGATGACGACCCGGTTGGTGTCGGAGAAATATTTACGCATCACGCGCTGTATGTCCGAAGCCGAAATTTTCTGAAGGCGGTCAAGGTCGGTGTTCACGCGGTTGGCGTCGCCGAGGATGACCGCCGCGTTGCCGATGGCCGCAGCCTTGCCATTGTTGGTTTCAATCTCGCGCAACCGGTCAGCGACCAACTGGTTCTTAGCCTTCTCAAGCTCTGCCGCGCTCACAGGCTCACTCTGCAAACGCTTTATCTCCGCGAGCAATGCAGCTTCCGCTTCATCAGGTTTTTTCCCGCTTGCTAAGATAGCGCGCAGTTGAACGAGTCCAAGGTCTTCGCGCAGGTCAACGAAAGAGTTTGCGCTCTGCGCCAGTTGCTTTTGATAAACTAGCGACTGGTAAAGTCTGGATGATGTGCCGCCCGAAAGAATCGCATCGGCGACTGTGAGCGCAAAGGCATCGTCGCTCGCAGCCGACGGTGCAAGATAGGTGATGGCAACGGCTGGCAGCGGGACATTCGGACCATACTCGGTGTAGCGCGCCTCTTTCGTGCGCTCTGGCTCTTTGACGTTGACGCGCGGCAGCGGCGTCGCAGGCTTAGGAATGCGCGCCATATATTTGTCAACCCACGCGTCCAATTGCTTCTGGTCGAAATCGCCTACGACGACCAGAGTAGCGTTGTCTGGACGGTAGTAGGTTTCGTGGAAGGCGCGCACGTTTTCAAGAGAGGCTGCGTTCAATTCGTCTATGTTGCCTATGCCGGGTCTGCGGTAGGGGTGCGTTGTAAAAGATTTCTGGTCGATCAGCAGATTCAGTTTGCCATAAGGCGGAGCCATGTAGCTTTGGCGAAACTCTTCTTTGACGACATCGCGCTCTGAGAGAAAGTTTTCGTTGTTGACGTTTAGTCCCGCGAGCCGATCCGCTTCAGCCCAGAGCAGCGTCTCCAGATAGTTCGATGGAATAATCTCCCAATAGACGGTCACATCGTCTGCTGTGAAGGCGTTGTTCTGCCCGCCAACGTCTTCCGTCAACCGGTCCATCATCTCCGACTTCATGTTGCGCGTGCTCTTGAACATTATATGCTCGAAGAGGTGCGCGAATCCGCTGCGGCCTTCTGGATCGTCTTTCGAGCCGACGTGATACCAGACGTTAATTGAAACAGTCGGGCTTGAATGATCTTCTGCGCTGATGACTCGCATCCCGTTCGGGAGCGTGCGCTCCTTAAAGTTGATGCGCGGCACACGCGTCTGAGCCGAAGCAACGGGCGCGGAGAAAGTGTACAGGGCCAAGAGAGCGAGGCCGAGTAAAGCTATGAAGAAACGTCGCATGATGATTCTCTCCATAATAACAGGTAGAAGTTTTGACATAGATAACAGATTGGAGACGAGCGCCGAACGGGTGAACTATCTTTAGCGCGCGCGTTTTTGATGCCTGATGATGGCCGGACTGTTGCACGTTTTCACATACAACGTCGGCGCAGCACCGTCAATCCACGTCGAGCGGGTTGATGAAAGGTTTGTCCTTATCCTTTTCAGCGCGCTTCATTGCCTCGCGGAATTTCTCTTCAAGCAGACGCTCACGATCTTTCAGTGAGCCAAGCTCCTGTTGGAATATCTGCTCACGCTGCTGCTTCTGCTTGTCCAAGCCTTTAAGCATCTCGTCAAATGATGCCGTAGGCTTTGCCTTCTCTTCGTGGGAAATTATCGCGCCCGTCTGCGCGTCAATCGTGAGCGTAGCTTCGCAGCAGGGACAGATGAGAGTGAAACGCGTTGTGTCCGCCATCTTTAACTCCTTCGTCCGAATCCGATTCCGGCGGAGAGAGTATAACATGAAGCCGGAAGGCGGAAAGCGGAAGTAAGGGTAAAGGGGGAAAGGTTAAAAGGGGAAAGGGAAGATGAAGAACAGGTCTCTTATCATTCCCTTTCCCCTTTTAACCTTTCCCTACTTTTTACATCCTTGCTTTTCTACGGCGTCACTGCGTTCTTTATCGCCTTGCCTGTCTTCTTCGCTCCTTCGGCAGTCTTCTCACCGACAGTCTTAGCTCCTTCGGCGGTCTTTTGGCCTACGGTCTTTGCGCCTTCAGCAGTCTTTTCGCCAACTGTCTTCGCGCCTTCGCCTGTTTTCTCTACAACGGTCTTTCCGCCTTCGACTGTCTTCGAGCCAACGTCCGCAGCTTTGTCGCCTACGAACCCTGCGGCCTTGGCTATGTCGTTGCCCGTCTTTGATAAAATATCGTCCAGGTCATCCGTATGTAGTTCTCTCTGCTCGCCGGAAGCGTTATAGACGGTCGCGGTACGCTTCCCGTTGCGCGTTGTGATGACGACCTTCGAGACGTTAGGGTTGTTCGAGTAGGTGCGAGTCTCCGTCCTCACGCCGTTATCTTCTGTAATCTGCGACACGTACTCGGCAGCCGCAGCGGCGGGCGACGAGTCAACGCTCGCCCTCGTGTTTGTATTGCTAGTGTTCGTCGTCGTGTTGGTCGTGCTGTTTGTCGAACTGCCTCCGCAGCCCATCATCAGAGCAAGCGCCAGCGAGGATGCGCCCAATGTTAATTTAATGCGCACTTTTTATCTCCCTCCTGCAATCAGTATTCAGAGCGTAAACATTAACTGAATCGGCAACCTATGTGCCAGCTTGATTATGAGCAAAAGTGCGATTTGTAGGCTGGAATAAGGGATTGCGTGTGTGAATGAAGTACGTTCTTCGGCGGTTTACGTTTCTTTACGATACGTGAAGATTTGATAAGCGGGCGACCGGACTCGAACCGGCAACCCTTTGCTTGGGAAGCAAATGCGCTACCATTGCGCCACGCCCGCTCAAGAGAAAAGATGAAAGCAGCAACGATGAAGATTGCTGGCCTTATCATTCATTAAGGTTGAAAGATAATCAAAGGCTAAGTCGAGTGTCAACTTCGCTCAATTTAGCTGACCGCCCTCAGTCAGCTTGCGCGCGACCTCGCCCAATCGCGCCGTGTCTTCAGGCTTTCTCAGACATCCTTGTGCGCCCGCTCGTGTTGCCTCATCCATATCCAGCAACTCAGCGAAGGCCGTGTAGAAGAGAATCGGCGTCGTCTGGTCAAAGCGCCGTATCTCACGACATAATTCAAGGCCATCCTTGTCGGGAAGACCAATGTCGAGCAGTATCAACGCGAATGTATTGGTGCGAGCAAGCGTCAACCCTTCGTTAGCCGTCTGCGCGCCGGTAACTTCAAAACCCTGGCTACGCAAACTATACTCGACCAGATCGCGCGTGTCCGAAGTGTCCTCTACGAAAAGAACTTGCCGTGAAGCATCAGCCATTTTCATTGCCCCTCTTGAAAGCAGAAGTCCGAGAGTCAGAATACAGAAGGGGAAAGGGCCGAAAGCCAGTTTTGATTTTTTAGTTTTGAGTTACGAGCCTTCTGAAAACTGAAAACTACTTTATTTATTATTGCTTCTGACTTCTGTATTCTGCTTTTCACATAATATATCTTTTCATTAAATCCGCCCAACGCCCCTGCGCTTTTAATACAAGCTCGCAGACTTCACGAACTGCGCCGAAGCCGCCCGGAAGACTGGTGATGTAATGAGCGGCGCTTCTTGTCTCAAACGAAGCATCTGCAACCGCAACGGCAAATTCTGAACGCTGCATCAATGGAATGTCCGTCACGTCGTCGCCTATGAAAGCTACTTCCGTTTCATCAACGCCCGCCTCTTTCAATAACTCTTCAAAGTCTTGAATCTTATTCCAAGTCCCCTGCCGCACGTACTTCATGCCAAGCTCTACGGCGCGCCTTTCGACAAGAGTGGAAGTGCGGCCAGAGATTATTCCAGACTGAAGACCGGCGCGATGAAGAAGAACAATTCCATGACCGTCGCGCGTGTGAAAGCTCTTCTCTTCGTCGCCCTTGCCAAGAAGCGTGATGCGACCGTCCGTCAACACGCCGTCGCAATCCATCAGTAGAAGCTTGATGCGCGCGGCTCGCCGCTCTATCTCCGCAGCATCGGTCATCAGCTATCGCACCTCGAAGAGTTCCACGCCCGCTAGCTTCCAAGCGCCGCCCGTGCGCTGCAAGATCAGAACGGCTGTGCCCGACTGCTCTTTGCCGAACTGCTTCATGTTGATGCTGACATCTACGGCCAGGCGGTTCGCGTCCAACTGCTCTGTGCGAACAACGCGCGTGGTCCATGCTTCGGGTTGGCTGCCGACGATTCCAGCCTCAAAGGATTGTAGCTCGCCCGGCAAAATCATCGCGTCAAGCTCCGCTTTTCTTCCACTCTTGATGGCCTGATCCAGTTGCGAGATGAATGTGCGCGCGGATTCATCCGGCGCGGGCGCAACCGCTGCCGCAGCTTCAGCCTTGATTCGGCCCAGACGCGCGGCGAGTCTCGAAGCGTATTCGGCGTCCGTGCGCAGAGCTTCGTTACGCGCGCCAAGCTTCGAGACGTATTCCGCCTCAATTCGCACGGCATCGTTGAAATAGCGCGCGGCTTCTTTCATCTGCCCTCTGCGAAAGCTTATCTCTCCGAGTCCGACGTTGCCCCACGCGAGCGTGCTCGGCGTAGGCAGCTTATCATCGAGCACAAGACGAAACTCTCTTTCGGCTTCGTCCAGTTTATTCTGCGCTAGAAGTGCGCGAGCAAGAAGTATGTGCGCCTCCTGAAGACTCTGCGCGATTGCTATCATCTGCCGCGCGGCTGCTTCAGCTCCCGCGAAATCCTGTGTTGCAAACTTCGTCGTAGCTTCAATGAGCGGGTCTATCTGGATAGTAGGGCGAGGCGCAAAGTCGTTTGTGTAATCAATCTGCGGGTAGAGTTTGTCTGGATCAACTTCTACGCGCGTGATGCGAGCGCTGGTGTTGAATGCCGCCTCGCCGAAATCATGCGCGGGGATTGTTGCCTGCACTGTCAATCGCTCGCCTGAAGCGGTCGTTGCTGCGACTGTGACGTTCGCTTCCGCGCTTCCGGTGTTGCGAAGGGCTGTGACCCACTGCGCGCCCTTCTGCTGCGGGAGTCCGACCATCAGGTCCATGTCCGTAGGCTGATCCAATTCCTTATCCAGCAGATTCTTCAACTGAGCGCCGCCGCGTTCCGCCAGGATGGAGCGAATCGCTGCGAGAGTCAAACCTTGCGGGTCGCGCGCTCCCGACTCGAATGAGGTGCGCAAGATGTTCAGCATCGCATCGCGCCCGAGTGCACGCTCAACCAGACGCCAGAGCATTGCGCCTTTGTTAGGAACTATGATGAGATAAGTCGCATCGAGCGGGTTGCTTCTGACAATGGGCGCATCAACTTTAGCAACCTCTGCGAAGGCCACACGCTCGCGCATCCTCTCAGCCTCGGCCACGTCGCGCCCGAACTGCTTCTCGAAAAAGAGCGTTGCAAGGTAGCGCGTCAACCCATCGCGCAAGAATCCGCTTCCGCTTCCGCTCAAGGGAGTCGCTCCGCCAACCCACATTCGCGCGACCGTCTCGGCGATTTGAAGCGCAGTCACAGCATCTAGCTTCGCACGACGAAACGCCGCAACATCAAGCAGAGTTGTCCCGCCGTCGCTAAAGCCCGCGCCGCGCTTTACGGCGACAAGTTTTATGGGAACGTCCGGCGCTGCGCCCAAAAGCCCTGCGTAAAAAGAGCGCGCGTTTGCTGCAAGCGAAATCAATTCGTCTGCGCGCTTACGCTCGTCTGCGCTCGCGCCCTTCGGAATAAACGCGGTGATTCCTTTAGCCTCACCCGCGCCTTCGTTCACATCCCATGCGCCCGTAATGAAAAAGGGTTGAACGTTGAGCATCTGATCGAAGGCCGGACTGCTGCCCCGCCCTGAAGAGATAACCGTGTCGCCGCCCGCTCCGTTAACTGTTATTCGCACGGGCGCGTAGTCTGCGCCGCGCAGAGAGTACGGAGCATTCGCCGTTGGATACCAGTAAGAGCGCGGCAGAAACTGGCTGCCCGCCGTTGATAGCGAAGCGATGCCTGTGTTCTCTCCTACGGGCAGACGATAATCCACAGCTGCCGTCACGCTCCCGCCAGGTTGAACGGGCGTCAGGAGCGTAATGACAATTCTTTGCAGCGTAGTGCTCGTGCCACCTTCCTGTCGCGGTCGGCTCTCTTCTCTTGAGATGAATGTTGCGGGCGCGTCCATGACGCTCACACTTTTAACTTCCGCTTTGGTATTGATGCGCAGGCTCAAAGTTGAGCCAGGCCCGCGCCCGACGTTGCGCGCCGAGATAATCGAACGCACGGCCAGAGCGCGCTCCGATGGCGAAGCGTTCACAGTTATGTCGAACTTCGTTATCTGCCACACAGCCGCCGCAACCGTCTCGTCCTGCGCGAAAACGGTCGAAGCTGAATGAATGAGAAAGAATAGGAAGAGAATAAAAAGAGTCCGAAGAATTTTCATAAGAGAATTTATTTGATTACTTTCGCGTTGGGCGAAGAGCATTTAACCACAGAGACACAGAGGAAAAGAAATTATGAGTTATGAATTATGAATTGAATGCAGTAATTCAAAACTTAGAATTCAAAATTCATAACTATTCTTCTCCCTCTGTGTTCCTCTGTGTTCTCTGTGGTGAATCATTAACAAGCTCGTGTATGTCGCGCAGCATCAAAAGAAGCGCGCCCATGCGCTCCAAGGGCAGCATGTTCGGTCCGTCCGACGGCGCTACATCGGGCCGGTCGTGCACTTCCATGAAGGCTGCGTCAACGCCGCAAGCCACACCTGCGCGAGCGAGCGGTTCGATGTACTCTGAAAGCCCTCCGGTTGCATGTCCCATCCCGCCCGGCAGTTGAAGCGAATGCGTCACATCGAAAACAAGGGGAACGCCAAACTCGCGCATTATAGGAAACGAGCGCATGTCAACCACAAGATTGTTGTAGCCGAAACTCACGCCCCGCTCTGTCAACATCAATCGTCTGCAACCGACGGAGCGCGCCTTCTCCACAATGTTTTGCGCATCCTGCGGAGCCAGAAACTGCCCCTTCTTCACGTTCACAGCGCGGCCAGAGCGTGCAGCCTCAAGAATCAAATCCGTCTGCCTCGAAAGAAAGGCGGGAATTTGAAGAATGTCCGCGACTTCAGAGACAGGCTCGACCTGAGAGACATCGTGTATGTCGGTCACGACCGCAACGCCCAACTCTTCCTTCACGCGTCTTAAAACATCCAGGCCCTCTTGCATACCGCGCCCGCGAAAACTTTTTACAGACGAGCGATTGGCTTTGTCGAACGAAGATTTATAGACGAAATCAAGCCCGGCGTCTTTCGCACGCTTCGCGCACTCGCGCGCCATCATCAGAGCGTGCTCCGTAGATTCAATAACGCAAGGCCCTGCGATGATCGTCAATCGCCCGTCGCCAAAGGTTGCGTTGCCGACTGTGAACGTATCTCTCTCCAAATCTTTACTTCCTCGAAATCAAAACGGGTTCTTAAAAATCTTCCTGAATATTCGTTGTATCGTTGAAGGCTGCTTCGGGCGCGGGCTTGTATGAGCCGCTCTGTTCGGCTCTTTTGTTGCGCGCGAAGCCCTGCGTTGTGCGCCGTTTCCATTACTTGCATCGGAGAATAGCCCTTCGCTCTTACTATCTTTAGTTCCAAAGCCCGCCGCATTGTTCAATGCATCACCGGCAGCGGTCGCAACAACTAATTTTGAAGAACGCGTAGAGATGAACGCTATAAGAGCGACTAATAGAAAAAGTAGTGTCAAAGAGATTAGCAGGATTCTGATCGGGCGCGTCAACCACTTGAACCATGATTCCTTCTTGCCGAAGAAGACTCTGAAGCGCGCGATCACAGGCGCATGGCGGGGCGCGACGAACGCCGTAGGAACATTTGTAGAACCGGCTGGAGGCGGCGAAGCAGCAACGGGATTACCGTTACCTGCGCTCTGAAAATTTCCCACCGCCGTAGATGAAGCCGCTTGTGCTGCAAGCGCAGCCGCGCGACTCTCTCGCAATCTTTCGATGTCTATCACCAGACGCCCCGACGGAGTCTCAGTGCCCGCGCTCTTGAGCGACTCAATCGAAGGCGCGCTGATGCTGGCGGAATGCTCAAGCCCCAATCGTTCTGCAACCGCGTAGAGTTCATTTCGAAAAGCGTTCGCATCCTGCGGTCTGCTCTCAGGTCTCTTTTCGAGCGCGTGCAAAATCAACTCTTCCAAAGCGACAGGGATGGTTGCAACAAACTCGCGGGGCGCGCGTGGCGGCGTTGATGAATGTTTGATGGCGATTGCAATCGGCGACGTTCCGTTGAAAGGCGTCGTGCCCGTCAGCATCTCGTAAAGAATTATTCCGAGACTGTAAACGTCCGATGCAGGCGTCAACTTCGCTCCCTCGCATTGCTCAGGCGACATGTAGCGCGGCGTGCCTATCATCGCTCCCACAGCAGTCAAAGTCTGCGGGTCATCGTCGTCATCAATCGCTTCTGCTGCGAGCTTTGCAATTCCAAAGTCCAGAACTTTGACAAAAGGCGGCGCGTCCTTGCGCTGCACTATGAAGATGTTCGCAGGTTTTAAGTCACGATGTATCACGCCCGCATCGTGCGCAGCGCCCACAGCGGAAGCGACCTGAAGCATCATGGAGACAGCACGCGCAGTATCGAGCGGAGCGTCGTGCGCCAGCACATCACGAAGCGTGTGCCCTTCCAATAACTCCATGACGATATAGACAAGACCCTCAGCGGTTCGTCCGAAATCCGTTACCGTCACTGCGTTCGTGTGTTGAATACGTCCAGCCGCGCGAGCCTCACGACGAAAGCGCGTCTGCGCCGCTTCATCTTCAACGTATCGCGGGTTCAAAACCTTGATTGCAACAGGGCGGTCAATCAACAGGTGCGTCGCGCGATAGACAGTGCCCATGCCGCCCGTGCCAATCCTTGAATCCAGATGATACTTTTCATCAAGCGTGAGACCTACGAGCGGGTCTTCCGGCATCTCCATCGCAACGGTTGAATCGGCCTGCAACGCTGCGCCGTCCTCTGGACACACTCTGACCTCGTCTGCGAAATCCTGACCGCATGTGGGACAGTGAAGCATTCTTCGTAAATCGTAAATCGTAAATCGTGAATAGTAAACAGCGCGCGAGCGCGATTGCCTTTCTCTATTTACGATTCACGAATTACGATTCACGGCTTTTAGTCGTCTCCCGCGACGCCCGCGCGTTCGTGCAGGATAGTTTCGGTGGCGTCCAGGTTTTCGAGCGAGGTCTCGTTACGCATACGATTCTCGTAGGCCGCGCGAACAAAAGATGCGAAGAGCGGATGAGCCTGCAAGGGCTTTGATTTGTATTCAGGATGGAATTGACAACCTAAGAACCATGGATGAACTTCGCGCGGCAACTCTATGATCTCAACAAACTTTTTATCGGGCGATTCGCCGCTGATTTGAAGCCCTGCGCGCTCCAGAGTCTCTCTAAACTCAGGATTGAATTCGTAGCGATGGCGGTGGCGCTCGCTAATCTCTTCAGCGCCATGATAAATCTCGCGCGCAAGCGAGCCTTCCGCAAGACGACAGGGCCAAGCGCCTAGTCGCATAGTGCCGCCCAGTTCTTCAATATCAACCAGGTCGCGAAGTTTGAAGATGACTGGATAGGGCGTGTTCGCGTCGAACTCTGTCGAATCTGCATCCTTCAGGCCGCAGACGTTCCGAGCGTATTCGATGCAGGCCGTCTGCATTCCCAGACAGATTCCGAAATAAGGAGTCCTGGTCTTTCGCGCGTAATTGATTGCTTTAATCATCCCGGCAACGCCGCGCTTGCCGAAGCCGCCGGGAACTAAGATGGCGTCAAAATCGCGCAGGCGATCCTCGAAATTCTCCTCCATCAACTCTTCGGATTCTATCCATCGAACATCAACGCGCAGGTTGTTTGCGACGCCGCCGTGCGTCAAAGCCTCGCGCAGAGATTTGTAAGAATCTTCAAGCTCGACGTACTTGCCCACGATTGCGATTGAAGTTTCGCCACCGAGCGGTTCTTTGATTGTGTTTACCAACTCTCGCCACTCCGAGAGGTCTGAATGCGCGGCGCGGTCCGTGAGATTAAGCAATGAGACTACAAGAGCGTCCAACTCCTGCTCGTGAAAAGCGAGCGGTACTTCGTAGATCGTGCCAACGTCCATCGCAGTTATCACGGCAGACTCTTTTACGTTGCAGAATAGCGCGATCTTCGAGCGCAGGTCGCGTGAGAGTTGGCGGTCCGAGCGGCAGAGCAGAAGGTCCGGCGCGATTCCAATCTGCATCAACTCGCGCGCGGAATGTTGCGTTGGCTTTGTCTTCAACTCGCCTGCTGCGGCAATGAAAGGTACAAGTGTTACGTGAACGAAGATGGCGTTACCTCTGCCCTCCTCGTTTCCCATCTGGCGAATGGCTTCAAGGAATGGGAGCGATTCTATGTCGCCGACCGTGCCGCCGATTTCGACTATGACAACGTCGGGCTTATCTTTTTCGGCGACTGCGCGCACGGCGTCTTTGATTTCATTCGTTATGTGCGGGATGACCTGAATGGTCTTGCCAAGATAATCGCCGCGCCGCTCCTTCTCAATTACAGAGAGATAGATTCTCCCCGTAGTCCAGTTGTTCGCCTGCGAGAGATGCGCGTGCGTGAAGCGTTCGTAGTGTCCAAGGTCCAGATCAGTCTCCGCGCCGTCGTCAGTGACAAAGACCTCACCGTGCTGGAAAGGCGACATAGTGCCTGGGTCAACGTTTATGTAAGGGTCAAGCTTTATGAGCGCGACTCGCAAACCTCTGGCTTCGAGCAGGCAGCCGATTGACGAAGCCGCTAAGCCTTTTCCCAAACTCGAAACAACACCACCTGTGACGAAAATATATTTTGGCATATAGAACCTCGATTTTCGTAAATCGTGAATCGTAAATCGTAAATAACCCAAGTTGCCAGTTATTGAATGAACGCCTTATCAAGTTGATAAGCAAATAAGAACAGGCTGATTTTCAAGATAAAGCCTGAGAGTGTAGTTGCATGTATCTTCTTCGGGAACAACTTCGTGATTTCACCAAAGACGGTTTCAATCCGACGGCGCAACCACTGCTTGTAATCATGTACGAGCGGCACATCACGCCTCTTCGAGTTACGTTTGCGCCCGACAAGCAAACGCACGCCATCTCGCTCTGCCAACTCATCTTCCCATTCATAATAAGTGTAGGCCGCATCTGCCGCCACATCTGCCCCGCTAGGCAACGAGAGCGGCAAGTGAGCCAACCCTTCAATATCGGAGAGGCCGCCGGGAAGGATCGAATACTCGACCGGCAAGCCTTCGACTGTAACGACCACTTGGACTCGCACCCCATAGAAGTAACGCCTTTTGCTCGCCAAGTAGCCGCGAAACTGTGTGCCTTGCGCCAATCGAGAACGATTGATGCGAATGTTGTCACACAGAGCAACGGGAAACGAGTCCAGGCTATAACGACTCTCCATGTTCAACTCTTTAAGCGTCTGCCCCAGTTGATGAAAGACCACATCAATCAAGTCATTGAGCCGCGAGAGTCGGCGCGAGAGCCGCGAACGACTAAGCATCCGGGGCATCATGCCGGAAGAATGCAGAAAGCTGCGAGCGCTTTCAAAGTTGCCACCAAAGAAGAGCATAGCAACAATGGCGGTGGTGACCACTTCCGCGTCAGAGAACTCACAGCGCGAGTCCTCGCTGTGCTGCATAGCCTTGAGCAGATCGTCAACAAAACAGTATATTGCAAGGGTACGGTCGTACATCGAAGTCCTCTCTTTAAGTCTTTTGTGTCGCAACAAAATCTTAAGAGAGGACTTTCTATTGTTCAAAGACCTATCGAGCCATAACTAGCAACTTGGGTTAAATAGACGAAAGCCGCCTTTAATCTATTTATGATTCACGATTCACGATTTACGTTTTCATTGTCATCGCCCGATTCCTGTTCGCCATCCAGATAGCCCTGGCGAAAATCCTCCTGCACTTCGGCTGCCTTGCCCGCTGCAGGGTCTAAAAACTTTTGCAAGCCAAGCATTCCCGCGCCCATCATCCCGCGATTCTCCGCCGCGCGCTTTTCAAACTCCTCGGTCGTCAGAGGCTTCTGAGGCCGCGTCAATAGATAAAGCCCGCCGAAGACTACAAGAAGAATGAATGCTAGTCCGATTAAGTCTTTCATGTTTTAGTGAAAAGTGAATAGAAGGAACACGCTTTTTCTATTTATGATTCACGCCTCCAAAATTTTTCTGACTCGCTCAAGGTCTTGCTCTGTGTCAACGCCAATCGAAGGCGAGTCGGCTTCGATGACCTTGATTGTCGCGCCGCGTTCCATTGCGCGAAGTTGTTCGAGCGATTCCGTGCGCTCAAGTTCGGACTGCGGCCAGCGAGTGTATTCTAACAAAAAGGCGCGGCGGTAAACATAAAGCCCCGTGTGCTTGCGAAATGTCGCAAGAAGCTGAGGCTCTATTTCAAGCGCCGCGACGAGCGTGCCGTACCTGCGCACGGCTTCGCGTGGAAAAGGAATCGGCGAGCGCGAGAAATAGAGTGCGCGCCCACGTTCGTCTGTAACGACCTTCACAACATCTGCGCTCAAGACATCCGTCGCATCTGTTATCTCTTCCGAAGTAGTTATGACCTGCGCCGTTTCATCTCTCAAAAGCTCGTCCACAGCACGCTCAATAGTCTTAGGAGAAACTAAAGGCTCATCGCCTTGTAGATTGACGATCACATCTGCATCATTGAGCGTCGCGGCAACTTCGGCCAGACGGTCGCTCCCGCTCGCGTGGTCTGAGCGAGTCATCACAGCTTCAAACCCTGCGAAGCGAACAACATCAAGAACTCGCTCATCATCGGTTGCAACGATAGCGCGTGCGACATTGCGTGCAGCAAGCGCGCGTTCCAGTACATGAAGGATCATCGCTCGGCCTGCGATTTCGAGCAGAGGTTTGCCGGGCAATCTTGTCGAAGCGTAGCGTGCAGGGATTATTGCGACGGCGCGGGGTTGAGGGATTGAAGCCGTGTGATTCACGGGACAGCAAGATAGCATAGTGAAAAGTGAATAGTGAATAGTGAATAGTGAAAAACCGCTCTTCATTATTCACTATTCACTTTTCACTATTCACTAGCTTTTGACTTTCCTTCCTCTTGCGGGCTACCATGCGAATTTCGAAATCCCTAAAATTTTATGCTCTTCCTATTTGTGATTCTTAACGGTTAAGATAACTTAATGCCAACGGGTATGACCGAGAACATTATTGACCTTGTAGGTAACACGCCGCTGCTTCACCTTGCGCGTTTCGCCAGGCCGCCTCTCGCAGACATCTACGCTAAACTCGAATACATGAATCCGGGCGGGAGCGTGAAAGACCGCGCCGCCATGGGGATGATCCTCGACGCTGAAGAACGAGGTATTCTTCGTCAAGGCTCAACTATTATTGAACCGACGGCTGGAAACACAGGCATCGGTCTTGCTTTGATTGGCGTTGCGCGCGGCTATCGCGTAGTACTCTGCGTGCCCGAAGGCTACTCGCGTGAGAAGATGAAGGTCATGGAGGCCCTGGGCGGCGAAGTCCGCTACGTCTCAAAAGAGGAAGGCATGAAGGGCGCTATAGCACTCGCGCATAGACTAGCCAGCGAGATTAAAGATAGCTTCGTTCCGCAACAGTTTGAGAATCCTTCCAATCCTGACTTTCACGAAAAGACGACGGCGCAGGAGATGATCGAGCAGATGGAAGGGCGAATTGATGCTGTTGTCATCGGTGCGGGCACAGCAGGAACATTCACGGGTGTCGCTCGCGCTGTAAAGAAGATTAACGCGGACGCCTTCTGCGTTCTAGTGGAGCCGGAAGGCTCAATCATCGGCGGCGGTCCACCCGGAAAACATAGAATCGAAGGCATAGGACAATCGCAGTTCATCCCCGCGAACTGCGATCTTTCGTTAGCCGACGAAATTATTAAGATAAAGGACGAAGAAGCTTTCGCAACTGTCAGAAAACTTGCAGAGAGTGAAGGCGTTTTGGGTGGCGGCTCATCCGGTGCAGCCGCAGCAGCAGCCTATCGCATAGCCGAACGCTTAGGTCAAGGCAAACGAATCGTCACGCTCTTCCCAGATGGCGCAGAGCGTTACATGAGCCAGGGAATTTTTGATTAGTTTTCAGTTTTGAGTTTTCAGTTTTCAGCCAAAGGGCTGTTATCTGAAATCTCAAAACTGAAAACTCAAAACTGAAGTTATGGGTTTCGCAACTACAGCAATTCACGCAGGCAATGAGCCTGACGAGGCTACGGGCGCGGTCGCAGTTCCCATCTACCAGACCTCGACTTATGCGCAGGAGGGGATGGGACGGCACAAGGGCTTTGAGTACGCGCGCACGGGCAATCCGACGCGGCTTGCTGTTGAGCGCAACATCGCCGCGCTCGAAGCTGCTCGCTTCGGTTACGCCTTTGCTTCGGGCATGGCGGCCATTGACGCAACGCTCAGGCTCGTTAAAGCCGGAGATCACGTCGTAGTCTCCGATAACACTTATGGCGGAACGTTTCGCCTCTTCACGCGGATACTCTCGAACTACCAGATAGAGTTTGATTTCGTTGACACTTCGGACATCACGAACGTTGAGGCTGCTCTCAAGCAAAACACGCGCATGGTCTTCGTCGAGACGCCTACGAACCCTGTTATGATCGTTACAGACCTTCAGGCCGTCTCGGATTTGGCGCACTCAGCGGGATCGCGCGTCGTTTGCGACAACACATTCATGTCGCCCTACTTGCAGCGCCCTCTGGAATTCGGTGTTGACATTGTGGTGCATTCCACTACTAAATATCTGAACGGCCATTCGGACGGAGTCGGCGGCATAGCTGTTCTAAACGACGAAGAGGATGCCAACTGG
>QHXM01000221.1 GCA_003222945.1 Acidobacteriota bacterium
CGCAACGCGCTTCAATTAAGTTCAAACCTCTCGCACGAAGCGGCACAAGCAACGCGGGCGCGTCCGTGTTATAGCCTCGTAAAACCCCGTCTTCAATTACAATCGTGTTGACCGCGCCGATCTCTTGCGCGGACGGCTCTATCCAATCGAGATGGTTCATCACAGACAACTTGTGCGGCGCTGTGACGCTCAAGCCTCGAAGCGGCCACGTCATTTCGCGCGTGCGAGGGTTTGACATTCTGCGCATGAACTCGTTTATGTTACGAACCTCGAAAGGAATGTAAACGGCGTTCACACGAAGCGCCTCGAACGCAGCGTTGTGAATGTGCGGCGACAGAGAATGCATGACGGGCGAGCCAACGAGACCGACGATTTCAGTATCTTGATTCAGTTTGTGAACGCGATAGACATCGCGCAACTCTCTGGCGCTAACTTGTCCGGGCGCGCTCTGTTGAGTTTCATCAAACGAGCCGTAAGTCAGAAACGCGCCGCGCGAAGGCGCAAGGATGCGCGTCATAACGCCCGCATCGCCCATTGCGACTGCTATCATCTCGCGCCCCTCCTCACGCGCATGTTCCAGCAGGCGAAAGATTGTGATGCAATCGGTGATGTCTTCGGCCTGAACAGCTATTTTCAGGATGCGAGCGGGCGTCTCGCTCATCTGATCGTAAATCTCCGAGAGATTATCCGGCACGCCTGCGAAGTAGTGTTGCGAGCAGATGACGCGCTCCCAGTCGAGCATAGCTTTGCCTTCGGCTTTCTCTCGCTTTTGAAAGAGAAGCACAAGGTCAAGCTCTATGTCTGCGTAATTGATGTGCGGTTTGCCGTATAGAAAATGTTCGACCCAGAAGATTATGCGAGTGTTGTCATCCATCTCGCGCTGCCCGCCCTGCTCTCTTGACCTGAGCGTGACGATAAGGGGACGCGCGCTCGCGTTGATTAACGACGGCAAGTTTCGTAAGGCTTTGAATAGCTCATCGCCCGGCAGGAAGTCCAATCGGAGTTCAATGATGTCTGCGATTTCGCTTGCACGCGCTATCGCCTCGCGCAAATCTATCGCGCGGCTTTCACAAACCGGAACGCAAACGAAGGGATGAGGGCGGAGGGATGAGGGATGAAAAGAAGTAAGACGGTTTTTCTTTACTTCATCCCTCATCCCTCATCCCTTCGTTCATCCTTGCGTTTCAAACAGTTCATGCGACAGGTAACGCTCGCCGAAGTCGCAGATGATGGAGACGACGCGCTTGCCCGCGCCCATTTCCTTTGCAACCTCGCGCGCAGCCCACGTGATTGCGCCCGAAGAGATACCGCAGAAGATTCCCTCTTCGCGCGCAAGCCGTCGTGACATTTCAAGTGAGTCCGTGTAGTCGGCCTTGATTACGCGATCAACTACAGATGGGTCGTAGTTGCGCGGCACAAAGCCTGCGCCTATGCCTTGAATCTTGTTCGGTCCAGCTTCGCCGCCTGAAAGGACCGGCGATGACGAAGGCTCAACGGCTATCACTTGAATATGCTGTCCTATGCGCTCCTTCAAGACCTGGCCGACGCCTGCAATCGTTCCGCCTGTTCCGACGCCTGCTACGAAAGCATCCAGTTTGCCGTCCGTGTCTTCCAAAATCTCTTCGGCAGTCGTGCGGCGATGAATCTCAGGGTTCGCAGGATTATCGAACTGGCTCGGCGTCCAGCTATTCGGTGTGACTTCGGCAATCTCCGCAGCCTTTTTCATTGCGGCCTTCATGCCTTCTGCGCCCGGAGTCAAAACCACTTCCGCGCCGAGAGAAGCTAAAACTCTTCTGCGCTCAATCGTCACAGTGTCCGGCATTGTCACAATTAACTTGTAGCCGAGCACTGCGGCTGCGAACGCGAGCGCGATTCCTGTGTTGCCGGATGTCGGCTCAATCAAGACGGTCTCGCCAGCTTTAATGATGCCGTCTCGCTCGGCTGCTTTAATCATCGCAGCGCCAATTCGGTCTTTGACTGAATCCATTGGATTCTGCGATTCGATCTTTGCGATTAACTCTGCCGAGTTCGGATAAGGGATTCGATTCAGGCGAACGAGCGGCGTGTAACCTATCAACTCAAGCATGTCGTTCGCTATCTTTGGTCGTTGCGGCATCTCTAAACCTCCAACTGATTGAAAAGTGCGTGACTGAATTTTAGCGGCAAGAGAGCTTACTCATCTCTATTTTTGAACTCGACTAAATCCCACAGGTTGCCGTACAAATCTTCAAAGACTGCGACCGTTCCATACTCTTCGGTCTTCGGCTCTCTGACAAATTTTACGCCTCGCCCCTTCATGTTCCCGTAATCTCTCCAGAAATCATCCGTCTTCAAAAATAGAAAGACTCGCCCGCCAGTCTGGTTTCCTATACGGCTTCTCTGCTCCTCGCCCACGCCTTTAGCAAGCAGCAGGCAACATTCTTGAGAGCCTTTCGGCGCGACAAGAACCCAGCGCTTCGTTTCGCTCTGCGGAGTGTCATCTACAAGAGTGAAATCTAATTTCTCTGTGTAGAACTTTATGGCTTCGTCATAGTCGTTTACAACTAAAGCGATGTGGGCAATGCTCTGTTTCATTCTCTTGTTTGTCTAAAGCAGATGCACGCCTAAACTTCTTTTCCGGGTTTTTCGGCGGGCGTGCCGATGTGTCTCGTTGGCGCTTCAGTGCTCATATCAAGATGGCGCGTTGTTCCTTCTGTGATAGAAGGCGGCGGCACAAGTTCCGCTGTGTTGCGCTGTGGCAATGCGCTCACGCGAGCAGGAGGCGGCAGAGTTGTGCTCGATTTCGTACCGGGTAATTTTATCTCTTCGCCTCTGCTCTGCTTAAAGCGTATGTACTCCGCGACACCGCCGCCGATCATTGCAAATGCTGGAATGAGCATCCAGTACCACCAATCATGTCTCCTGTCGCCAGTGAAAGACAGGATGAAGGCGATAATCAGAAATGCAAGCCCCATAAAGCCGCTCTTGACTGCCTTGTCGAGTCTGGGCGTCCCCTCCCTATGCCTGTGACGGCGTCCCGTAGGATCAAAGACGACTCCAACGACGCCCTGCTCTTTATCAGAGCGCGCATCGGGCAAGCTTCCCGTCATAGCCTGCGGCACAAGCGTTATGTCCGCTCCGCACCCGCGACAGAATTTCGCATCCTCAATATTCTGCGTGCCGCACTTAGGACAGTACATTCTTCAGCCTCCAATCCCTGTAAAGCAGAATTCCGAGAGTCAGAATAAATAAAGTAGTTTTCAGTTTTCAGTTTTGAGTTTTCAGAAGGCTCGTAACTCAAAACTCAAAACTGGCTTTCAGCCTTATCCCCTTCTGTCTTCTGACTCCTGGATTCTGCTTGTCTCTGCCGCAAAGCCTCGTAAAGAATTACGCCTGCGGCGACCGATACGTTGAGCGATTCTATCTGCCCTCGCACTGGAATGTGTACGAGCGTATCACAACGCTCGCGCACAAGGCGATGAAGCCCTGTGCCTTCGCCGCCTAAGAATAGCGCGGAAGGCTGCCGCCAGTCCCAATCAGTGTAAAGAGGAGGTGCGTCCGCGCTCGTCCCTACGGTCCAGATGTTACGTTCTTTCAACTGCTCTATCAATCGCGCGAGGTTCGCAACGCGCGCAACCTTAACGTGCTCTAAAGCCCCTGCCGCAGACTTCGCCACAGTCTCTGTCAAGCCAACTGCGCGACGCTCAGGCACGAAGACGCCGTGCGCGCCAACGCATTCAACCGTGCGCAATATAGCTCCTAGATTGCGCGGGTCTTCAACGCCATCGAGCACAACCGCGAGCGGCGGCTCATTTGTGCCGACGCGATGTGCTAGAGCATCAAGAAGCTGGTCCGCATCCGCGTAGCTTGCGGCGGCAACTGTGGCGACCACACCCTGATGATTCGCCTGCGCGCCGACGAGCCGTGCCAGGTCCGCGCGCGGAGCGTGATGCACAGGCACATTCATCTTCCGCGCCGACTCAATCAACTCGCGCAGGCGATTGTGGCGCGCGCCTTCAGCAATCGTGATGCGGTCAATCGCGCGAGTCCCTGCGCGCAATGCTTCCAGCACGGGCGAGACGCCGTAAAGATGCGCGCTCTCAGTCTGCCCCTGATGCGTGCTCGCGCGAGTCGTTTCAACTAAGGACTCTCTACGCTGATGAGCGCCGCGCTCTTGTTGCGCGGACGAGTCTCGGAATTCTATCGTCGGCCTCCTGCGGCTCTTCATGCGCTAAAGTTCCGTGTGATGAAGTGTCAGATAATATCTTAGACGAGAGTAGCGCGTGAACTGCATCTCGTTGTCGCTCGTCGTTACGGCTTCCGTGTTGACTCGCCCTGGGCGTTCACGTCGCCAGCCGCGCGCCTCTGTGTGCTGCTCAACCGGCCAAGTGATTTCGAGCGCGCGTCGCACACGCATGTAAGAGTCGTCGTAGATAGCTTCACTTGCACGCTCGCGTAAAACGTTCGCCAGCGTCGAAAAGTTCTGAGCAGTAATCAAACCTTTTTGCGCGCCGAGACATGAGAAATCGAAGTTGCCAGCAGTGATGCGAAGGCCGCCGTCGCTTCGTGCAGTATAGATGTCAAGCACTGCCTCGTCCTCGCTCATCTGGCGCGCATTGACAATTTCATTCTCCGCCTTTCGGCCAGAAGGACGTTCTTCAAGCTCAATCTTCTGCGTGATGAGACGCCCCGCGACCAGCAATATAATTTCGGTCCACGCAAGACGCCAGACGTCCGCACCGCCAGCAGAATGCGCAACGAGTTCGCTTTCGTTCAACTCGAAAGCGCGAGCGCGTTTCTGCACTGAATTGGTCAGCGTTAGATCGGCGTCCGCGATGACAAGTGCGTTCAACTCCATCTCTTTAACCTTGCTTTCAATGAGCGAAGCTTCTTGATCGGTCGCAGCGCGGGCTAGAGGAAGCGGCAAGCTTAATTCAACTATGCGCCTCAACTCTTCCTGCTCAAGTCGCAGAAGCTGGGCGGCGTCTTTCAAAACTTCTTCCGACACTTGCGCCTCCGTCTTCGGCAACAGGATTACATTAAAACCCTGCTCCCACTTCTCTAATTTGCGAAGCTGCGGTCTTTGCAGAGCGGCGTTGGCTTCTGTCTTTGGAAGTTGCGCGGCGCAGTATAGACAGCTTGTGCGCGTCGGCGGGTTTGCGCGCAGGCAAGCGTCGCATGTAATCATCTGCTCAGGCGCAAAGCCGCGCGGCTCTGAACTGAGCGGTTCGGCATCAACAAATGACAGAATCTCTTTATCGTCGAATTGCAAACTGTTTCGGTCTCCGGCAGCGATTATAGCCATTTTCACTTAGGGTGCGAGCAGAAACTTTCGCGCGCCCGAGCTTTCATCATCCTTTCATCTCAGCCACGAATGAGTATAATCGTTCGAGCCGGTTGCAGTCTTCAAACAATCATGAAAGTGCGTGCGAAACAGAACGAGCGATTTGTCTGGTCGGTGCGCGTAGCGCTCTCAGTTCTATCTCTACTCTTTTTGAACGCGTGCGCGGCCAAGCCCAATCCCGGAGCGCCAAGATCGAATGAGCCTCCCTATCCTGTGCTGATGACACAGACGACGGAAAGACGCGATGCAGCGCTTGCAGCATGGACAAGGTTTACGACCGAGCAAGGGATAACGAATGCTCCTCAGCCTGAGCTTCAACCCGTCACGGCAACACTTCGCAGTCTTCCGGCTTTAACCGGCACGCCAATCTATCTGCCAAAGGTAGGACAGGCTGCGACTATGACGGAAGAGGATACGCGCGAATCCCTGCGACGCTTTCTAACAAGCATCAGCGACCTGGTGGGAGCGCAGCCGCAACAACTCTCTCTGGTTCAGCGCGCAGACCTCGCGGACGGAACTAAGAAGGCGCGCTACGAGCAGCGACCCTTTCGCTATTCCCTTCGCGGCGGTTACGGAGTGCTTGAGATAACATTTGCTCCTGATCGCCGCGTGATTCAGATTACAAGCACCTGCATTCCAGAGATAGAGCAACTGCAACGCGCGGGCGCAGGCATTCGCCCCAAACTGACTGCCGATAAAGTTGCAGAGCAGATTACAGGCAAGACCTTCACTTACACGGACTCGACAGGAAATCACCAGACATTCACCGTAGCGAAAGGCGATGCATTAGCGGTGCGCGAACTCGTAATCTATCCCACCCCGCGCGCATCCGACTCGTCCGTTCTGGAATTTCATCTAGTCTGGGAGATTTCAGTCGGACCAGCGTCTAATCAACGCACAATCTATTTGGACGCCGTCACAAACGAAATCATCACGGCGACATAAAAGCAGAATTCCGAGAGTCAGAATAAAAGAGAATCTGTAGAAGCGGTTCTTCGGCCTTATCCCCTTCTGAATTCTGTATTCTGCTTTCCCTCTCCTTTCCACTTGACCTTATAGTCTATTGAGCGGCATCCTAGTGGCAGATATTTACACTTTTATGGGGTACACTTTTCGATGAACTTCGATCCGACGAATAATATTTCGTGGCAGTTCGGTCATCGCGGCAGAGTGGCGGTTTTTATTGACGGTAACAATCTTTTTCACGCAGCGCGCTTTCACAACATAGATATTGATTACAACAAGCTTCTGCGTGTACTACTCGGCGATGGTCGTCTGCT
>QHXM01000080.1 GCA_003222945.1 Acidobacteriota bacterium
CACCTCTTTGTTCATGTGAATGTGCGAAACGAGCAACTTATAAAGAAAATTTTTAAGCTTTTATGCAACTGGGCGCGTCCTAATTATCACTGCATGCGTCCCTTTAGGAGAACGATTCTTGTTTAGCGACCAATTTCGCCGGGGTGAAATGGAGAAGGGCAAGTTCAGCGGTGTCCGAAGCTCTCGCCTGATCTCTAACCTCTCGAACGCCGCCTGGAAAATCTTTCAGTCGGTGAACCGACGCCTTCCAGAAGGCGAGGCCGTTCGGCCTAAGTGGGCGCCCGGACCGCTTCTAAAATCTTATGAGCGCACCAGCCCGCCTCTGGGTTTTCCGCGCGAAACAGACTCACTGTGCCCGCGCTGCGTTAAGGAAGTGCGCGACGCTGTGATTACGGGCGAGACTGCGCTTGAGACCCTGATGCACCAGCATCCGGGCGAAATCAAGGCGCAGATTCTCGAAGAGAATGGACAGGTCATCATGCGAAAGACTTGCCCCAAGCACGGCGAGTTTACGGACGTGATGGCGACCGACCCGAAATTTTTGGAGCGTATCGAATCGCTCTTCTTCGGACGAGATTTTCGCGTAGCCGAAGACGCGCACATACATCGTCACGGAACATCGAATATAAAATTCGGACGCGGCGCAGTTCTGACAGTTGATTTGACGAACCGCTGCAACATGATGTGTAACCCGTGCTTCATGGATGCAAACCAGGTTGGCTACGTCCACGAGCCTACGTTTGAAGACACGAAAGCTATTTTAGACCGCGCCGTCTCATTCAAGCCGCGACGACAAATAATCATTCTCTTTTCGGGCGGCGAGCCTACGCTCTCGCCTTACTTCCTGGATGCTGTTGCCTACGCGAAAAAGGTTGGCTTCTACAGAATCCTCGCCGCGACGAACGGCATACGCTATGCCGAAGATATAGAGTTCTGCAAAGCCGCGAAAGCAGCAGGCCAGCACGGCGTCTATCTACAGTTCGACGGAGTCTCGGAAGAGAAGAACAAGCACCGGGGCGTCGGCAATTTGTTCGACGTGAAGCTGCGCGCGATTGAAAACTTAGCGAGCGTAGGAATCAAGGTCACGCTCGTTACCACAATCGTCAGCAGCATCAACAACGACGGCATAGGCCAGATGATATGCTGCAAGGAGCGGACGCGCCGTGGGGCTGGTCTAGTTGTAATTGTCATCCGAACTGCGGAATATTTACGCTCGCGGTTGTAAACCGCAAGACGGGCGAGTTCACATCGCTGTTTGAGTTCTTCAACTACGAGCAGTTTATGAAGGACGTTGCCGTTATCACGGACACGGCGCGTGGTCATAAACTCTCTTACGCGCAGCTTGCGATGGCGATTATGCGAAACTTCGACGCGCGGCGTGCACCCATTGGCTTTCCAATCTCGCAGATCATAAATCTCTTCAGACCGTCGTCCGCAAATTCAAATTCGGACCGCAACGACCGCATGAAGACGCAAGGGCAGACTGAAGACCCCGCAGACATCTGGCGCGTGCTCTGCATAGAGGGCATGTGGTTTCAGGACCTGTTCAACTACGACTTCCGCCGGACCGAAATGTGCGTAATTCCCTACGGCACGCAGGAAGGCGAAATCTCTTTCTGCGCTTACAACACAGGCGTAGGCTGGCGTCAGATTATAGAGAACATGCACAAGACGGCGAACCTCTCCGAGTGGTACGAAGAGCACGGACGCCATGCTGTCTATGCCAAAGGCAAGGACGTGCCGGGCATCTCGAAGAAGCACAGCTTGAGTCTTCCCATCGTCAACCAGATTCTAGCGGAAGACGCGGACGAAGCGGGCAAGGCAGTGACGCCTTATCTTGTCGAAGATAATGAGGAAGTAGCAGTTTGACATTCTCTATTTAATACCGGCGCGGGGCTGGTCGTGAATAAAGTCGTAAGGGATGCGTGGCAGTAAACGCCACGCATCTTTTTTTGCGCCCTTGCGCTTAAAATTACGTGTGGCCGTAGTGAGTGACAGTTGAAAAAGTATCACAAGGCTTGCGGCGGTGAATGCTCTTAATCTCTAAACAGAAGGCGTGGCACTCGTCTTGCCAATATCTCTTTGAAAGAGATTTCCATTTCGTAAGGAGCTTCACTCATGAAAAGACTGATAGCCGCGATTTTATTACCGTTGCTACTAATTCAAACAGTCCCTGCGCTCGCTTTTAGACGCGAGCAGGAGGCAGCAAAAAGTATCCAGCAGTCAAAAGCATCCGTCACTACTGCTGCTGCGCTCGTAAACGAGGATGTAATCAGAATGGTCAAGGCGGATTTCACGCCCGACACTATCATCGCCCAGATAAAATCTTCCGCCTGCAACTTCGTGACAACGCCAGCCGCATTGCAGCAGCTTAAAGAGGAGGGCGTGCCGGATTCGGTGATACTCGCTATGGTCATGGCTGCGAAGAGCATAGATGCCAATGCTAAACCTTCTACGGAAAAGAGCGTGAAGGTTAAGATTCCGAACGGAGTCGCCATACAGGTCGAAGCGCCTTTTGATGTCAACTCTCAACTGGTGAAAAAAGGCGACAAGATAAGTTTTCGCGTTGTTAATCCAGTGAAGGTGGATGGCGTGGTGGTCGTGGCTGCGGGCGCTACCGCTACGGCTGAGGTGGTGTTGGCGGAGAGAGGCGGACACTTCGGGCGCGCTGGACGCCTTGCCTGGGCTATGAAGGATGTAGTGGCTGTTGACGGGTCGCGTATTCCGCTTCAGCAAGGCGGTAGAATAGTTGGCGACAGTCACGGCGCTCAGGTCGCAACCGAGATGGCAATCTTGAGCGCTGGCCTCTTTTTTTTAGCTCCATTGGCGCTGCTGCACGGTTTCAAGCGAGGCGAGAACGCGATTCTTCCGGCAGGCAAGCGAATCGAAATTGCAACTCAGGGAGAGATGACCGTCATGGTCGCCGCACCTGCGAATTGAAAAGCTTCGGTCGCGGCGCTCGTCACTGAATCTGAACCCATTCCATAGCGCTCCCGACGCGCCCGCTTCGGCTGTCGCGCAATCCTATGCGTACTTGATAGAGGCCGGGCGGCAGCCATGCGTCGAAGCTATAGACCGGGTCGTTACTCTTAGACTGAGATGAATCCATTGTGCGCGGATAGACTTTCAGGCGGGCGACAAAGCTGTTGGCAGGTTTTCCCTTGTCGTCATAAACGATGCCGCCGACATCAAGGTCCGCCACCTGCTTTCCATCATCGGACGAGAACGTGAGCACATCTCTGTTTATTTGAATTGAGGTCGTGAGCCTTCGGCCTATTGGCGGAACGGGGACGACGCTGACCGCCAAATTGGTCGGTATCTCGCGCTGCGGAAGCGTTGAATCTATCACTGCGCGCAAGTCGTCCTCGCGCGCTTTCTCAGGGTCTTTCTCCTTCTTCTTCTTGGAGGTCAGAAGTTGCAGAGGCGTGTTTTTGAAGTAGCCGTTTCTGAGCCGCACGGTAAGGTCAGGCCGACCAGCTATGCTTACCTCTATGCGCTTGAACTTGCCGCTCTTCTGCTCGTCACTATCGGGTCGCCACGCGAGAAGGTAATAGACAGAGGTTTCATCCAGAACCTTATAGACCCACTTGTCCATAGGCAGATTCGTATTGCGAAATGCGCGCCCGCCCGTGTCTCTTGCCAGCGCATTAAGTCCGTCCTGTGAGGCTGAAATCTCACCAATGGTTGACGTAACCGTTAACCCTTCAGAGTCAATCGCCATGTTGTTGGTCGCATTAAGAGATTCAGTGACTAGTCCGCGTGCATCCAGCGTATAGATGACAACGCCAGAGCGACCCGCTGCGTCCGTTATGCGCCTGATCTTTTCGGGCGAGCCTGTCTTTCGATCAGTCAAATAGAATCCGTCGGAGATGAAAAAGACCAGTTTGCGTCCCGGCAATTGTCCTGCGGTTCGCATCAGTCCTTCAAGCATTGAAAGAGTAGTGTCTGTTGCAGGCGCAGCTTCCATTGTAATCTGGCGTGCGCGCTCCAGGACCAGGTCTCTGGCAGAAGACGAGCGACTGCGGCGCGAAGCACAGACTTGTCGTTAGTAAATTGCTGTAGAAAACCTATCTGCCCGCTTACGGAAGTGATTGCGACCTGATCGTTCGCGCCCATTCCATTTTCTATGAACCGAAGAAGCGATTTGCGTGTGCTTACCAGACTCGACGGCTCAAGATGAAAATCGTCAATGAAAAATATCATGGTCCTTCCGCGAACGATTGACCCAGTTGTAGAAGAGGGAGTCGTTTTCGCTCTTCCAGCTTCGAGGCTTGTGCTCCCCGCCGTGACGCGCTCGAAGAAGGAGATTGGCTGCGGCTTGCCGTCAACCTTCAAGGCAAACTGTTCGGGCTTCAATGCGTCAACGAAATGTCCCTGCTTATCAAATACCATCACGTCCGTCTGCACAAGCTCTGTGTTGACGCGCACGACCTCATCATCCTGCTGTTGCTTCTCAGTTTTGTTCTGCGCTTGCGCTGAAGACTGCAACGCTAGGATTGCGCACGAGAGAATTAGAAACTAGTTTGATAGGCGATGAATGCCGTGTGTAGCCATACGAGGTATTTCCCCTTACAGATAATTTTTGAACGGAGTCTCTGCGCTTCATTCTTGCCGTCAGAGAGCTTATAGAATGGCTTCGCTCGCTCTTGTTAGAAAACGTCAATAGCTATTCTTCAGGATTTTTCGTCCCGGGCGGGCGGCTTTTCGCGTGGCCGATGAACCTCGCGCAGTTGCGCGACTGTGTCCCGTATGCGGGATGCAAGCTGCTCAATGGTCTCTACGCGCCGCCGCGCCGAAGGCGTCAACTCTTCTCTCAACAGCAACTGCGCCTGCCCCAACACGCCCGTCAGCGGATTATTTATTTCGTGGCGCACGTGCGCAACCAAATCCGCCATCTCCGTGAGCCTGGCCTCACACTCTGCGATTATGGAACGCAAACGCTCCTGCTCCGCATACTCAGACTTTTCACCAACCGCTCTGTCGGCGTTCATCTAATCCCGATCCTCTCATAAGGGCATGTTGATTGAGTTGTCCCCGACCACGCTGACATGGCGAACGGCGAACGCTAGCCAGCGCACCCATTTTGCTTCCGATGCGTGACAATCGGCAAGTGAAATTCGACTGCGAAGAGATGGAATTCTACTTTGAACTCAAATTGCGCTGCGGTTGACAAGCGCAGTCTCAATTCGTAAATTCATTACTTCTTGCCGGATGGTGAAATGGTATCACGCTTGACTCTGGATCAAGTTTTCTAGGTTCGAGTCCTAGTCCGGCAGTTCAAATTTTATTATCTTCTTAATCCTTCTAAAACTCCTTCGCGCCAGAATTGATAAACTATCTTCACATTCACTTTTGTTTGCTTTTACTCTACTAATCGGCTGAAATGTCTCCGTGAAGCAGTTTCTTTTCAAATCTCAACAGGAAGAGCCTGCGAGTCGTCGCTGGCGCAGAGACCGTCAGGCCATACTTGAGTTCAATCGCTCGCTCGCGCTCATTGTTGACCCGGATGCGTTGATGTCTTCGGTCGCGGCTCGCTTGCGCGAACTGTTCAATACTGACCGCGTCATCATTCTTCGCGCTCTTACAGACGGCGGGATGTTCAGCGTGGCCTTTAGCGCGGGCTACAGCGCGGACGAGTTGAAGAGCGTGCATTTGGGGCAGCAGGACCGGCTGGCGAAATGGATGCAGACGAATGAGACGATTCTTGTCGTGGAGCGCGACCGAAGCGTCCTTGATTACCTGAGCGCGCAGGAGCGAGAGATGCTAACTCTTCTGAAGGTGCGCGCCTCAGTGCCGCTGGTTGCGCTCAATCGTCTGACGGGGATGATTCTGCTCTCTTCGACGCAAGTAGATTTTAATCTGAGCGATGAAGACCTGAACCTTTTGCAGATGCTCACAAGCCTTGCGAGCGTGGCTTTCGAGAACGCGTATCTATATCAGCAGCAGCGGGAGCGTCTTCGCCAACTCTACCGCGCGGAGCGTCTAGCGGCTGCTGGCGAGTTGGCCGCGTCGGTTGCGCATGAGATACGAAACCCGCTGACATCAATTCGCTCGACCGTGCAGTATCTTCTGGGAGAGTTTAATGATGGGCACGCTAAGCGACCTCTTGTCGAAGGCGTCATTGAGGAAGTGGATCGAATCAATCAGACGGTTGACGGGTTGCTGAGTTTGACGCGCCGCGTCGAGTTCAAGCCTGAAAAGCTCTCGCTCTCGCAGTTGATAGAACAATCGCTCCTGCTCGTGGGGACGAAGGCGCGCAATCAGTCTGTCGAAGTTGTCTGGACGCCGCCCGCGCATGACGTGTATGTCTCCGGCGATGTTTCGCAACTCAAGCAGCTACTTCTGAACCTGGCCCTGAACGCGCTACAGGCCATGTCGCAGGGCGGACATCTTTCGATTGAACTCAACCGCAGACGCGCGCCCGATGATATGGGGCGCGAGAAGAGTTGGGCCGAAGTCGCAATCAAAGACACCGGCTGCGGCATCTCCGCAGACAACATTGAGAAAATTTTCGATCCGTTTTTTACGACAAAACAGGGCGGCACAGGTCTGGGACTTTCAATCTCTTATGCCATCGCTCGTCAGCACGGCGGAGAGTTGGAGATTATGAGTCGTGAGGGAGACGGCACGACCGTTGCTGTTAGATTGCCGCTCGTGAAATAGATTTTGAAGTAATCTTAAGTAAGAAGAGATTGAACCACAGAGAACACAGAGGGATGAAAAGGATTTGAAACAGCAGATTTCAAATTTGAGATTTCTAATTCTATTTTTCTTCCTCTGTGTCCTCTGTGGTTAATAATCGTTCGCCAAGCGCATGACCAAATGGCAAAGATTCTTATTACAGATGATGAACAGCAGATTCGCCGTATCCTTTCGGTGATGCTCAAAGAGCATGGACATGAAGTTGCGGAAGCTGAATCGGGTGAGCGAGCAGTTGAAGTAAACGCGGAGTTTCGCCCGGACCTTGCGCTTCTAGACATCAACATGCCGGGCATGGACGGGCTGGAAACTTTGCGCGCGCTCATCGAACAGAATCCGAAACTTGATTGCATAATGATGACCGCCTACGGCACGATTCGATCTGCCGTAGAAGCCATGCGTATAGGCGCTTTCGATTATCTGACGAAACCTTTTGATAACGATGAATTGCTGCTTATCATAAATCGCGCGCTCGAGCTTCGCCGATTATCTTCCGAAGTCGAAGAACTGCGCGCAGAGCTATCCACGCGCTACGGCTTCAACGAAATCGTTGGCATCAGTCCGAAACTGCAAGCAGTCTTTCGTCAGATGGCTAAGGTCGCCGGTGTGGACGCGACCGTCCTTATCGAAGGCGAATCGGGCACGGGCAAAGAGATGGTCGCACGCGCCATTCATCGCAGAAGCCAGCGCGCGTCAAAACCGTTCGTAGCCGTCAACTGCGGCGCGATTCCTCAAGCCCTCTTCGAGTCGGAATTCTTCGGCCACGAGCGCGGCGCTTTCACAGACGCACGCGAAGCTCGCTCCGGGCGCTTCGAGCAATCGCAGGGCGGAACGCTCTTTCTTGATGAAGTCGGAGAGTTGCCGCTCGACATGCAGGTCAAACTCCTTCGCGCGCTTCAGGAGAAAGAGATAACGAGGGTCGGCGGGCGCGCTTCCCTGAAACTCGATGTCCGCGTGATCGCTGCGACCAACGTTGATCTGGAGCGAGCGGTTTCAAGCGGGCGCTTCCGCGAAGACCTCTACTGGCGCTTGAATGTCGTGCGTCTCACGCTTCCACCATTGCGCGAACGGCGCGAAGACATCCCGACTCTCATAGATCATCTCATGGAGCGTTTTAATCGAGAGCTTGGTCTAAACGTCAACGCGATTTCAATGGACGCGCGGCGTCTTCTCGAAGCATTCGACTGGCCCGGCAACGTGCGCGAGCTTGAGAACGCCATCTGTAGCGCGATGATTATGGCGGAAGGCGGCACCGTCACCTCAAGCGACCTTCCCCCACGCATACGCGGCGAAGCGGAGGCGGCCACCTCTGCCTCAGGCGCACGAGACATCACTAAGGGCACGCTTGCCGACGCCGTTCGTGAAGCCACAGAAAAATTGGAAAAGATGATGGTCGTCTCGCGCCTTGCGGAATTTGGCGGCAACCGCACCGCAACAGCCGACTCGCTCGGCATCAGTCGCAAGACGCTCTTCAACAAGATGCGGCAGTATGGATTGGGTGATGAAGAGCTTGAGGACGGCTAGTAATATAACGCGAATGGCACGAGCAAACATGAAAAGCTACTGGCTCAAATCCTGCGCGGCGTCTCCGACGCCAACATTCCTTTTGACGGATTATGCGGGTTGTTGAGACACTTGGGATTCGGCGAGCGCATTCGCGGCAGTCATCATATTTTTACAAGAGGGGATGTCGAGGAAATCTTAAACTTGCAGCCGATAGGTTCTAAAGCCAAAGCTTATCATGTCAAACAGGTTCGCGGTGTGATTCTGAAATATAAGCTCGGAGGGTAGAGTGATGAATGAAAACTATAAATACGAGATCATTATTTATTGGAGCGAAGAAGACAATGCATTTATAGCCGAAGTGCCGGAACTGCCCGGCTGCATGGCAGACGGTGCGACATATGCGGAAGCCGTAGCCAACGCTGAAACTGTCATTGATGAATGGATTGAGACTGCAAAAGAATTGGGGCGAGAGATTCCAGAGCCTAAAGGCCGGTTAATTTTTGCCTAGCGTTTTTCACTTGGTAAAGTTGATGATTGAAGCAATTGACCTGACGAAACGTTATGAGGAAAGCACCCTCGCGCTCGATGCGCTGAATCTGAAGGTTGCGCCGGGCGAAATCTATTTTCTGCTCGGCGCAAATGGCGCGGGGAAAACGACCGTCATAAACATCTTCCTGAATTTCGTAGAACCGACTGCGGGTCGCGCGCTCATCAATGGCGTTGATGTTACGGCTGATGCGCTTGAGGCCAAGAAATATCTCTCTTATGTCTCGGAAGATTTGATGCTCTACGGGAATTTCACAGCGCGGCAGAACCTTGATTTTTTCGCGCGGCTGGGCGGAAAGCAAGGCTTGAAGAGGGACGACTACTATCAGGTCTTGCGCGAGGTGGGATTGGAAGAACGTGCGTTTGAGCAGAAGGTGAAGGAGTTTTCCAAGGGGATGCGCCAGAAGGTCGGGCTTGCTGCTGCAATCGTCAAAGATGCTCCGGCCATACTTCTGGATGAACCTACATCGGGGCTTGATCCGAAGGTCGGCGCAGAGTTGATGGAGACTCTCTCGGAGTTGCGCTCGCGCCGTAAGGCCATACTCGTCGCCACGCACGACATCTTTCGCGCGACCGAAGTTGCGGACCGCATAGGGATTATGAAGGAAGGGCGAAAAGTTATGGAGCGCACGCGCGGCGAGCTTGAGCATGAAGACTTGCAGACTCTCTATCTCGATTACATGCGCGGCGGATTTCGGACTGATATGAGAACGGGCACGGCTGGGTTATAGAAGAATTACATAACGGGACGAAAAGAAACGGGCATCGGTCAATCACTCTTCCACTTACTCTTTCGATTCGTTCTTCTCTTTCCAACTACGAACGGTGCGAAGGATTACTTTGGCGGCGCGGCCTGATGCGCCGCCCTCGCCGAGTCTCTTCGTCGCCTCTTTGAGTCGTCGCTGGACCGCTTCATTCTGCTTCTTGTCCAATAGTTTCTTCAATTCTTCTGCAAGTCGCTCGCCCGTCAATTCCTTCTGCATCAATTCCGGCACAAGGCGCTCGCCCGCGATTAAGTTTATCAATCCGAAATGCTCCGCGCTGATGAGGCGTCCGAGCGTGCTTCTTCGCGCGAGCGGTTCGGTGCGAGTGTGACGACGAACTGCGTTTCAGGTTGCTCGCGCGAAATGGTCCGTGCAGCGTCGAGCATCGCGGGCAGTATGCGATGTAGCTCTTTATGTCGGCTGCCGGGCAGTAGCGCTATGATTGGCCTGGAAGTGTCCAGATTGTTTCGACGACAAAATTCTTCGCGCCCGTATCGCGCCCTGACTTCGCCCGTGAGCGGGTGGCCTGTGAATTCTACGCGGGTGAAGCCGCGCCGCTCGTACCACTCTGTCTCGAATGGAAGAATAGAGAGCAGCAGGTCAACGTCGCGGCGAAGATTTCTGACTCTGTACGAGCGCCAAGCCCATAGCTGCGGACTGATATAGTAGATTATGCGAAGACCTTTGCGATGAAGCGTGCGCGCCAGCCGCAGATTGAAATCAGGCCAGTCAACGAGTATGACCGCATCGGGCTTTCGCTCTGTGGCCGCACGCTTCAAAGCTCTGAATGCCCGCCAGAATTTCGGCAATGCCTGAGCGATTTCGACCAGCCCAAGAATCGCCAGATCATCCGAGCGCACGATAGATTCAACACTGCTCTCGCGCATCTCTGCGCCCGTCGAACCGAAGAACTCAAGCTCCACGCCCGCCGCTTCGTCACGCAGAGCGCGCACAAGCGCGGCGGCGTGTGCGTCGCCCGAAGGCTCGCCCGCGACAATCATCAAGCGCAAACTTTCTGCTTCTTTGGCTGACATGAGATTAAACAATATCATAGGAAATCCTATGTAAGGCCGAAAGAAGTTAACCACAGAGACACGTAGAGAGAGCGAAAGGATGTTAGCTTGCTTCCTCTATCAATTCTTCTCCATGTCTCTCCGGCCTCTGTGGTTAATTAAAATAACTCATTCTGGCTCGCAGACTCCCGGACTTCTGTATTCTGCTTTTCCGTGCTAGCATCGCAAGCGATCTTCAAACAGTGTGGCGCGCTTGGCTTCTCACAGAGTGGTCGGAAGGTGTGGCGGTCGCGCTTATCGAAAGCGGCCTCTGGAGGTCTTCAGGTTCTTACTTGAACAGAGTTTTCCCCGCGAAAGTTTTTTGCGCGCGGCTCTTTTTCGCGCTCGCGCTCGTGGTCTTCGCGGCCACGAATTTAAGTGCGCAGCAGACGAATCCGGTTGACCGTCAGGTCACGAACCCCATGACGGACACGCCGAACGTCAACCCTCTTACACAGGACCAGCCCGTTCGCACTCCCAAACCAGCCGGACAGACTACTCAGGCACAGAGCACGGATGTATTAACGGTCAGCGCAGCGAAGGAGACGGTTTCGGGACCGAAGAATGCGCTCGTCTTCGTTTATGAAGGTAATGTTGACGCGCGCATAGGAACTTATCGCCTGCAAGCCGACAAGATAACTGTTTATGAAGCTACGAACCGCGTCGTAGCCGAAGGCAACGTGATTCTGGATCAGGCGGACCAGCAGCGCATAACAGGCTCGCGCGCCGAGTGGAACTACCGCACCAAAACTGGCTCCTTCACAAACTCGACGGGCTTTACCAACCAGACGCAGGACGGCACCGTCATCTATTTCACAGCCGACACAGTTGAAAAGATAAGCCTTGACACAGTAGTAGTCATCAACGCGGAGGTCACGGCCTGCGAGGACAACGTGCCCAAGTGGAGTTTCAAAGGGCGGCGCGCTGAGATAAAGACGGGTGACCGCGTTCGCATCAGGTCCGCCGTCTTTCACGTCAAAGGTATTCCGGTTTTCTATCTTCCATACGCTTCCATCTCAATCAAGAGGCGAGACCGCGCGTCCGGGTTTCTGACTCCGACCTTCAGTGGCTCAGGTAACAAAGGTTTCAGATTCTCGGCGGCCTACTATCAAACTCTTGGGCGCTCGGCTGACGCAACCTTTCGCACGGACATCTACACGGCGCGCGGGCTTGGTTTCGGCCTTGACGTGCGAACGAAGGCCAATTCGCGCTCCTTCATGGATTTTGGTTTCTTCGCCGTGAAGGATCGAATCTTTGGACCAAAAGAGAGTCCGCAGAATCCCAATCAGGGAGGCTCGAGTCTTTACGTTCACGGCGTTCATTACTTCCAGAACGGCTTTCTGGCCGTAGCGGATGTCAACATCACTTCGAGCCTGACGTTTCGGCAAATCTTCTCGGACAACATACAGATGACCATAAGCCCTGACGAGCGCTCGCAGGTCTTCGTCAATAAAAATTTCGGCGACTACAGTTTCAATTTCCTTGCGCGCTCGCAGGTCACGTCATTGCCGAGTGCGCGCATACGCACGCGCGAGCTTCCGAGCATCACACTCGATAAACGTCCTTCGGCTCTGCACTACTTCAAGCGAGTGCCCGTCTATTTCTCGTTCGAGGGCGGCCTTGAGGGTGTGAGCCGAAAGGAGACTGTCGAAGACGCGCCTCTGTTCGCACAGCAGGTGAGCGGCCTGGCGGTCGTGACGCCTTCGATGGTCCAGCGGCTTGACCTGCACCCGCGCTTTTCAGTTCCTTTCAGCTTCGCGGGCTGGAGTGTCACGGCGATGGCTGGCCTTCGTGCGACCTATTACTCGAATTCGATTGACCCTTCGACGCGGCTAATCTTAGCGCGCGATGTAGTGCGCGGCTACGGGGAATTTGAGTTGGACGTGCGACCGCCCGCGCTTGCGCGCTCCTTCCGCCACAGTGACGGCTCGTTCTTCTTCCGTCACGTCATAGAGCCTTACTTCGTCTATCGGCGCATCGCGGGCAACAGCAGCTTCGAGCGCATCATACGTTTCGACGAAACGGACACGATAGCCGACACGAACGAGATTGAGTTTGGCGTAACGAACCGCTTCTTCACGCGCCGCTCTACGGAGAACGTGAACGCGAAGGCCGCGCGCGAAAACAATAAAGAGCGCATTCCGCTATCCTCCCAACCCTACGAGGCTCTGACCATCACAGTGCGCGGCAAATATTTCTTCGACCCATATTTCGGCGGCGCGCTCATTCCGGGACAGAGAAACCAGTTCTATCCGATCAACACATTTTCGGGCTTTACTTACGGCGGAGTGCCGCGCCGGTTCTCGCCTCTGAACATTGAAGGGCGTTATCGTCCCAGCCACACGCTGGTCGCAGACGTGCGCGCGGATTTCGACGTGCAGACAAAGGGCGTGCGCGCCATGTCCGCTACATTCGGTATGACCAGACCGCTCATACAGGTCTTTCAGAACTTCTATTACGCTCGCGCCATAACTCTAGTGCCGTCGCTGGCGAGGTTTGCCAACGCCGAGGGCAAAGAGCCTGGAACTGTGCGCGGCTCGCAGTGGAGTCCTTCGGTTTTCTTAGGCAAGCGTGAGCGCGGAGTATTCGGCGGCGTCTCTTTCTTCTTCGACTTTCAGCACGCGCTGGGACAGCAGAAATCTTCGCTCGTAAATTCCATCGTCACGCTCGGCTACACATTCGACTGCTGCGCTCTCGTCGTACAGAACTACACCTTCAACGTAGGGTTGAGAAAAGAGAATCGCGTCGTCTTCAGCTTCCGCCTCAACGGGATAGGCACTTTCGGCACGGAGCAGATTGGTCAGGTGTTCCGATAAAAGCAGGGATGAGGGCGGCAGGGATGAGGGATGAATGAAGAATAGTTTTACTTTATCCCTCCGCCCTCATCCCTTTGTTCCTCCTTGCTCTTCAGCGTTGAGTGTATATAATGAATTGTCGGTTGAGGCCGACCCGGATGGCGGGGCTTTGCTGGTGGATTCACTCATCGCTCGGAAGTTTTAGAACTCGAACCCCGATAAAAAGCTGCTTTACGTGCATCCTCTGAAAGTTTAATAACATCAGAAGTGCGTTTCGCCCCCGCGTAATTCACGCTCGAATCCTCTAAATTGGTTTTTCAAGCAGGTTGTTTTTGCATGGCGGACGCGCTCGCGGGCGTGTACGCGCAAGATTTCAAAAGAATTTTCAGGAGCAAACTGAGATGTTGCAGTTTCCCCAAAGCTTCAATCCCCAACACCGAACAATTTCTCACAGAGATTTCTTCAAACGCTTTCGCGGCGCATTGGCAATTGGCCTCGCGGCCCTGCTCTTTTTAGCGCCGCTCGGCTTCCGTGTCTCTGCTCAGCAACAACAATCGGGCACTAGCTCAAAGGTGCAGCAGGCCAACCAGTTCACAATTTATCAAGATGCGAGCGGTAATGTCGTCTGCCGCGAGGCGACTCTTTTAGAGAGAGAGCAAGCGGGCAATGTTGATACTGAGAGCTTAGGCTTAAGACAGATTAACCATCTTGAGTATCAGAAGGGTGATCGCGCGACGAAGACTGCGCCCGGAGAGAATGCAGGCACAGGGTTGACGATCATCCTGCGCGCGACCACGCAGCTACAAGGGAATCAGGCAGCCGTTGACGCTTTCAACCGCGCCGCGCAGAACTGGGAGAGCATAATCCAGTCGCCCGTCACGATCTACATTGACGTTGACTACGGCTCGACAAACTTTGGTCGAGCTTGGGGCAGTGGTGTGCTTGGCTCTACGAGCGCGCCTAGCAACGCTTATCCTTATCAATCGGTCCGCACAAACCTTGTGGCAGAAGCATCGGACGAAGGTAATACGACGAAGCAGGCAATCTCCAACGCGCTTCCACAGACGACAGTGCCTAGCGATCTGGGCGATAAAAGCTCGACCGTAGTTTCAGACTCTGCTGCACGCGCACTCGGTCTCCTGCCCGCCGCAGCACAATCTACGGATTCGGCTGCGAGGATTGCGTTCAACTCAAATTTTAGTTTCGATTTTAATCCTGATGACGGCATCAGTTCTGGACAAACAGATTTTGATGCTGTCGCCACGCACGAGATCGGTCACGCTCTCGGATTTCATTCAGAGGCAGGCGCGACTGCAAGACCGTCCATCTGGGACCTATATCGTTTTCGCACGGGCACAACCACAAGCACTTTCACAACAGCCCAGCGCATACTGACCATAGGCGGTTCGCCCGACGCGCTCCAATACTATTTCGTTCCCGGCAATTCTGAGTTAGGTCTCTCCACAGGTGGTCCGAGCGGCGCAACGACTAATGGCGGCGACGGCTGGCAGTCCAGCCACTGGAAACATTTTAGTGGATGCAGCAGTAGCGGCTACATAGGCATCATGGACCCTGCGATTTCGTCCGGCTGTCGTAGAACTATTACAGGCAACGACGCGCTCGCGCTCGGTTCATTCGGCTACAATCTGACAAACAGCGCTCCGCCGCCACCGCCACCGCCAGCGCCCACGCCGCCCGCCAATGACAACTTTGCAAACGCGCAAACAATCAACGGTTGTTCGGGAAGCGTAAACGGCGTAAGTATCGGCGCGACGCATGAGACAGGAGAGCCTAGCCACGATCCATCGGATACAAGCTCTAACAGTCCGGGCCACACGGTCTGGTATCAGTGGCAAGCTCCCTCTTCGGGCAGCGCCACGATCACGACTGAGGGCAGCGAGTTCGACACGATACTGGCAATTTATACCGGAACAAGTGTGAATAGTCTGACCCGTGCACTAAAGCCCGATGGTACTCCTGCATTTAATGATGACGTGCAGGATGGAGTTATAACGACCAGCACTGTGACATTCAACGCGACCGCAGGCACAGTCTATAAGATTGCAGTTGACGGCTGGGGCGGCGACAGCGGTGCTCTTAAACTGAACTGGACGGAGAGCGGTTGCTCGCAGGTAAAGATAGACCAGGCAATAACGTTCGGCGCACTCTCGACCAGAACCTATGGCGACGCCCCGTTCACAGTAAGCGCCACGGCAACGTCGGGTCTGCCCGTCAACTTCCAAATTCTTTCAGGTCCGGCGACCGTATCCGGCAACACTGTGACGATAACGGGCGCGGGCACTGTGATTGTCAGAGCCTCTCAATCGGGCGACCCAAGCTTCAACGCAGCGCCGAACGTTGACCAGTCATTCACCGTAGCGAAAGCAACGCCAGTAATAACCTGGAACAATCCTGCGAACATTTTCGTCGGCACGCCTTTAAGCAGTACGCAACTGAATGCGACGGCCAGCACGCCGGGCACATTCTCCGTAGCTGGCACGTTCTCCTATGTGCCTTCTGCCGGGACTGTTCTGAACTTAGGCGTCAATCAACTATCTGTAAACTTCACGCCTTCAGACACGACTAATTACAACAGCGCCGCGAAGACAGTGCAGTTGACGGTCGTGCCTCTGCCGACTGTTACCTTGAGCAGCGCGACCTATAGCGTAGGTGAGAGCAACGGCAACGTGCAGATAATTGTCAACCGAGTTGGCGATACGAGCTCAGCATCAAGCGTGAACTATGCCACGAACGACACGGCTGGACTCGCCGCCTGCAACCAGGCGAACACGGGCATTGCATCCTCACGCTGCGACTACGCTACAACAATAGGCACGCTGCAGTTTGCAGCAGGGGAAACGACGAAGACTATCTTCATCCCGATAGTTAATGATTCCTATGCCGAAGGGAACGAAAGATTCACTTTGACTTTGAGCAACCCGACCGGCGCAACTTTAGGCTCAACTTCCAACGCTACGATTACTATCGTGGATGACGACCAGACAACAGGAGGCAACCCCATTGTTGACCCGGCATTCTTCGTGCGCCAGCAGTACATAGATTTCTTAGGTCGTGAACCAGACCCGGGAGGATTAGCAGGCTGGCAGGGCATACTCAATAACTGCGGCACCACAGTGGCTCAGCCCTGTGACCGTATAGAAGTCAGTGCAGGATTCTTCCGCTCTCCAGAGTTTCAAGATCGTGGATATTTTGTATTTAGATTCTATCCTGTTGCTTTGGGAAGAAATCCAAACTACAACGAATTCATGCCTGACTTAGCTAAAGTAAGTGGATTCTTAACTGATGCTCAGTTGGAAACTAATAAAGTTGCTTTCGTTAATGAATTCATGTCAAGAACTGAATTCCAGACCAAGTATGGCTCTCTAACAGATGCAGCTTTCCGAACTGCACTTGTACAGGCAGCAGGAATTGATCCAGGTATTGCTTTCCCACAGACAGGGATGACACGAGCACAGTTCCTACGAGCTTTCGTTGAAAGCACAGCCGTCTATCAGAAGTTCTACAACCAGTCATTTGTTGTAATGCAATACTTCGGATACCTCAGACGCGATCCTGATGCTCTCTACACAAACTGGATTCAGACTATGAATCAGAATCCGAACGATTACAGAACCATGATTAACGGCTTCCTGAACTCTTCTGAGTATTTCCTGAGATTCGGACCGTGAGGAAAGCGGAGGGCAGTGGAAGGGATGAAGGATGAGGGATGAATGAAAGAAAAGAGAGAGTACTTTCGTTCTTTCTTTACTTCATCCCTCATCCCTCATCCTTCATCCCTTATTTCATCCCTGCTCTCGCTGGTGGTACTGACCCGTTCTTCGGCCTCCTGCACTTCTTTGATTCAGAAGCGTTCTAGTTCACTTCATCGCGGCAATTCTAAAATCCAACGGACCTGAAATGTAAATCTCCGGCAATACGACGCTTAACCTTTAAGCGTGCGCCGCTCATTCGCCCTCTTTCTGTGGCCTGCTTGTTGCTTTTAGATGGCTACTGGCGAACAAGAGGCTATGCACGATGCGGCGGTTATTCACAGCTTTGATTTCTGTTTTCTTCAGCTTGAGTTTGGCTGTGCATATAACGAGCGCTTACACGCTGCAATACGCCGACGCTAGCTCCACAGTGAGAGTCAAGTGGCCCGGCAACACTATAAAGATCGCGCTCTCAAAATCGCTCAACTCTCCGCCTTCAAATATCAAGCAGGGAAGCGACGTGCTCGGCGCACTCAAGCGCGCCATGAAGCGCTGGTCCGAAGCAGCCAACGTGAACTTCATAGAATCTTCGTCTGACGCTCTCAACATCAGTCCGAGCGGCAGCGGCGACCGACTAAGTCTCATCACTGTTGCAGACACGCCTGAGAACCGTGCTGTCTTCGATAGCGCTGACCGCACAGGACGCACGCGCATCTTCTACGACACGACGACGGGCGCGATAACGGAGGCAGACGTTGTAATCAATCCTGCGGCTGAGTTCTCCACAGACGGAACACCCGGCACTTACGACCTTGAAGCTACATTCACGCATGAGCTAGGCCACGTGCTGGGGCTTGAGCATTCGCATGAGGCTGGCGCTTGTATGCAGCCGCGACAGGGAATCAACGGGCTGTACGAACAGGCCGCGACAACCGCGCGCACGCTCTCTGATGATGACCGCGCAGGCGCTCGTGCGCTCTACGGCTCGCCCGAAACTTTCGGAGCGATAACGGGCGTGGTTGACAATACTGCGGGCGCACCTGCAACCAGCACGCAAGTCTGGGCCGAAGAGGTCAAGACGGGCAAAGTCGTCGCGGGCAATTCGAGTTTGGCGGACGGCTCATTTCGCATTGAAGGCTTGCCGCCCGGCGAGTATCGTCTGGTAGCAGAGTCCGACAGCAGTCATGACGGCGCTACCGACATGGCTTCTGGAGTTGGATTAAATGCTGCGGCTGAAGCCACAAAGTCTGAAACTCACAGCGCGGAGACCGATAGCCAGATAAAGGTCTCGGCAGGCCAGAGCGTTCGTCAGGACATAGCTCTGGAACACACCAGCACAACTCTCAAGCCGCAGGTCTTCGGCACTAACGGCCATCTTTCAACCATAGCCGTGCCCATCAGTCCCGGTGGGCGCTACACAATCTTCGTCGGAGGCTCTGGTCTTGATGAGGTCTCAGGCAATGGAATCACTGTCACTTCGCCTTTCGTCAAAGTGAATGCTGGAAGCCTCACGCTGCAAGAGGGCGTGAACTACGAGCATCCGATCATAAGCTTCGACATTGAAGTGTCGGCGTCCGCTCAGCCCGGCGATTACAGCATTCGACTTGAATCTAAGTCAGGCGAGGTGGCCTACATCTCTGGCGGTTTGACCGTCGAATCGCCGATTGAAGCGCCGGACTCTACTGTAAATCTGGAGGGCAGCGCAGCCCAGGCTACAACAATTGCCATAACAAACGGACTCTTAGGCATCTTTTCCAGTCGCTGAAAGCTCTAAATTCGTTACTCGCTGCCTTGCGCCCGAACTAGTCTTACGCTTAAAATGAGCATCTTTGACCGCAAGGCGCGCCGCAAGAGTTTTCGAGAGAGCGCGAGTTCCGGTCCTTTGGTCTTTCTGCTCTTTAGCTCCCCAAGGGCTAGCATCTCTTTTATGTCCGTGTTTAATTCGGAGGCTTTTTACGTGAAGCAAGCTTTTCGTTTGTCATGCGCCGTCGCCCTTTTCCTTCTTCTAGCAGGCGCGTCGCTCTCTACTCAGGCGCAGACAACCCCTGACCCCTTTATCACGCAGATAACTTCGTCCGCCAAGGATTCGTTTGCTCAGGACATGAGCGGCGACGGTCGCTTCGTAGTCATAGAATCCACAGGCGACATTTCGACAGAGAAGACCTCCTCGCGCAACAACGCCGACGGCAACCGCGAAATCTTTCTGTTCGACTACGCGCAGCGCCGCATCTTCCAGATAACGAATACGACGAGCGCACGAGTTGACACAACGAAGCCTGCGCTCTCGACATCCTCCGACACAGATTTCAGCAACGTCAAAGTCGAAGTCAGCAACAACCATCCGGTCATAAGCAACAACGGGCGATGGATAGCTTTCAGTTCCAACGCAGTCTTGACCACCGCGTCGCAAGGAACATTTGACGGCGATGCAAACAGCGCTGCTCTCGCTGCTGACGGCAATCAGGAGATTTACATCTACTTCATTCCGGCTACGACGAGCGTCAATTTGTCGAACGGGGCGGACGCTCCGGGTCAGGATTTAACACTGGGCGAGTTCACACAGATCACCAACACGCCCGCAAGCCGTCTGCCCGTTGCAGGAACAACTTCGAGCGCGCCTTTCGTAGCCTTCGATAACCGCGATCCTTCGGTCAGCGACTCTGCGGCAATAGTCTCGTTTGTCTCTACACGCGATCTCGTAACGGGCGGCAACGCAGACTTCAACCCGGAGATTTTTATCTTCAAGAGAAACGTAGCCTCGCCGCTCACGGGCGTTGTAACTCAACTGACGAACACGACCGGGCTTTTCACCTTCAACGAAAATCCGTCCCTGTCTGGTAGCGGCGCTGCCATAGCTTTCATCTCTAACGCGAACATCACCGTCGGAGGCTCTGGCAATAACTCGGACGCGAACGCAGAAGTCTATCTGGGCAGCATTAACACTACGACCGGAGCGGGCGCGGTCACGCGACAGGTTACGAACACGAAAGCGCCCTCTTCGGGCATCGGCATAAACTTCATGCCGCCGGGTCGTCGCCTGAGCCGCGATGGAAACTTCATAGCGCTCGAATCGCTCGCGGACCTTTCGGGCGACAGTTCAATAAAGAATCAAACTACCATCTTCGTCTATAACGTTTCGTCGAATGCTTTTACGCAGATCGGTCCACGCGCTGATAATACATCTCAGTTCCGCTTCCCGACTTTCACTGACTATAACTCATCGCTTCAACCCGCGACCGTCGTCTTCTCGTCGGGCTTGAATTTCACGTCCACCGGCGCGTTGCCGACGACCGCTACAGACGGATTGAATCCGAGTGGCGCGACACAGATTTTCGCTGCGCCTTTGGGGACGAGTTCGCCCACTTTTACGCGGCTGACGAATAATCCGGGTACGCCCGGTCCAGCCATTCAACCGTTTCCGAGCAACACGCAGCAGCGCATGGCCTTCAGCATTACAGCGACGGAGCTTGGCGGGCTTAACGCAGACGGTTTTTCCGAAGCCTTCTATCTTCTGAGTCGGCAAGGGACGGACGCAGCGAGCGCGACGCTTTCGTTCTTTACAGGAGCATCTGAACGTCCCATTGTCACAGCAAGTCCGACGCCTCCGGCTGTCTCCACGCTCGCGCCCGGAATGCTCACAATCGTTCGCTCTGCTACGGCGCTTGCGCCTTCGAGCCAGATTGCAAGCAGCGCGTCGGAATCTGCGCATCGCCCATCGCTTCCCGTCGAACTGAACGGCGTCTCCGTCTCCGTAAACGGCGCGGCTGCCGGACTCTTCTTCGTAAGCACGGGTCAGATTAACTTCGTAATCCCGCCCGGTCTTGCGCCGACCACAGGCACAGTCACCTATCCTGTAGTCATCAACAACAACGGCACGACGATTCGCTCCACGCTTCAACTATCAATAGCGCAGCCGGACATTTTCACGCAGACAACCGCCTTCGGCTCAAACCGCGGACTTATTCTGAATGTCACGATTCCCGGAAGTGCAGTAGGATCGCCAGAGCCGTTTACTGTGACGACGACATACGTTGACTCAACTGGAAAGACAGTGACCGCTCCGACTATCTTGAGAATCTTTCTGACGGGCGTTCGCCGCATAACCGATCCGTCGCAGGTTAAAGTTACCATAGGGACAACAGATATTGTTGGAACTGCTACCGCCAGCACATCCCCTATAGCAATATCGCCGACGGACACGCCCGGCACGGACCAGATAGACGTAACGCTGCCCGCATCGCTGGCCGGAGCAGGTGACGTTCCCGTGATCGTCACAATCACGGCCAGCGGCACGAGCTTCACAAGCCGCGACTCTACCACAGCGCCGAAGATAAGAATCCAGTGAAAAGCAGAATCCAGAATCCAGAATCCAGGAGTCAGAATGAAAAGCTGACGCCGCTTTTCTTCTTCTCCTGGGTTCTGGATTCTGGATTCTGAATTCTGCTTTTAGATGCTTGTCGGACTCGACGCCATCCCGCTCGCAAGCCCGCGCACAGGCGTCGGCCACTACACCTTCGAGCTTGCGCGCCATCTTGCTCTCATCGCTCCCGAAATTGAGTTTCAATTAGTCTCGCCCTTCCCGCTCGCATATGAGGTTCAGCGCGAAGCCGGGCTGGATTTACCCGCGAATCTTCGATTCGTTCAGGCGAAAGCAAACGCGCTCAGGCGACGATGGTTTGCAGTCGGCCTTCCGCTCTACATCAGGCAATCAGGCTTCGATCTCTTTCACGGCACAAACTACGAAGTGCCTTTGTGGGGCAAGTGTCCAAATGTTCTGACGATTCACGACCTCTCTCTGTTGCTGCACTCACAGACTCATGAAGAGCGGCTTGTGCGTAGAGGTCTTCGTCGCCTTCCCCTTATGGCTCGCGCGGCGCGCCGCATAATCACGGCCACCGAGAGTGTACGCGCCGAAATCTGCGAGCATCTCAGAGTTGACCCTAAGAAGATCGTCTGCACGCCTTATGCGCCACGCGATATTTTTCGCCCCGCGCCTCTGGAAGAGATAGTTGAGACCAAACAACGCTTGAAAATTGAGGACGACTTTATCCTCTTCGTCGGGACAATCGAGCCGCGAAAGAATCTCTTGACGCTCGTTCGCGCATTTGAAGAGATCACTCGCTCGACACCTTTACGCCCGCAACTCGTCATAGCAGGCAAAGAAGGCTGGCTCAACGACGAGTTGTTCTCTAATATCAGGATGCAAGGTCTGGAAGATCGCCTGCGCTTCACTGGCTACATTCGAGATGAAGAGTTGCGCGCTCTCTATTCCGCTTGCCGCGCATTCGTCTATCCATCCATCTACGAAGGCTTCGGCCTGCCTACACTTGAAGCTATGGCGTGCGGCGCTCCTGTCATCACGAGCCGGATTCCGACTCTCCTTGAAACGGTCGGAACAGAGGCCGCGCGTCTGGTTCATCCGACAGACGTTTCTGCGCTTGCCCGCAATATCGTTGAATTGTTGAATGATGAAAAAGAGCGGCAACGCCTTTCATCAGCGGGCCAGCGCCGCGCGGCTCAATTCTCATGGGAGAAAACTGCGTGCGAGACTCTTGAGGTTTATAAAGAGGTACTGGAAAGAGACAGAATGCGGAATGATGAACGATGAATGCTGAACGAAACACAAAACTTTTCTATTCATCATTCACCATTCACCATTTCTCTTCTGTTTGCAGTCCACAGAAGCGATGAAGTATTCTCCTGAACTAATGACTGACAGGGCTGATGAGTTGCGCGCACGCATTCTTGAGATGGTCTCGGAGTATTACTCCGCTGCATTTCCAGAGCGCGAATTCATTCCGGGCGAGACGCCTGTGCCAATCTCAGGCAAGGTCTTCGATGCAGCAGAGATTCAACTGCTTGTAGATGCGGGACTCGATTTCTGGCTGACTACAGGACGTTACGCTGCGCAATTTGAAGACGAATTCGCGCGAATCTTCACTCTTCGCCACGCGATGCTCACTAACTCAGGCTCTTCGGCAAACCTGCTGGCTTTAAGCTGTCTCACGTCGCCTTCTCTTAAAGACAGAGCTTTACGCGCGGGCGATGAAGTTATCACAGTCGCATCGGGTTTTCCAACGACAGTCAACCCGATCATTCAGAATGGCCTCGTGCCAGTCTTTCTTGACGTTGAGATTCCAACCTACAACGTTGACGCGGGACAGCTTGAAGAGGCTAAAAGCTCCCGCACGCGCGCCGTAATCTTAGCGCACACGCTCGGCAATCCCTTCAACCTTGAGCGCGTTGCTGAGTTCGCCAGAAAAAATAACCTGTGGCTGATTGAAGATTGCTGCGACGCTGTTGGAGCGAAGTTTCAAGACCGGCACGTTGGCACGTTCGGCGATCTTGCGACCGTGAGTTTCTATCCGGCGCATCACATCACTATGGGCGAGGGCGGCTGCGTGTTGACGAATCGCCCTGCGCTTAAAACCCTGATTGAATCGTTCCGTGATTGGGGGCGCGATTGCTGGTGCGTGCCCGGTGTTGCGAACACCTGCGGCAAACGATTTGAGTGGCAGTTGGGCGATCTTCCATTCGGCTACGATCACAAGTACACATACTCGCACATAGGCTACAACCTGAAGTTGACGGACATGCAGGCGGCAATAGGTGTGGCGCAACTTAAAAAACTGCCGACGTTCATAGAAAAGCGCAGGCGTAATTTTCAGTTTCTCTACGAAGGCTTGAGCGACATGGAAGAGTTTTTCATTCTTCCTCAAGCAACGCAGGGCGCAGAGCCAAGCTGGTTCGGTTTTCCTCTTTCAGTGCGCGAGGGCGCACCCTTCACGCGTGATGAAGTCTTGCGATATCTGGATGATTACAAGATAGCTACGCGCCTTATCTTCGGCGGCAATCTACTGCGTCAGCCCGCGTACCTTGGCATTCGACACAGGAAGGTTGGCGACCTGTCGAATTCCGATTTCGTCATGAACAACTCTCTGTGGATGGGCGTGTGGCCCGGACTCGACGAACGTATGCTCACGTTCGTGCTGGACAAATTGCACGAGATGGCTGCGAGGAGGTAGACGAGCTTTGCGCTGTCTTGTCACTGGCGCATCAGGCCATCTAGGTTCTCATCTCGTTGAGCGACTGCTGCGAGAGGGCGCTCAAGTCTTCGCGCTCGTAAGACCCGATAGCGATTTATGGCGACTCGCAGGCGTGCTTGATCGAGTCGAATTGATTCGAGCAGATTTGTCAGACATTAAGCGCGCACAATCTTCTATCACTGAAGCGAAACCCGAAGCAACATTTCATCTGGCGTGGCGTGGCGTGACGAGTGGTTTCAAGAATGATGCCGAGCAGATTACGCTGAACGTCGCGGGAAGCCTCGAACTGTTCGAGACAGTCAAAGCAGCGGGCTGCAAGCTATGGGTTGGCGTAGGCTCACAGGCCGAATACGGCGCGCATAATAAGATTCTGACTGAAGAGACGCCTATTCATCCCTCGACTGCTTACGGCGTAGCCAAATTGTGCGTCGGCCTGCTCACGAAAAAACTCTGCGAGCTATCAGGCATACGCTTCCTTTGGCTGCGGCTGCTTGCTATATACGGGCCGAAGGATGATGAGAGACACTTGATTCCTTCCGTGATTCGTCGCTTGCTTGCTGGCGAGTGTCCGAGACTTACTTCCGGCGAGCAGAAGTGGGATTATCTTTATGTACGGGACGCAGCGGACGCAATCTACAGGGCTGCCGCGACGACGGGCGCTCACGGCGTTTTCAATCTAAGCTCAGGCGAGGCGCGCACAATCCGCAAGCTAGTCGAACAAATACGAAACATCATTGACCCGACGCTTCCGCTGGCTTTCGGTGAGATTCCGACGCCAGCGGACCAGATCATGCACTTGCAGGCGGACATCTCGAAGTTGCGTGAAGCAACAGGCTGGACTCCGCAGACGAACCTTGAAGAGGGACTCCGGCAGACAATCGCGTGGAACAGGAAAGCGGCTGAAGTTGCAAAGTTATGAGCAATAGCTCTCTTAAAGAACTCGCCAGAACTATACGAGCGCACACCCTCTGCATGGTCCACAAATCGCGCGCCTCGCACGTCGGCACTTGCCTGAGCATGGCAGACCTGCTCGCAGTCCTCTACGGACAGATTCTAAGAGTTGATCCGGCTCGACCCCATTGGCCTGATCGTGATCGTTTCATTCTGAGCAAAGGGCACGGCGCGGCTATTGTCTATGCTGTTCTGGCAGAGCGCGGCTTCTTTCCTGCCAGTTGGCTTGAGACCTATTGCGAGGATGACTCGAAGCTTGGCGGCCACATCACGCACGCTGATGTGCCCGGCGTTGAAGCTTCGACAGGCTCGCTCGGTCACGGACTCTCGATTGGCTGCGGGATTGCTCTCGCAGCTAAGCATGATGACAAAGACTATCGCGTCTTCGTAATGCTGAGCGATGGCGAGTTGGACGAAGGCTCTGCGTGGGAAGCAATACTTTTCGCTCCGCATCACGGGCTTGATAATCTTATAGCCATCGTGGACTACAACAAGATTCAGAGCTTCGGCAGCGTTCGTGATGTGCTTGAGCTTGAGCCTCTAGCGGACAAATGGCGAGCGTTCGGCTGGGCTGTGCTGGAGATTGACGGGCATGATTACGAGCAGATCATTGATGCTCTATCAAACGTGCCAATGGAAGAAGGCAGGCCAACAGTCGTCATCGCTCACACGGTGAAAGGCAAGGGCGTGAGCTTTATGGAGGACCAGTTGGCGTGGCATTACAAGTCGCCGGATGATGAGCAACTCGCGCGAGCGTTGATTGAATTGGGAGAGAGCAATTGAGAACCGCTTTCATTGACACTTTGTGCGAGGTTGCGGAAAAGAATGAACGCGTCTGGCTGCTCAGCGGCGATCTTGGCTACTCTGTGCTTGAAAGGTTCGCAGAGAAATTTCCGCAGCGCTTCTTAAACGTAGGCGTGGCCGAGCAGAACATGATTGGCATAGCGGCTGGCCTTGCCATGAGCGGCCACATTGTCTTCACCTACTCAATCGCAAACTTTCCAGTCATGCGATGCCTCGAACAGATTCGCAACGATGTCTGCTTGCACAATCTAAACGTCAAGATCGTGGCGGTCGGCGGCGGCCTCGCATACGGACCAGCCGGGTACACGCATCACGCTCTGGAAGATTTGGCAGTGATGAGAGCGATGCCCGGTATGACGGTCGTAGCTCCGGGCGATCCCGTTGAAGCTAGACTTGCGACCAGAGCTATTGCGGACCATCCCGGACCATGTTACCTGCGCCTGGGAAAAGCGGGCGAGCCTGTGGTGCACACGGTTGAGCCAAAGTTTCGCATAGGCGAAGCGATTGTCATGCGAAGTGGTGAGGACGTGATTCTAATCAGCACGGGCGGGATGCTGGAAAGAGCGATTCGCGCGGCTGAGCTTTTATCCGACAGAGGAATCTCTGCTGGCGTTCTGAGTATGCACACTGTAAAACCTCTGGACGAGAAGGCAATACACGGTGCGGCTCTTCGGACGCGACTCATCTGTGTTGTCGAAGAACATGGCGAGACGGGCGGCCTGTCTGATGCGGTTGCACGCACACTTTCAGAGCATAATGCGACATGCGCTTTTGCAGCGCTTAATATTCCGGTCGAAGAGAACGGTAAGATTGGAAGCCAATCTTATTTGGTTGAGCGTGCAGGATTGACTGCTGAGAGCATTAGCGAGCGCATCGCGCGGGCGTTGAAGCAACAATAGTCCGAGTAAGCATTTGATTGTTTAATTAATCCAAGTTGCAAGTTATAAGTTGCCACTAGCTGAAGCTAGTGGGACTGAGTACTCTCTTTCTTTCGGCTTTAGCCAAAGATTTCGGCTAAAGCCAATTCTATTTTAACCACACTTATCCACTTGGCTTGTGCTAGTGGCAACTTATCAGTTAGTAGTAACTGAAACTTTTCAAATATCTATAGCAAGCAACTTGGATTAATTAGCGTAATAGCCCGGTCTCGTGCGAGCCGTTAAATCGGGCCGATTGAGTATCTGCACCTTTACCGTGTGCCACGAGCCGTCGCGCTTTTCGTCTGTAGGCTTAAAGCCCAGACTGTAAACTTTGCCCAGATCGTTTATCACCTGGTCATAGACGCCGTTCAGGTCTTCGACTTTGCTTGCCTTGTAATAAATCCCGCCGCTTTCGTCCGCGAGCAGAGCCAGAGTGTTGCGCGCGTTCTCATATATTCGCTTTGAGCCTGGGCCGGAAAACTCATCGAACTCTGTATCCAGGTATATTGGAATGATGAGCGCGTCCGATTGACGGACTGCTTCCAGCAAGTCCGCAAAGCTTGTAACGGAGCCTGTGTTGAAAGGCAGCAAAGCGTTATCAGCGCCGTCGGTCATAAACACAACGGCTTTGCGCCGCCCATTTGACTTCGGACCGAGAACCTCGTCAAGCGTGAACTTCAATGCGTCCCAAACGTGCGAGCCGCCGACGCCTTTCATCTTCTTCGTGCTCTTCAGAAGCTTTGCGCGGTCAGTCGTCAAGGGAGAGATGACGTTTACGTCAGATGAAAATGTAACAATCGCCAATCTGTCGGAGGAGCGTGCGGCCTCTATGAAACGCTCGGTTGTTTTGCGAATCAGGTCGCGCTTTTTCGCGGTCGAACCCGACAGATCAATTAAGAGCACCAGATCGAAAGGCTCGTCCGTTGTTGCGAAATGCGTAATGGTCTCCTCGTGCCCGTCATCAAAGACGGCGAAGTCTTTTTGTTCGAGCGCGCCAACGAAAGCCTTAAGCCTGTTGTTATAGGCGCTCACGTTCAGGCTCACAAGGTTTGTGTTAACGCGGACAACGTCGCCTTCTGCTATTGGCTCTTCGTCTGGAAGATTGTCTGTGATTGTTTTTTGAATAGAGCTTTGTAATTTGTCTGTTGAGACACGGGCTGGAGGCGAAGGCGATTTTATTAGAGGCAGGCCGTAGATTCCTTGCAGAGCTTTAAGATATTCGGCCAGAGGCGGAAGCCCGTACTGATTTCTTCGAGCGTCAACGTGCGCTTCGTCTTCGATTGGCTGAAGAAGAAGGAAGCCGTTAACGACAGACGCCTGTGTGCCGAACATCTGCTTTAGTCCTGCGCGCAGGCGCAAGCGGTCAACGAATCCGGCGAAGGCAGACTTCTCTATCTCACCACGTTTGACGGCAGCGACAATAACGGGCAGAAGCTCTCTTTGAAGCTCAAACGATTCGCTGTTCTTTAGTAGATAAAAGGCTGCGGCGACTCCGTCCTTTTCAACTTGGCTCAAGCTCGGCCAGCCGGACTCTTTCAGAATCTGACAGAGCCGCGCGCTATTATTTTCTCTTGCCTCGCGCAGCCGCTTCATCAACTCGTCGTCCTCGTAGCCCGCCCCGGTGGTCCGCTGAAAGAGTCTCTGGTTATCGGCCTTTAACTGCAAAAGCTCGTCTCTTAATTTCAAGTCGGTCTGCGCGGACGGCTGCGTGTTAGCCTGCGCGACCATCTTTTTTACTTCGTCACTTGTCAGGCACGTGGCCTGGCCGAAGATGGGTTGCGACCAAATAAAAAGGTAAGCGATTGCGATTAGAATTTTGACGATTTTAAGCCGAAGGTCACGCATAAAGCCGAAGAGAAGTTCACCCTTGATACAGTGGGGACAACAGTATAGCACGCTCGGACCTATGGTATCATCCCGCTCTACTTCGAGCAGAGTGCGCGGTTGGGAATAATGGGATGAGCGAGAGGCAGGAGGAGAAGACATCAACGAACGGCAACCAGGGGCCTGGCGCGCCGCTGGTCTCAATCGTCATCCCCGCGCTTAACGAAGAGGGAAACATCACGCGTCTTGAGAAGGAACTGCTCGCGGTCGTAAACACCCTGCCTTACAGGTTCGAGTTCATAGTCGTTGACAACAGCAGCACAGACCAAACGGGCGAACTGTTCAAGACAATCTGCGCGCGAGACCCACGTTGGAAATATCTTCGCTTCAGCCGCAACTTCACGGTCGAGATGTCCATCACGGCTGGCTATCATTACTCTTCGGGCGACGCAATCATCGTTCTCTATTCAGACCTGCAAGACCCGCCTGATGTCATTCCAAAATTTTTAGAAAAATGGCGCGAGGGCTACGATGTGGTTTACGGAGTCCGCACCGTTCGGACGGGCGATGCGCGCTGGCGAAACCGCGCCGTCAAGATTGCCTATCGTCTGATAGGCTGGTTCTCGGACGTGCCGATTCCGAACGACATTCAACGCGATAACAAGTTTCTCTTTGCGCCCGCTGAGGCTCTTTACCTTGATGGGTACGATCATTCTTCTGCTCTCGATGATCGCAGCTAACGTTTATGCCTTGCTCTGGTTCACGGGGTCTCCGCCGCCGGGCATCACAACGATCATAGTGCTGCTGCTCGTTGCGATAGGTCTGAATAGCATAGGCATAGGAATCCTGGGCGAGTACGTCGGAAGAACCTACGCGGAGAGCAAGCACAGGCCGCTCTATGTTGTGCAGGAGGCCGTTAACATAGAGTCGTCTATTCAGCAAGAGGTTGCGGTTGAGAGCAACTACGCCGATGAAGAGTCGGGTCAGTATAGCAGACAATAAGAAGAGGCCAGCTTTATTTCAAGCTGGCCTCTTTCATTAAAGAATCTCTGTAAGAGTTTAGAACCGGTTGCGGTACTCCGTGGAATTAACGAAGCCGTTAATCATCGTGCGGTAATCACCCGTCTTGTCCATAGTCTTAATCCACTCTAAGTATAGAATGTCAGGATCGCGGCGTAGATAACCGAAATACTGCATCACTACGAAAGCAGTGTTGTAGAACTTGTTATAAACGGCTGTGCTCTCTACAACGGCTCGAAGGAATTGTGCTCGTGTCATTGTCCCGTTCGGGAAGCCGATGCCAGGATCAACTCCAGCCGTCTGCACTACCGCGTCATGAAAAGCTGAATCACTCAAAGAGCCGTACTTCTGCTGAAACTCAGGTCTTGACATGAAGTCGCTGATAAAGGCTACTTTTGCAGCCTCCAACTGAGTGTCATCAAGGAAACCGCTGACACGACGTAGATCAGGCATGAACTCTTTATAGAAAGCGTTGCGTCCCAAAGATGCTATGTAGAAGCGGAAGATGAAGTATCCTCTGCCTTGAAACTCCGGTGAGCGGAAAAAGTCTGATGAGACTTCTATACGGTCGCAGGGCTGCGGATACTTTGAGCCGCAGTTAGTCAGTACATCCATCCATCCCTGAAAGCCTGCCGGTTCGGGCATACGGCTGAGAAAGTCGTTGTAGTGTTGCTGTATGAAGAAGTCGTTGTCGTCAATCGTGATGCGCTGGTTCGTTCCGGGACGCAGACGCAGGGGTTTGACCTTGATATCACCGTAGTAAAGATCGGACGGGAGATTCGGGTCGTCTGTGACAATCCTGAGCGTCGGCGCGCTCTGCCCGAACGCAGTTATAGCCGTGAGGGCGACTATTAAAATGGTAATGGCGAATTTCATCTTAATGCTCCTAATCTTAAATAAATAAGAGGGAAGAATATCACGCTCAAAGAATGAGGAAGGACTTTCCATCATCGCCAAAGAAGATGCTCAAAAAGCACTCTTCGGACGCCTTTTAGTTTAAGGCGGTCTGCTTCCCGGTGTCAACTTAATAGTTGTGATTGCGTAAGTATAGGAGGCATGAGCAGAGTGGTCAGTAAGAACAAAAAGCGTTCTTCTTTCCCTGCCCACTGCTCCTGCTTCCTATCCTTTCATCCTGCCCAATATGCCTGCGCATAAAGCGCCGCGTACATAAACATCATCGCGGCAAAGAGACTTACAACCGTTAAGCCCAGCCACACGCGCTTCTTGAATGCTTCGCCCATAATGATAAAGACAGGGAACGTTAACATCATATACCTTGTGAATGAGACGAAGCCCGCGTTGCCGCTTGATAGAATGTAAGGCATCAGCAAAGCCCCAAGCACATAAAGGCTGTACGCGGGAGGCAGAAGCTTTCTGAAGACCAGAAAAAGTACTGCGAAGAGAAGAAAGAACCAGGGGGCAATTGTCTCAGGCAGAAGCCCCACGCGCCACACGTCCGCCAGGTGTTGAAAAGGCTGCAACGTCAGGACCTCGAAAAGCTCGCGCAGCCCGCCCGAACCGTGCCACGCGCGCTTGGTCGTCCAGATAGCCTGTGGCCGGTTGAATGCCGCCCACAGATAGACGACGTACAGCCAGAAGCCGGATGTCGCCAGAAGCAAGCAGACAACACCGACTCTAACAAGACGCCTCAAATCTTTAGAGTATGCGCGCCAGAGTTCCCACAAAAGGGGCGGCAGCAGAATCATGCTCATCAAGCGGGTCGCCAGCGCCAAGCCCACAAAGAGCGAGGCCAGAATGAATCGCCTGCGCCTGAGCATCAAAAAGAAACTGACTATCAGAAGAAGCCCGAGAGACTCCGTGTAGCCCGCGCTGAAGAAGAGAGACGTTGGAAAGAAGCAGAGAGCGGCCAGAGCGTAGTAGGCGACCTCGTCTCCGTAATCCTCTCTGATTAACTTTAGGAGCAGCGGGACGGCTATAAATATCAGTAGATTCGAGACGATCACAAGAGCAGCGCCCGGCGCGACACCGAAGAGAACGAGCGGTTTGCAGAGCAGAGGATAGAGAGGATTGAAATTTACAGATTGCTGAACGAGGTCGTTGCCGTTATAGCTGTAGCCGTCACGAAGAATCTGTAGATACCATCCTCCGTCCCAGCGCAGCAGGTATTGATACCAGAGAAGATTGGCCTCGCCTGCGGCCATAGGGCTTGGCGGGATAAACCTGACGGAAAATATCAATGCTAGAAATAGAACTAAACGTGAGCCGACGAGGATTGCAAGAGCATATAGATATGCCCTGACGTTTGAGACCGGATTATGTGAGCTTGCGGGTTGCATCTAAAAATAGTTCATCTAATTTTTGACAGTGCTTTCTCTGCACGCACTGAGCGCACAGAGAGGCCTGATACTTTTATCGTTTAGCCTGACAGGGCGTCTCGACGCATCTCTTTCAAGCTTCTTCGGTAGAAGAGCAACCCGAGCGGAAGCAGTGAAGCCCAGCAGACCACCTCGAAAAAGATAGTCTTGCCCGGACCACCAAGCTCTCCTACGAAAGAGTAGGACCACAACAGGAAAAGTCCGCCCGTCGTCGAAAAGAGCAGCGACGCACGCCAGCCAAGACCCGCAAGCCACGGCACAAGCCAACACAAGTATTGCGAGCCGAACCCCGGTGTCAATATCATGAAAAGACAGGCCGCAACTCCGCATTGAAGATAAAGCGGCGGCGGAGGCTTTCGCCTGCTCATCAAGTAAGAGACGATAAGGATGGCAGCTAAGGTCAGATACTTTCCGGCAGTTGCGATCACTGAGTAAATGCCCAGCGGGTGATAGCCGCTGCCAACGGATGAAGCGGGCGGGTTTAAGAGGAACATAAGAAGCCGCGTCCATCCCCATTGCCCGTAGAGGCTGCCATATCCGAAGACTTCCCTGCCTATTCCAACAGGGTCTTCGAGGATGTAGGGCATAGTGCCGACGATAAAAGTCGCTCCGGCAGCTATGAAGAATTCCGCGCGCTTTCTCAAACTCGGCAGATAAAAGAAGAAGACGGGCGCGAAGAGCAATGGCGCAACCTTTACACTCACGGCCACACCGAATGCAAGACCAGCAAGCCACGCGGCTCTCTGTCTGCCCAGCAGATAAACAGCGAGCACTACGAAAAAGATCATTTCAGGATCGAAGTTTCCGTGAAACCCGGAGATCAAAATAGAGACAGGAGAGAGAGCCATTAAGACCAGAGCCGAAGTCTCAGCCTTCATGCGGCGAGAGCTTTCCAGGATTCTACAGACGAGAAAGAGACTGCCCGCGTCGGCTAACAGACAGGGAAAGCGCAGCCAGAAACGGAAAGGCACTCCGGTTATATTTGCCAGGTAATCAAACAAACTGAGGAGGCGAATATTGAAAGGAGTAATGTTGAAAGGATTTCCGAACTTGCCGACCACATGATAAGCGCCGACGCCGAATTCTCTGAAGTTGTTCAGATGGTCCTGATAGCCCGGAACATCTATCGTCCCATCCGTTTCGAGAGCCAGCCAGAATTTGATGGCGAAAGCCAGGCTTGCTGCGAGAATAATCCATCCCCAATTTTTTAGAGTTAACTGGTGCGTTGCCATCTATTCTCCGGTTACGACTGTCTGCCGTTCGCGTAAAGAAGATAGCGCCAGAAGACCGACGAGCAAAAGGAGCGAAAAGATGCTGATTGCGACTCCGTAATAGAAGGTCTTCGGCACGAATTCAAATCTGATTGTGTGCGTGCCCGCAGGGACTTTCATTGCGCGAAGAGCATAATCGGCGCGGAATATCTGTACGGGCGCTTTGTCAAGAGTCGCCTGCCAGCCCGTATAATAAACGTCGCTCGTTACGAGAATTGAAGGCGAAGTGGACGCCGTCTGAACCTCCATATAGGTATTGGAAAACTGTGTGATTCGAGTTGAGGTCGGCTGATCGTTTGCCTGTGACGCGAAAGAGAGAGGCTCTTCCACAAGCGCAACTCTTGATGGATCAAACGCCCGTCCGTCTGGTAGTTTGGACGTTTTAATCGCGCTCAGAATATCCTCCGGCTTCAGGTTCAAAGCTTCCGGCACAAGCCACGCGCGCGGCATAGCACGCGGGTTCTCGTAAATGCGCGCTTCGCCAGCCTCTTTAATGAAACGCCACTGGCTGCCTTCGATTGAGAGCGGGCTGATTGCTTCCGAGCTATTTGTGAGTTCGTCAATCAACGTGATCTTCTCGACTGTCATTGCGCCCGTGCGCCCTACCCATTGAATCTCGACGCTTGTGATTGGCTTGGCGTCGTTCAACCTGAGCTTCGCCGAGTAGAAATGTCCCTGACAGGATTCCTCATACATCTTTGCCGGAAAGCTGCTGAAAACTTCTGCGCGGCTGTGCCCCATCTTCGGCTTGATGTTTGGACAATCATAGGACCACTCGGACGAGTCTCGTCCAGCGAGTATGCTAACGGTCTGAACATTTCCGTCCGTATCAGTGAGGGAGGCGCGAGCGACCTCCTCGCCATCTTTCAGAGAAAGCGAGCAGGCAAGGCGGCTTACCAGACCTACGCTCGTAGCCCTGAAAGGCGTTGCCAGATTAAACCGCACTGAATCGCGGCGTGGATGATCGCAGCCCGAACCAAGCCATGTGTCCATGTTCTCTTCATTCCATGTGATTCCCCGCGCGTCTTTCGTCGTTCCGCTTCCAGGAAGAAAGACGTAGCGCACGGATGTCAGGTTCAGGCTCTGATCGTCTGCATTCTTCCACGTGGAAGCGATGCTTCCGTCCGGGAGCATGGACAGAAGGTACATGATTCTTGCCGGGAGCAACGGACCATATCCGGTCGCGTTCGTGATTCCCCAAACTCTGGATAAGTTTGGAGGCAACTCGTCAACAGTGCCTAGTGTGCCGCGAACAGAGAGCATACGCTCGTGGCTTTCGTTCAGCAGGTCTCTATATTCAGCAGCCGCGACGGGCGCATTCAGAATCTCTTTGCGCGGCGATGATTCATGCCAGTTGAAGAACCATCCGAAACTTGCAAGGTCTATCACGAGCAGGGATAAAACGAGCGCGCCTCTCAAAAGAGAGTTCGGTTGCTTGTGCCAGTAAAGAAGAGTTGCTGCGGCTATCAGGAAGATTACGATGGGAGTTCCGACGGCGCTGTTAGCCCAGGGCAACATATTCAGTGGAGCAACGCCTTTCGCAAGCGCGTATCCGCTTAACTTGTTCGAGAGCAGAACGAGAAGACTGATTGTTATAACAAGAGCAGACGCAAAGATGGTTATGAGCACAAGCCGCTTTGTCACTTCTTTGCGCAAGACAGCTTGCACTCCAAGACCGGCGAGCACGCTCACGGCCATCGCCATCTCTATGAAGTGGCGCGCGGGCACTCTGAACCGGCTCAGGACCGGAAGATGATAGATCAGAGATGCTAGCGGTGTACGCTCTCCCAGAGCAAGAATGAGAGCAAGGACTCCTACGCACAGCCAGAAGATAGAGACCGTTTTCCGCCTCCATGCAAAAAATCCAATGGCGGCCAATATGGGCGGAAGCAGTCCGACGTAGCCCGTCATCTCTATTAAGAAGCTCCGCAGTCGGAAGAATCTGTATGGCAGAAAGACCAAGCCCTAATATCAGTAGAAGCGCTGTGAGCAGATAGAATCTATTGCGCCCGATTGGAGCACTCCAGCCCATTACAAGTGCGTAAGCCGAGCTTACCGCCAAGCTATAAACAACTATCTGCAAATGGCCCGCGAACACGCAGGAGGCTACGGCCACGCACGCAATCGCAAACCAGAAGCGACTGACTTTGCGTCTGAGCATCTCAAGTGACCAGATAATCAGAGGCAGCCAGACCGCAGAATGAATCATGGCCGTGTGCCCCATGTGCGCGAACATGAACCCGCACATGCTGTAGCTTATGCCGCCCGTAAGAGCCGCCGCGCGCGATTCAGTCAGCGTATAGACGTAGCCGTAAGCGAAGCAGGCGGCCATCACGTAGGCCGAGATGACAAAGATATTCCAAGTGCCCGGAATCAACGAGAGCAGAAGCGCTGGCGGATACCAGGACATAGCCTGCGGGTCTGCGATCATAGGAAAGCCGCATGAGAGTAGCGGGTCCCAGGAGAGTTTTTCAGACAGATAGAAGGGCAGGTGAGAGACCACTGCATCGCCGAGACCTACGCCCGCCGCAGGCGCTAAAAGAGAGTTATGAAAAATGACGGGCGAGAAGAAGATCGTAAAAAAGAGCGAGAAGAATAGAAGGACGAAGAGGCAATGACGAAGCGTTCCGTCAGGCTTCATTGAGTCCGACAGAATATTTCTGATGCCTCTCTGTTTTAGCGTCGAGCCTTCGCCCATAGAGTTGAAATTATAGAGTTGAAATTTTCGATTTACGCGGCTGCAATATATTTTGAACAGCTTCTCAATGCTCAGACTCTTCCTCTTGCGGCATACTGCGATATAACCAACGGGGACGCACCGCGTATGAATCCTTCGACCCCTGATTAACAACACACTGGCAGAATATATACTGTCCGAGATCGCTCCGGCGATGCTGTAGCAGAGGAACAACCGCATTGAGATGATTGCTTGCGCGGTCCTCCGCATTAACATCGGCTGTGAACATTACATTTACGTTGAATCCGTTTGCGTTGAGCAACTCTGTCAACTCCTGCTTTGTGTATTCGCGGTTGTGCCTGCCGTAAGCGCCGTAGCCTGAGTAGGGATCGTAGATGTTCTCTCCTGCAATTATCTTTCGCACGTTTTCCGTGCGCGCAACGTTTGGCGTAGTCAAAACTAAAATCCCGCCCGGTTTCAAAACTCTTCTAATCTCCACGAGAGCGTGAACAGGGTCGGAAAGTAGATGCTCTATGATTTCGCAGAAGAGGACAACGTCGAAGGAATCATCTTCATAGGGAAACGCGTCCTCTTCGATATTGAACTGCCTGAAAGAATAGTCAACGACTTCACCAGTCTGATGAACGGCGACCTTCTGCGTCCCTTCGCGCGAAGAGTTGTCGAAGAAGTTTGCAAGGTGAAGCTCTGCGTCGCGGAATTTTGAGAGAAGCGTTGTGGTGAAGTAAGGATTTGCGCCCAACTCAAGAATCGTTTGCCCGGAACGCTCCGGCACAAGTCCGAGCGTATAGATGAAACGTTTGAAATCTGCCCGGACGTAATTCTTCAACTCTTCGACAGGACCGTCTTCGACCTGAACGGAAAGGAGCATTTCGCGCAACTCCTGTTCGGACCAGCCACGTGGAAGCGGCAAGGCAGTCGAATCGTAAAAATCGTAAAGCGGCGTCGGGGCAGTCTGCGCTCTCTCTCTGATTTTAGGCAGCGAAGCAGTCTGCATTTGAGTCGAAGCAAAATGGCTGGACTCTACTCCATCTTCATGCGGCGTCGGGCATGACTCTACAGCTTCGATTAGAGACGCGCGTATCTTTTCGGGCACGAACCTGTTGACGACATACTCCCTCCCAAGCTTGCCCATACGCTCTCTCTCGCTTTCATTCGACAACATCTCATAGAGGCGCGCAGCAAAGCTCTCGTAATCGGAATAGATCAATCCGCCGCCGCTCTCTTTGACGTGGTCCGTCAGAACGTCGGACTTAGCGGTCACGAGCGCGGGTGTAGCCTGCGCCATCGCTTCCAGAGTTACTATGCTGAAACTCTCCTTGCCGGAAGGCATGACGTAAAGGAGCGCGCCTGCCATCAGGCTGAACTTCTCTTCAGCCGAAACGAAGCCGCGAAAATCTATGTCAGGATGAGAGGGCACGGGAACGTAGATTAACTCCCAGTCTTCGCTCCGCGTCCGTCAACCAGATCAACGAGTGCGCTCGGTGCGCCGCGTGTTTATAGACGGAGAGATATGCTGGCTGCTCGTTGTGAAGAGTCGGAGCAAAGAGAGCGCGCCCTGCCGGAATCTCAAGCTGCGAGAAGTAGGCCGTTGGGTAAAGGTATGTGACGACGATTATGCTTCGGTAATCTGTCCAATGATCTCTTACAAATTTTATGAGCGAGTCGGAGTAAGGACCAATGCGGCGGACCAACTCTTCCTGAAGCGGTATGCTCCAGGGGATATGTTTCGCCGCGCCGTCGGGCGCGCTGTGTCTTCCACAGCCGAAGCGGTCAAAATCCTGTAGCATCCGCGTGAAAATCTCAGTCCTGTACGGGCTATAGCCAAGGTCCACGTGAAAGCGCCTGACGTTTACGCCTTCTCTCTCCTCCGTACCTTCCGGCAGAACGTTCGTCCAGTAAGCAGCATCAACGGCTGTCGTGGTGAGCACATCAACCTCGTATTCATCTTTGAGAAGAGAAGCATACTGCCACGCAAGAGCCTCGGAGCCTCCGACGATTGTTTCATGACAACGCTGCACGATTATGGCGACCTTCGTCATAAAAGATTTCCGATGGCTTTAAGAAATTCCGCTTCTATCTTACGGTTCGTGAAATTCTCTTCATAACGTCTCAGTCCCATTCGGCCAAGAGCGCACGCCGTCTCTCTTTCCTTAACAATCGCGTTGACGGATTCCGCCAGAAGATAAGGGTCGCGCTCCGTCCAGACAAGTCCTACGCCGTCAACCGTGCCGGGAATTGCAGACGAGCCGTAAGCGACGATAGGAACTTTCATAGACATCGCTTCGACCAGAGGAACACAGAAGCCTTCGTGCTCGCTAGTTATCATGAAGACATCTGCCAGAGAGTAATAAGCCTTGAGCGCGTGGTCCGAAACTCCGCCCGCGAAAACCACCGCGTCCTCCACCTTCAAGTATCTGGCTATCGCGCGCAAGCCAGTGGCGTAAACTTCAAGGCGCGGGTCTTCTTTGCCGACGATGAAGAGACGGCTCGCGGGGTTATAGTCTAAATGATAAGCTGCGAAGGCTTCGATCAAGGCTGGATGGCCTTTGTGCGGAGAGATGCGACCGACCATTAGAATGTTCGTCCTGTCATCCTCGTAAGCTTCTAAAATTCTGTGGTCCGCTTCGACGTTGGCGAGACGATCAATGTGGTGAAAGGGCGGGACTACATAACTTCTGCTCTCATCAACGCCTTCGTCCAACAACTCACGTTCGTTATACGCGGACGCGGACATGTATATGTCGCAGTTAGCCGCAGCTATCAGCTTCAACTGCGCACGTCCTTCCAAGCACATGCGCGCGAGGTCTTTGTTGAACTTTAGGAAGAACTCCGGCGGCGTGACGTTGTGATACTTGATGGCGATGCGGCACGGCAAGTCTCTGAGAAGGTCAAGGCCGAAATCCCAGCCTCTCGAATAATGGTAGATGAGCAGGTCCGACGGACTCTTTAGAAAGCTGGCTATTTTATCCGCAGGCCAGATTTTATATTCATCAACAGAAGCCCACCCTTCGGCGTAGAGTCTGGTGTTGTGGCCGCGCGCACTTAAAACCTCGTACATCCCGAGCGCGTCGTTGCCGACGGCATCGCCGGTCGTAAGGCTCGGAGTTAAGATGGCAATTCGGGTCATCGCTTGATCGTTATGAAGATGGTTCGGAATCAATCTACGCTAATATTGCTTAATGCTTTGAACAACTCCAACTCGATCTTCTCGTTCGTGAAATTCTGCTCGTAGCGTTGCCAGCCCTTCATCCCGAAAGATACGTTCAAGGTTTCATCCCGTATAAGGCGATCAAAGGTTTCAGCCATCAGGCGAGGATTATGCTCTTTCAAAACAACGCCAGCTTTGCCAATGGTCGCAGGGATCGCAGAAGAAGCGTAAGCAACGACGGGCAGTTTCATAGACATGGCTTCGACGACGGGCACGCAAAAACCTTCGTGCTCGCTCGCAATCGCAAAGATGCTTGAGAGCAGGTAATAAGCTTTCAGTTCATGGTCGGAAGCCTCGCCTATGAAGCACACTGATTCTTCTTCGTCCGGCAACATGATGGATACAATCTCGCGCAGGCGCTCCGAATAAGGCAGAAACGCCTCTTCCTCTTTCCCTACGATAAAGAGTCGGCTGTCAGGGTTGTGATTGCGATGGTAATCTGCGAAGGCTTCGATCAAAAAGGGATGGCCTTTGTGCGGCGCGACGCGTCCAACCATGAGGATGTTCGCTCTGCCGTCTCTGTATTTGTCCAGCACCTGAAGGTCAGCTTCAAGAGATTCCAGGCGATCAATATGATGAAAGGGCGGGACGACTGATGCTTTGTCTTCCGCGACGCCTTCGAGCAGCAGGTCCGTGCGGTTGTACTCCGAGTCGGTAAGATAAATGTCGCAGCCAGCGTGCGCAATCTCTCTCAACTCAAAACGTCCGGCGCGACATCTCTCTTCGTGCCAGGGGCTGATGCCTATAAAAAATTCCGGCGGCGTGACGTTGTGATACTTAATAGCGGTTCGACATTCGACCGAGCGCAACAACTCCAACCCCTGATTCCATCCGATTGAGTAGTGATAGATGAGAAGGTCCGCCTCGTTAGTAAGAAAATCTTTGATCTCGCGTATGCTGTTAACTTCTGTCGCGGTCAGGTCAGAGCTTCCAGAGAAGATGCGCGCACGAAGTCCTGCGCGTTCAATCGCTCTTGCCATGCCTAAAACGTCGTTGCTTACGGCATCGCCATTCGACAGATGAGAAGTCACGACCGCAATGCGGTTCAAAGGAAGATTCGGCACAGGTTAATTGTTAGAAATTAGCCACAGAGACACAGAGGCACAGAGAAGAATTTGAGATAAGAAATTTGAAATCTCAAAGCTGCTATATGATATTGCATATCTTCTATCTTCTCTCTGTGCCTCTGTGTCTCTGTGGCTAATCTTAGTTCCTAAGCAGTAATGATGAAATTCAAAGATGTTACGAGGCTTTATGGCCTATCACTGCGAAGTCGCGCGGGCTGTAGAACCAACTGTCCAAAGCCTGCGAGATTTCGCTTCCGTCTTTGAACGGGCTGCCCGGTGGCGGATTAAGATATTCGACTCTCGTATCATGAAAGCCCCGCCGGCTCATTATGAATTGAATGGTTTCGGGAAAGAGAGGCTTCAGGTGCGTCGGGTCTGAATAGAAGTTACACGCGCCCACGACCAGATTCTTCGGATTCGGCGTCTCGAAAATGACCAGACCATTGGGCCTGAGCGTTCTCTTTATCTCGTCAAGCAATTCAACAAAAGTTTCAAACGAGAGATGCTCTATAAGGTGAAAGCCCGTCACGGCGTTAAGCGTCGCGGCGGAAAGTCCGCGCAGATACCGCAGCGCGTCCCGTTCAATCACTTCCAAATTGCGACTGCGGACCTGCTCGCAGAGCGCACCATTAATCTCAAGACCACGCGCTTCAATCCCTTCTTCCTTTAGAAGCTCAAGCCACTCGCCCCGACCGCAGCCTACGTCCAAAACATCCCGGCTTATTCCGGCGGACTTGAAGAGGGGAAGATAGAACCTCAAACCCTCCTTGATCTCTTCGCGGCTTCCGCGAAAGTTTTCAGTGAACGAAGCGAGCAGATCATCCAGCCTTGATCCGTCAGTTGAAATCAGTTCGTCCACCAGCGAAGACGATGCCTCTGCCTTCGATGTTTTATTGAATTGAAGAAGTCTTGCTGTAAGCTCATCCCTGAGTTTGCTTATATGTCCGATAATCTCTCTCTGCTCACGCCACAGGCTAAGGGCTTGCTGTTGTTGCAACTCTGCCAGCTTTCTATGTTCCTCTCTAAGCTCTTCTCTCTGCCGCTCCAATGCTTGACGATGCTCTTCGGCGACCTGCTCAATTTTCCGCGATAGAGATTCAGAGACTTGACGCGAGAAAGTTTCTGCGGCGCGAAAGTTTGTATGGCCTAGTTGATTCATGTGACCAGCAAGCCGCTCTGCTTGTGCAGTCGCGTACTCTTCAAACTGGCGCTGGCTGCGAATCATAGAGGGTAAGCGAAGGACTCCGACTATCATCTCAAGCAGGTAGCCCAGAACGGGCACGCGGTAAAGTTTACGAACGGCGGCGGGGCGCGCGAGTCCATCTATCTGCACATTCATGCTTCTGCCTTCGGGCGAGTAGCGAAGAGCCGCCAGAACGTCGATCTTATTGAAACGACCGCTACGCAGTTTTTCCAGAAGCCCTTCGAGTCCAGGCCCATCAGGCTCGCGCTTGAGAATCGCGCGATAAGCGTTCCAGATAAAGATGTGATCGTGATATTTGAGAAGATCGTTGACGTGATAATGATCGTCGGCGCTTGAAACAAACTCCGCCTGCAATCTTATCGGCGACAACTCCGCAGGCTTATCTTGGACATCCACAGGATTTGAGAGAAGACTTTCCAACTCTATTGAAACATCCGGCAGAGACTTTCTTCCTTCGGCCTCGCGCTTTGCGACAGCCGCGCGTATGTCTGCAATCAACTGCGCTACGTCAATCTCGGAATCTATGGTCTCTGCCATAAACTTTACCTGCTTACACTTTCGCACTCTCGCGTTCCGCACGCAGAGCGAGCCGCCTTGTTGTAACGCTGGCATTCAGATTGGCTACGCCGTCAATGCCCACAGGACTCATCACGCGGAAGAAGAGGCAATCGTCCACCCAATCGAAACTCACGCCGCTCGCGCTATGAACGGCGGCAGTGATTGAGAACTCGCCGACACCCAGCCAGCAGTTAAATGTGAAAGTTGCTTCTACGACCACGCCTTCCGCCACGCGACCGAAGTAGGATTGTTGAATCTCTGTGTTCGTCCCGTAGATGTGAATGCCGTGGCGGTCACGAATCAGGAATCCGCAGACGGGATCGTTCTCTTCGGCGTTCAGGCGTGCGCGAACACGAACCATCACGCTTTCACCCGTCTCCACGAATTCAACTGGTTGTCGTGCGGCGTTCAATAGCTCGACGCTCAGAATCTCTGCCGTGCGGTCTCCATGCCGATAAGTATAGTTGAGCGGACGGAAGCTTTCATCAAGCACGTCCAACTCTTCCGCTTCGTCTGCTCTTGTCGCAACCAGACGTTTGGTCTCGTAATCGTGCTGGCGCGACATAATGATCTTCTGATAGCGATTCAGAACGTCCGATGGTTTGCCGTCCGATTCCAGCCTTCCTGCGTTGAAGAGAATTGCGCGCGTGCAAAGAGCGCGAATCGTGTGCGGGTCGTGCGAGACGAAGAGAATGGTTGCGCCCCCTTCCTGCATCTCTTTAATTCTTCTGAGGCAGCGATGTTGAAAGACTGCGTCGCCAACCGCCAGAGCTTCGTCAACGATAAGTATCTGCGGCTCTGCGCTCACAGCTATGGCGAAGGCAAGGCGCACGTACATGCCGCTCGAATATGTCTTGACGGGCTGCTCTACGAAATCGCCGATCTCCGCGAAACGTTTTATTTCGGGCAGACGCGCCTCAATCTCGCTCTTTGAAAAGCCCAGAAGCGCAGCGTTCAGGTATATATTCTCTATGCCCGTAAACTCAGGATTGAAACCTGCGCCAAGCTCAAGCAACGCGGCAATGCGCCCCTCGTGATGAACCTCGCCGTGCGTAGGCTCAAGCGTGCCCGTGACGATCTGTAGAAGAGTTGATTTACCCGAACCGTTCGGACCGATGATGCCTGTCGTAGTTCCCGTCTCAACCTCAAACGTCACGTCACGCAAAGCCCAGAACTCACGGTGACGCTTCCAGCGCCCGCGCGTCAGAGACTCCTTCAGACGGTCGCCCGGATGGTCATAGATGCGATACTGCTTGGAAACATTTTCGACGCGCAGAGCAACTGGCATGACGGAAAGCTACATTAGAAGAGCGTTGAGTGACAAGCTTGTATCGACAATCCAAGCCTCAATCAAATCCAACTCCTCATTTCCAACCAACTCCATCCTGACAAGCTCCTCGTAGCAGATTCGCAGGTTGTCGTTCAACTTATCGAGTCCCTTTCCTAAAGGCAGCTTGTCTAGAGCTTCACAGATGCGGCTGTTGTTCAAGTAGCCTGGAACTTCGTCTTTGAAATCGCGCACTAGATCGTGCTCGTTGCGCTCCTGCCGCATGGTCGGCTCGTGGAAGAGAATCGCCCAGTCGTTAGCCCATGCGATGCGCTGCGCTACAAAACTGCGCCAGATGTCTGTCATGCGAAAGGAGCAGTGGGCTGGAAGATAAAGTAGTGGGAATGCGTCGCGCCACCAGGCTGTGTTCTGACTGTTGAATGGCGAGAGGGAGCGCGAGCGCAAGGCTACGCGCCGGTCCTTTCTGAAGGATTGCGGAAGCGGCAATGTCAAGCGATAGATTGCGTCAACGTCCGGGTTCTCGTCCGTCAGACCTTGCTGAATCGGGCAATCAATCTCTTCAGTCGTGAGTGATTCAAATTGAGGAATCCACGCGTGTATCTTATCTAGCGGCAGACCGCGCGGCCATAGATTCGCGTCCGTAAAATAGCGATAGACGTTGATCCAGCCAACGTTCGAGATTGATTTTACGGATTGACTAAGCTCGCGCTCTTTCCAGAAATCTTCGGTCGGAATGTTGTCGTCGTCAGTCTCAAGAATCACCCCAGCGCCATCGCGCATCGCCAGCAGATAGCCTATGTTCTTTCGCGCGTAATGTCTGGTCGGACACTTTTCGGCAAAGCGGAAGGGAAGTGCGCGTTGCTCCGAAAGACTATAGAAGCGGCAGCCCTCCAACTCGAAACGCGTCGGGCTTGCCTCATCGCCTATAACGAAAAAGTCCAAGCCATATTCAAGACACCCTCGCGCGAGCGATTGCAAGACAGCGTTTGGCTTCGCTATCGAGGTGACAACAAGAGCGATCTTGTCTTTCATCTTAATTACAGTGACGAGAGAGAAAGCGTTCCTGCCTGTCACTCTTCACTCTTCACTCGTTACTGCCTTATAACTGCCTTTGCAATCGCAATCTAAACAAACGCCAGAGATTGCTGAAAGAATCTTTGATAGCCGTGTTGCTTACGGGGTGGCTGGCGGCGCGATATTGAATTGGGACTTCCGTAATGCGCAAGTGTCTGCAATAGGCTTTAATCTCCGTCTGAAAAAATGGACCGCGCGAGCGAATACCTTTCTTTAGAATCTCGTAGAGCGCATCATGCTTGAACATCTCAAAGCCGCTCGTCATGTCTTTGAGCTTTGTGCCGAGCAGCAGGTTAGCCAAGATAGTTCCCCCGCGACTGATTATCTCCCGCTTCGCAGAACTCTCCGCGACCGAACCGCCTTTGCAGAACCGGCTGCCGAAGACGCAATCGTAACCTTCCAACATCTTCGAGAAGAACTGCGGGATGTCCGACGGCTGATGACTGAACCCTGCGTCCATCTCAAGAATCCAATCGCAGTTTGCATGAAGAGCCTCGCGGTATCCGCGAACGTAAGCGTCAACGACGCTACTGTTCTCCGGCGACCAGATGACCGCAAGCTCCGGCCTAACATCTTTCAATTCGTCCAAAAGCTCGCGCGTTCTATCACGGCTCACGCGGTCCAGAATCGCAAAGAACGTGACCGACTTAAACCCCTCGCATTGATTCAGAACCGCATCAACAAACCGGACAACAGACTCCTCCTCATTCGCCATCGGACACACTATGCCCAGACTGATTTCACGAAGTCCAGAGCGATCATCTATCTCGTCTGCGCTAACCACTCGATGAATGATAGGGAAAGAATTTGATATTGCAAACGATGTCAGTGGTCAGTTGTCCGTCGTCGGTTGTTTCCACTGCGTTAGGCAATCTGCTGAAGGATAAGCGTTCAACTAATTAAAGCGAACAACTGACGACTGACAACTGACCACTGACGACTGCTATAATCACAACATGATCTCCGCTCAAACAGCACGACGCGCCGTGTGGCGTCCGCTTCTTGAACTGCCCAGCAGGTTCGATCTTGTAAGCTCGCTTGCGCGGCGCGAGGTCGCTGCGCGTTACAAAGGCTCTGTGCTTGGCATACTCTGGGCTGTGCTGACGCCTGTGGTGACGATTGCTACCTTTACATTGATCTTCGCAGGAATCTTCGGCGCACGATTCGGCGTATCTGGAAGCGGTTGGGAATTTGCCCTCTATCTTTTCTGCGGCGTCCTGCCATGGACTGCATTTCAAGAGGCCGTGCAGCTTTCGTCACAAAAAATCGTCTCGCAGGCGAACCTTGTCAAGCGCGTAGTGTTTCCGCTTGAGATTCTGCCGGTGGCGCAATCACTAGCTTCACTCGCCAACCAGTTGTTCGGCACAATCGCGCTCCTCATCGCGGCGCTCATCATTCAACGCACCGTTCATCCTACAATCCTTTGGCTGCCCGTGCTCGTTGTGCCTCAGCTTCTTTTAACTTTCGGCGCTTCGTGGCTTGTGGCATCGCTCGGCGTCTTTCTCAGGGACATAGTTCAGGGCATCGCACTCGTCCTGATGGTCTGGATGTACCTGACGCCTATTATCTACCCTGAATCAATGGTGCCTGAAAACTTCCGACCCTACATCAACGCAAACCCGTTCACCTCTCTCGTTAGAAGCTATCGCAACATAATGCTCGAAGGCGCGCAACCCGATTGGGGCGGCCTCGCTTACTTCACAGGTTTCGCCCTCATAATCTTCGTCTTCGGCTACTGGTGGTTTGCAAGAACAAGTAAGAACTTTGCGGATGTGATTTAGCAATGTATTTCGAGATTATTAGACAGATTACCGATGTTGAGACCATAGCAATCGGCAGCACCATCAGAGAAATCGCACGCTTACGAAGAGAGTTTGGCGCGGGACGTTGGCGTAAGCGAAAAGGAGTTTCCACAGTTCATCAATGGTAGGATACGCAAGGTTGAGTTGCATTGGTACGAAGCGCATGGCATTGGTAAAAGAAAGATGAAGATAAAACGCTATTTGGGTTAAGTATTATGAGAAGTAAAAACAAGGAAACACGGTTTGTCGTATGCGTCAAGATTGAAGGTTGCGAAGATTTGGAGGTTCGCAAGATTTATCAAGTATTACCTGATGAGGCTGCGGCAGAAGATGACTACATCAGAGTGATAGACGAATCGGGCGAGGATTATCTGTATCCTGCCAGCTATTTCTTTTCTGTCGAGTTACCTCAAGCCGCTGAAGAAGCCTTGCTGTCAGCCGCTTGACGGGAAACTCTTTTCACTTCCCACTCCTTGCGAGCAGACAGAGCGACAACAGTGCCCATCAACCACCAGAAGACGAGTATCACCTCTGCGTCGCCGAAGTTGTAGTTGACGAGCGAGCTTGCGAAGAAGCCTGCTATTGCTCCGGTTGCGCCGAGCAAGACGCCATGACGGAAAGCATCCGTGAAATCTCTGAATGTTTTTTCCGCTCGCGCGGCCATCAGCCAGCAAGTAATCATCATCCAGAGCCACAGGATAAGCGCGGGCAAGCCTCTATCGAAGGCTATCTGCAAGGGCGTTGAGTGCAGGTGAATCATGTCCTGGCCGGGAAAGCCCCACTCGGTCCAGTGATTCTTCACGGCGTCCATGCCGTGACCGAAGAGTGGATGCAGCATTATGCCCGACGCGCCCACTCGCGCCACTGAAGAGCGCAAACTCGAACTGGAATCTTCCAGCATGAGCGCGCCGCTTTGTCGTGTGCTCCAAACCGCAAGCGCGCCGATGGCGAGCACAAGCGCGATACTTGCGGCAACTATAATGCGCGCACGACCGCGAGTTGCGCGAATGGCTATGATGACCGCTCCGATTGCGAGAGCGACAATCACAGTTCGCATCGCTGTCAACACAATACCTATCGACAGGAGCGTGGTTGCCGCGAGCAGAAGATAAATTACCCTGCGCGAGCTGCGACGCCTGATGTGAGCGAGCGATAGACCTAGAGCTAGTTGAGCGAGTATTTGAAGCGTCTCGGAGAAAGTCTCGTAGTGGCGCGTCCAGCCTGAAGCGCGAAAGCGATGCGTTGGTCCGTTGCTCTTAATCCCGGAAGGAGAAGGTCGCGCCTTGATCTCGTCTGTGACGATAAAGCCCGGACGGTCGCCGTGCTCGCCCTTCACAATGATGCTGATGGGAAGGCGCTCTCCGGTCTTTTGTCGCCTGATCGCTTCATCTATCTCCTGAACCGAGGAGACGCGAACTTCGCCAACGCGCCAAACGGCGTCGCCCGCTCCCAACTCCAATTCGTGAAAGGGACTTTCTGCCGACAACTCTTCAATCATCACGCCGCGCCCGCGCGCTAAATCAACGATGCTCCAGACGACGCCCACCACACCAGACGTGAACAACAGCACGATAATCAGCACAGCTCCGCGCCGCCTAATGAGCGATTGCGCCAGATAGAAGAGTAGGACGACCAGGACTGATTGCAGCTTCGGAAGGCTTATGCGCGGCTCTGCCGAGAAGATGGAGGAAAGCACGGTCCAGCCCACGAAGAGCCAGATGGGAAGATCGAGTGGGGTTCGACGAATGCCTGTTCTGCGCGTCGCAATCGTGCGCGTGAGCCAACCTAGCCCAACTAGCGCGAGCGCAATCTCCGCGCCCGCGATTGAATGCGGCGCGAAGGCGGCGTAGAGAGCGAAGCCTGCGAGCGCCAGATGCTGGGCAAAGCGCGCGACGGGTGAAGACTCAGATTGCTTCGGGTGCGAATCCAGTTCTTCCTGATCAGTTGAGCGATCTGGTTTCAAGTGTAATGTACGAGACTCTTTAGCATAGTATGGTTGCGTTTAGCTGGGAGCGCAGGCATCCCTACCTGCAGGCGTGCAAGGCACGCTAACTGTATTCGCGCTTGCAGCGCTAAAGCCGGGCGAGCTACCTTGCGCTCCCGGCAGTTAGGCAGTGCTCAATTGCCAGAGCCTATAAATTCAACGGAAATCAAGTCTAAAACCACTCAAAACTCTAAAATAACATTGCGTTGACACTCGCCGTTTGCGCGTGTTAGCGTAAACTATCTCTGCCGCTCGCGGAGCAGCCGCAGAGAGATGTTGCAGGTGCGATCATTTACGGCGCTCATTGAACGGGGGCGCCGCTCACCGCTCTCTTGGGGTTCTGCCCCGCAATCTAGGTTTGACTTCAAAGATTCCCAATGGCTTTCGACAAGGCAAAGGTTCTGCGTGCGGCTGAGAAGTATCTTGCCCAAGGGAAAATCCCCGCAGCCATAAAAGAGTATCGCCAGATTGTTGAGAACGATCCGCAGGATTTCACGGCGCTCAACATGCTCGGCGACCTCTACACGCGCGAGAACAACAAACAGGAAGCCATGCAATGCTTCTTGCGCATCGCCGAACATTACCGCGAAGAGGGCTTTCAGAGCAAAGCCATAGCGATGTACAGGAAGATGGACCGCCTCAATCCCGGCAGCCCTGAGATAGCAAACAAGCTCGCCGTGCTTTATGAAAGTCAAGGACTCATTGTTGACGCACGCCATCAGTACATGGTCGTTGCAGAAGCATGGCAGCGCGACGGGCAGACGCGCAAGGCTTTGGAAGTCTTCCGCAAGGTCGCAGACCTTGACCCTCAGAACACAGAGGCGCGAATAAAGCTCGCTCAGGGCTTCATGCACGAAGGCATGGAAGAGGAAGCGGCTCAGGCATTCTCGGAAGCGGGCGCGCAATTTGTGGCTCGCAAAGAACATGAGCGCGCCATAGGGCCTTACACTTTAGCTTTACAACTGCGACCGCACGACTACCAATCCCTTAACGGACTTCTAAACGCGCATATAGCGCTCGGCACGCCCGACGAGGCTGTGGAAGTCCTGGAGCACGCATTTCAGTCAAAGCCCGACGACATTGAAATCCTCTCTATGCTCGCGGGCGCTTATCTTGAAGCCGAAGACGCGCCCGCAGCCGAGCGAACGTTCATCTCGCTCACACAGACGGAATCCACAAACTACACGCGCCTGATTGATGTAGCTCTGCTCTATCTTAAACTCGGCCAGACGAGCGATTCTGTCAGAGTTCTCTCAAGCATCACGGAACAGATGCTCTCGGCGCGCGAAGACGAGAAGCTGATGGAGCTTCTGAACGAAATCCTTGCGCGCGATCCTGAGCATGTCGAAGCCCTTCGTCTTCTGGTGCGCGTCTATTCATGGCAGCGCGATGATGATAAGCAGCGGCAGACGCTAGAACGCCTTGTCGAAGCCGCCGAAGCCGCAGGGCTTGAGGACGTAGAACGCTCCGCTCTCCAACAACTGGCGCTCTTCTCTCCTGACCAGCGCTACCTTGAGCGCCTGACCGCTCTGGGCTTTGAGCCTGAGCAGAAAGTGGAAGAGCCAGAGCCGGAGCCTGCGGTCGAAGAGATTCCGTCGTTCGAGAGTTTCGCTTTCGTCAGCGAGGAGGAGACGGCGTCCGCCATGGGACTTCCCAAAGCGGAAGAGGCTACAGAGTTCGAGTTCAACTCGGTCGCGCAACCTGTAAACGATCCTTCCTCATCGTTCGCCGATCTTAACGAAGACTGGAATCCTCCGGCACAAAGCGAAGTCGAAGCGCCCTCGTCCACAGGTTTTCAGGAATTCAGTTTCGGTGACATTGCCGCGACCCCTGATGAACCTGCAACACCTTCTTCCGATACGATTGACCCGCGCCACGAAGAATTGCTGCGGCAGGAACTGAGCAGCGTGGACTTCTATCTGGTGCAGGGCTATATGGACATAGCCGCTGACACTCTGGACATGCTCGAACGACAGTTCGGCGCGCACGAAGAGATCAACGCACGCCGCGCGAAGTCAAATCAGCAGACGACGCCTTCCGACGCTGCTGCTGCTGCTCCGCCGCCTCAAGATGCTCAGGTCGAGTTCGAGAGCTTTGCGCGCTACGATGTGGCTGAAGAATCTGCGCCTGTCGAAGCCGATAGCATAAAGGTTGAAGAGGTCATCGCAGAAGAAGAGCCTACGCCACAGCCTCAAGCGCCCGAACAGCAACAAGCTGAAACGCCTGTGGCGCTCGCACCCATCGCGCAGCCGGAGAGCGCCGAAACAAAGCCGGGAATTGATCCGGGCCTTGCAGAAATCTTTGATGAATTTCGCACCGCCGAAGAAGAAGAATCACCCTCTTCGGATGGCGATTACGAGACTCACTACAATCTTGGCATAGCCTACAAAGAGATGGAGCTTCTGGACGAAGCTGTCAAAGAGTTTCAGACTGCCGCCGAGATGACACAGCCTGCGGACGGCACGACGCGCTATCTGCAATGCTGCAACATGCTGGGCCATTGCTTTATGAATAAGGGAATGCCGCGTCTTGCCGTCATGTGGTTCAAGAGGGGCCTGGAATCTCCCGGTCACACAGAAGACGAATATCAGGCGCTTCGTTACGATCTAGGCACAGCCTACGAGCAGATGGGCGACCTCAATAATGCCATAGACGTATTCACGGAAGTTTACGGCATAAACATCTCCTATCGAGGCGTCTCGGAAAAACTGCGCGAACTTCAGGAGCAGAAATCAGTGAAAAGTGAAAAGTGAAAAGTGAATAGTGAATAGTAGTTTTAACTATTCACTTTTAACTTTTCACTTTTCCGCTTTGACGATTTACCATTTACGATTTACGATTATGGCAGCCAGGCTCAGCGTAATATTCTACATTCTGCTCTGCGTTGAAGTGGGCATAGTGCTCACAGTGCTGCCCTGGTACTCGCCCTTCGGTCTCGGCGATTGGGGAAGCAACTACTTTCTGCTCTACGCTGCGCACAAGATTGGCTCACAAGGCTTGCAGCACGCAGTCTCTTCCGGCTGGTTTCGCGGCGCTGTCACTGGTCTCGGATTATTAAATTTGAGCGTGGCCGTTTGGGAGATAGTCCATTTCAAACAGACCGTTCGCGCGCTTCAAGGCGGAGCAAGCGCTACGCCCGCGCAGAAAGATGACGCGAAAAGTTCAGCACCCGATCATCTACCTGATAACGAGCGGCAAAACGAGACCGGCCAGCAGCCCGGCCAGTGAAGATTTCCAGGATGTTCTTACGCTCGTCCGCGCAGGTTGCCGTGCGCGCGTCTCTCTAATTCAACTACGCGAAAAGAATCTTCCGGCAAGAACGCTTTACGAACTTGCTCTGCGCTGCGCCGCTATAACCAAAGGCACAGAGACGCGACTTCTAATCAACGACCGCGCGGACATAGCTAGCACAGCAGGCGCAGACGGCTGCCATCTCACAACACGCTCCATCGAAGCGGGCGTCATTCGCCGCACCTTCGGCTCTGGTTTTTTGATAGGCGTCTCGACACATTCTCTTGCAGAGGCACAGAGGGCGCGCGACGGCGGCGCAGACTTCGCAGTCTTCGGTCCGATCTTCGACACTGCATCGAAACGAATCTACGGCCCGCCTGTCGGCATGGACCATTTACACGAAGCCGCCGAGACCCTCAGCCCGTTTCCAATCATCGCGCTTGGCGGCATCACACTTGAGAATGCGGCCAGCGCTCTCAACGCAGGTGCGAGCGGAATCGCCGCGATTCGACTTCTGTCAGATACTAAAAACCTGAAGCGAACAATAGAAGGGATAAGAAAGGCAAGTATGAAGGCGGAAGGATGAAGGATGAAGAGAGAAGGTTCAACACCTCGCTTTCTCACTTCAGCCTTCCACCTTCATACTTGCTTTTCGCCTCGCTCTTTATGGCTTGATATACTGTTTCAGATGCCGACCAATGACTTATTGCCAGTTGCGCTCACCATCGCCGGATTCGACCCGTCTGGCGGCGCAGGCATCATAGCGGACACGAAGACCTTCACAGCTTTCGACTGCTTTGCGACTGCTGCTATCACGTCGCTCACGTTTCAGAACACTAAGGGCATACGGGGCGCGGCGCATCAGACGGCTGAAACTGTGCGCGCACAAGTTCTGCCTGTCATAGAAGAGTTTCAAGTGGCAGGAGCGAAGACCGGAATGCTGCCTACGCGCGAGATAATACAGGAGGTCGCGCGCCTGTTCCGTGAAACTGAATTGCCCGCACCCATCGTTGATCCGGTCTTGCGCTCCACATCAGGTTATGATCTGATTGAGGAGGACGCGCTCCACGCGCTCATTAAGGAACTGATGCCGCTTGCGCGCCTAATCACACCGAACATTCCTGAAGCCGAACATATCACGGGTCTCGTCATAAAAGATGAAGAAGGAATGATTCGCGCCGCACACGCAATGCGAGAGATGGGCGCGCACGCCATCTTAGTAAAAGGCGGACACCTGAAGAGCAGGGATGAGGGCGGCAGCGTGAGGGATGAAAAAA
>QHXM01000222.1 GCA_003222945.1 Acidobacteriota bacterium
ATCCTATTGGCACACTCGCCATTCTCATCCAGATAGGCATTCTCTCCAAAAGAGGCTTTGGCGAAATCTTTCGTCGCTACGACAAAGAGATAAAGAGTGGCAAGCCTGCGCTCCATCAAACATCAAAAGCCAACTTTGCGCAGGGAGGTCTTGCGCGACTCAAAGCTTTAAGTGAACGTTTAATCAAGCAGGGCGCGAACGCGGAAATCGTCAAACGCCTGGAAGAGATGATTGAGCAATCGGACGACATAACACTCTCGCGCATACGCTCGCACGCTCTTGCGGATTACTGGAACGTGCCGCGCCGTGATGTTTTGGAGGTTTGTCTGTGGGCGACGCGCGTTGGATTGCTTGATTTGCAGTGGGAGATGATCTGCCCGCACTGTCGCGGCTCTGCGAAGATGAGCAATTCATTGACGGGCATAAAGTCTGAAGTCTATTGCGATAGTTGCGATGTTGATTTTACTGTCAACTTCGACCGTGCGGTTGAACTGACCTTTCGCCCGAATCCATCCGTGCGCGTTGTCGAAAGATTGCAGTTCTGCGTAGGTGGTCCACAGGTGACGCCGCACATAGCCCTCCAAAAATTGCTCACGCCCGGAGAGAAGCAAGGTGTAGAGCTTCCTCTCGAAGCGGGGCGTTACAGGCTGCGCAGTTCCGGGTTGGCTGGCGGGCAATATATTCAAGCCGGAGATGACGGCGCGAAGGAAGTGACTCTGAAAGCGAGCGATGACGGATGGACGAATGAAGAGTTGCGAGTGACGACGAAGCCAAGACTGCTTTTGGAGAATGCTACGGACAAAGAGCAATGGTTCGTGCTGGAGCGCATGTCGTGGAGCGATCAGGCGGCGACGGCTGCGGAGGTAACGGCGCTTCAAGTCTTCCGCGATCTATTCTCGAACGAAGCATTGCGTCCGGGCGAGCAGATTTCTGTTGGTACGTTGACGGTTCTCTTCACGGACCTTCGCGGCTCAACACAGCTTTACAGGGAGATTGGCGACGCGCCTGCGTTCGGCTGCGTGATGAACCATTTCGATGTGCTGCGCGATGCGATTTCGGAAGAGGATGGCGCGCTTGTGAAAACTATCGGCGATGCTGTGATGGCAGTCTTTCGTCGTCCTGCCGGAGCGTTGCGAGCTTTTTTGAGAGCGCAGCAGGTTCTTGCTTCACCGCTGGAAGGGATGCGTCCTCTGATTCTTAAAGTCGGAATACACACAGGCCCGTGCATTGCAGTTACGCTCAACGGTCGTCTGGATTATTTCGGCTGCACTGTGAATATGGCTGCGCGTCTTGAGGGCTTGTCGTCGGGCGGCGATGTCGTTATCTCGTCAACTGTTCACGCAGACCCGGAAGTTTCGGAGTTGCTTTACGGACCGGAAGCGGAACTCGTTGCCACGCCGTTTGAGAAGATGTTGAAAGGTTTTGATGAGGAGCAGTTCAAGCTGTGGCGCGTCGCTCCTGCCATCTGTGAAGCAGAGAGCGAACGCGCCGTCAGCTAGAGCTTTCAGTAGGAATTGCACGACGAGAAATGCGATGGCAATCACTAATGCCTGCTTCGCGTGGAAGCGCACGAGTTGACTGTTGGGCTGCGCCTTCGGCGCGAAGATCGGTAGCAGCAGAATTGCGAGTCCGCCTAAGTGCAGGTTGAAAAACATGCCACCGTAGCCGTAATAGCCTCCGACGAATGTCATTTGAAAGACGGGACTCTCAAGGAGCGCGACGCCCAGTGCCACCCAGATATAGGTCACTAAGGTAATAGTCCGCTCGTACTCGTCCGCTTCAACAACGGGCGGCGGCACGGGCGCTACATATTGTTGCGGCGCGTACTGCTGCGGCGGATAGCCGTAGGGCGGTTGCTGCTGCGGCTGACCATACGGAGGTTGTTGTCCATACTGCGGCGGCGGCTGACCGTAGGGTTGCTGCTGCGGCTGTTGCGGCTGTTGTGGCTGCTGCGGTTGTTGACCGTATGGCGGCTGACCATAGGGCGGTTGTCCTGGCGGTGGACCACCTCCCGGCGGATATTGCTGTGACATCTTCGGAAAAATCCTTTCTGTCCGTGTGCTCAATTTATGAAGCCCGGACACGTAAGTTTAATCAGATCAATCAGGACTGCTTGCTTTATTGGCCGCCATTATATGAGCATAGCGCCCCGTGTGTATATAGAAAAATTCCAGGCGCAACGAAAGGGTGCTGAACGACCAGGCAGAGTCATGTTAAAGTTCGCGCGAAGAGCACGGGTCAGTACCACCTGCTTTTGATTATGACTACCTTGTTAGAAGCACGCGAGGTCTCGAAAATCTACCAGATGGGTAGCACGAAGGTGTTTGCTCTGGACGGCGTGACTCTCGGAGTGGGCGCGGGCGAGTTCGTGGCGATTCAGGGAACATCCGGCTCAGGCAAGTCAACTCTTCTGAATCTGTTCGGCGGGCTTGACCGTCCTACGAGCGGCGAAGTTCTTTTTGAGAGCAACTCGCTCGCGCCCTTCAGCAAAAAAGAGATGGCGCGCTATCGTCGCCGCTCTGTTGGAATGATCTTTCAGAACTTCAATCTAATCTCTACAATGACCGCCGAAGAAAACATAAACCTCGCGTTAGCCTTCGGCGGACTCAAACCAGCCGAGCGCAAAAAGCGTGCACAAGAGCTTCTTGATCGCGTCGGCCTTTCTGACCGCGCAGAGCACAGGCCAACAGAATTATCCGGCGGCGAGCAGCAGCGCGTCAGCATCGCACGCGCTCTGGCAAACCGCCCGCGCGTTCTACTTGCAGACGAACCTACGGGCAATCTTGATTCGACGCGCTCGGAAGAGCTATTGACTCTGCTGCGCCAGATGGTCGAGCGCGACCGTTTGACTGTCCTAATGGTCACACACGACCAGGACCTGGCATCACGCTTTGCAGACCGCATAGTCTTTATGAAAGACGGAAAAATAAAGCAGGGATGAGGGATGAGGGATGGGGGATGAAGAAAGAGAACGGTATTTCTTTTCATTCATCCCTCATCCCTCCGCCCTCATCCCTTCGTTGAGGTGATTTATGGCGACAGAACTTCCCCCTGTGATGACGCTTGAGGCGTTGCGTTCAGTGCCACTCTTCTCTTCGCTTGATGACGAGGCGACGAGCGAGTTGCGCGACTTGCTGGAAGTGCGAGATGTGACAGGAAGCACGCCGCTTTTTCGTTCGGGTGATTCGGGAGACGCGATGTTTCTGATTGAGAGCGGGCGCGTGCGCATCTCCGTCAAGGACGCAGACGGAAACGAGGTGACGCTGGCGGAGCTTGCGCGCGGCGATTTCTTTGGCGAGATGGCAATCATTGACGGCAAAGCGCGCTCTGCGGATGCGACCGTTGTGGAAGATGCGCGCCTTGCTATTCTCCCGCGCGAGAATTTTTTATCCTTTGTGCGACGAAAACCGGATGTCGCGTTGAAGATGCTGAGCGCGATCACTCATCGCCTGCGACGCACTGATGAACTCCTCAGGCAGCGCGTCTCGCGCAACGTCAACGAAGAAGAGGCGGCGCGCATGACCGTCGCGGACCGCATGGCTGATATGATTGCAGAGTTTGGCGGAAGCTGGACATTCATAGGTGCTGCGCTCGCGTTGATTTTCTTCTGGATGGTGCTCAACACCTTCATACTGACGCACGGCTTCGATCCCGCACCTTACCAGATGCTCAATCTTGTCCTGGCCGTCATAGCCGGTCTTCAAGCGCCCATCATAATGATGTCGCAGAATCGTCAGGGCGGCAAAGACCGCCTGCGCGCAGACCTAGATTATCAAGTCAACCTCAAGAACGAACTCGCGCTCGCAGAAATCCTTCGCCGCCTTGACGTACTGGAGAGCGAACGCCTGCCAATACTTTTTGAAGAACAGAACAGAAGACTTGGCTCAAAGACGAACGGGGCAGAGACGAAGCAGTAAAAGAGCGGCGACCAGAAAGAAATAGCTAAAGCTGGGAGCGCAGGCGGCTCGCCTGCATTGAGCGCCCGTGAGGGCGCGAACAATTGAGCGTGCTAATCGCACGCAAGCCGGGCGAGCCGCCTGCGCTCCCAGCCTTTGCTCCCAGCCTTACGCCGCACCCAAATGTAAATCACTATAATTCGATTCCTCTCGTTTATCTCTCGAAAACCTGCCCGCCTATGTCTTTGGCATGGCGGGCGGGTTGTTGACTCCGGCTTTGCCGCGTGCGCGTTGTGGCGTCTCTATATTGTAGGCGATTTTCCATGCGGCGAGCGCCGCCGGGTCATTGCTGTACTTGTTAAGCATCGCCGCGTTGAGCTTTTCCAATTCTGCGTCGGAGCGTGCGTGAGCCGCATCAATCCCTGCGCTGGACTGGCTGCGACCGCCCATGCCTGTGTTCTGTTGATTGATCGCCTCGTCAAAGCGGTTGATGCTGGCCGCAAGCGTCTCAAGAAAATCGGCGGGCATGTCGTACTCTATAAAGAGCGCCTTAATGGGCGTGACTTCTTGCAGGAGCGAGCGAGCGAGGGCTAGCAGGTCCTGGTCGTTTAGATTGGTGGCCGGAGTGCGAAACTTGTCCTTAAATTCTGGATGGTCAATACCTATAGCACGCCCCGTTTTGTTAAGTGCGGTGATTTGAGCGCGCAGCGCAACGCGCGCATCCTTTCTCATACTCGTCGCCTGTCGCGCGGCGCTAGTGTTACTGACGCGCGCGGCATCCAGAGTTTCTGCCTCCGTGATTATCTCTTTGATGGCAGCCAGCGCCAGACCTCCGCGACTCGTCGCCGGAAAGGGATCGGCCAGATTATCTGCATGGTCACGCACGCGGCCTAAACGCTCCTGGTGTCGTCTCTGTTCGTCGTTCATCTTGTGGTCTCCATTTCTTGAGGTTAAGGAAGGCGCAAACTTGACTCCTTCCGGCGGTTGGGATTCATGGCGCGTAGGGGCGCTCACCCGTAGGTGTGTAAGCGTATGCGCACCGCCAGTAATCGAACGGCGTGGATTATATAGCTTTTTTCTACACCAGCAATAATTTTTTCAGGTCACGGATGAAAATTTGCTCTCCCGCGAGCGAAATTTGCCCTTCCGGTGAACGCGGACAGCACTTTTATAGAGATTTTCTGTATCCCCGCCACGCTTTTCGCCACCGCTGACCATCTTTTCGGCGCTGCCGACCACCTTTTCTGCACTCCCGCACAACTTTTTATCACTCCAGACCTTACGGATGGCGCTGCCGTACACGCGGATGGCACTTCTGCCGACACGTATGAGACTCCTGTGCGCGCAGATGGGAGTTCTGTACAGATGGATGGGAGTTCTGGGCAGACGGATAGCACTTCTGTGCGCACCGATGGCGTTGCCGTCAAGCTGTATGGCGCTTATGTGCTGACGTATGAGAGTGAGGTTCATACAGATAGCGATTTTAGATGACTTGCGCGTGACGACACAAATATTGGTTAGTAAGGCAAGGATAAACTTTCCTCAACTTTTGATTTCTTGCTGCTTTGCGGAGGACAGATGCAGCTTTTCTCCAAACCTTTGAGAATAACGCTGGGCATCACCGGCGCGCAGCAGCCGTTGATGTTAAGAGGCACGCTTTCTGCGCGTCCGCTCCATGCCGTTGTTAGATTGCGCCGTCGCCGAAAAATGTTCCTCTTGCTATCTTACATAGGCTTAGCTAATAATTGCATTCATTAACGCTACAACGAGGTGTGCAATGGGAAAAATAATAGCTTTCGGTTGGTATGGCGGCAAATATAGCCATCTTGATTGGCTATTGCCTTTACTGCCGAATGCTACGCATTATTGTGAGCCGTTTGGTGGTTCGGCGGCTGTGCTGATTAACCGCGAGCCGTCACCGATAGAGACGTACAATGATGCTCACGGCGAAGTGGTCAACTTCTTTCGTGTGTTGCGCGAACAGAAAGACGCTCTAGTTGAAGCTATCGGATTAACGCCATTCTCGCGCGCAGAGTTTGAAGCTGCCATCAAAGAGCCGACCGAAGGGCTGACAGAGTTAGAGCGAGCGCGGCGCTTTTACATACTCGCTAGGCAAGTCAGAACCGGACTAGCGCAGAAAGCAAGTTCAGGACGCTGGGCGCATTGCCTGTTGACGAGTCGCGCTGGCATGGCTGGCGCTGTCTCGCGTTGGCTTGGCGCTGTGGAAGACCTACCTCTAATCGCTCAAAGATTGCTTCGCGTGCAAATAGAGAATGAACCGGCTATCGAAGTTATTAAGCGCTACGACAGCGAAGAAACACTTTTCTATTGTGATCCACCATATCCACACGGCTCGCGCGGAGACTCTAACGCTTACGCGAACGAAATGACTGATGAACAGCACAGAGAGCTTGCCGAAGTCCTCAGAAACGTTAAAGGCAAGGTAGCGCTTTCAAGCTATCACTGTAAGCTAATGGACGAGCTTTACGGCGACTGGCAGCGCGTTGAGTCTAAAGAGAAGATAATTCATTCTGTGAAGACCACGCGCAAAGAAGTTCTTTGGATTAACTATAAGCTCAAGGAAAAGCTGAATGCCAACCAAACGCCCACCATCGCCAGAAGCTCTATCAACAAGCATCCTCGATTTAGCCTACGAGCGAGCATCGAAGAGCATTGATAAGCCAATAGTACGCGACTCGCGCGCTGTAAGTGATATTGAATTCGTCTGTCGTTGCTCCAATCAGGCGGGAACGCGCTTCCTTCTAGCGTGCCTTGTAGCGAAGCTCTCAGACCCAACGTTAGACATTCGCAAGCCATATACTGAAATCGACGGGGCTGGCATTTATTCAGGTCGCCACTATGATGAGACATACGTTGCGCCGTTCGCGTTCAAACACGGCTTGCCCGTCAATCCAACGACTAGCTTTCTCACTCCTGCCTTTAGAACGAACAAAACAATAATAGAGCCGGGCGTCGAGCTTGTAGGTCGTCCGAAGAAACTGTATGCAGTCATCATCGCGCTGATAACTGCTATCTATGATGGCACACTTAAAGCCGAAAATGTGCTGGCTGAAATTATTCGCTGGCTCTTAATCATTCGAGCAGAGCGAAAGCAGCGCATTGAGACGCTATTCGCTTCGCTGAAGGGAACAGCGCAAGACTTATCGATACCGGCAGAGAACATCGTTACGCTGATGGGGCAGCACATGGCTTTGCCGAAGTCAGCGCGTCTGCCTGTGCTAGTAGTTGCCGCCGCGTACACAGCAGCGCAAGAACATTTAGGCGAGCGACATCTACCATTGCAAGGTCATAACGCGGCAGACAAACAGACCGGGGCGCTTGGAGATGTTGAGATAGCTTTGAAAGGCGATGGCGACGTTGTAACTGTCTATGAGATGAAAGCGAAGTGCGTCACGCTCGAAGACATTGAGATTGCTGTGCAGAAGCTCGCCACCACTTCGCAAACGGTTGATAACTACATCTTCATTACGACAGACAAGATTGATGAAGAGGTCAAAGAATACGCTGCCACTATGCACGCTAGAATTGGCGTCGAGTTCGTCGTCTTAGATTGCATCGGCTTTCTCCGTCACTTCTTACACTTGTTCTATCGAATAAGAATGCAATTTCTTGAAGCATATCAATCGCTGTTAATGAATGAGCCGGACAGCGCGGTTAGTCCATCGCTGAAAGAGGCATTCCTTTCTCTTCGGCTTGCAACAGAGACGGGAGTAATGCAGTCAATTGAAGATAAAGATTCAGGGCAAGAGATTGAATAAATCCTCTGCTCTAACGAAGCAATCTAACTTTGAATTATACGGCAAAATCGCGGGAATAAAATTTTTATCCCGCATAAGTGTCCCGTTACCATGCTCTTTGTTGAGGCTTCTTGCTTAATCTTTTTCCTTTCGCTAATTTCGCCAG
>QHXM01000223.1 GCA_003222945.1 Acidobacteriota bacterium
TTAATAGGCTACCTCTTCTACAACGACGGCATTCAGACCGTCATCGGCGCGGCTTCAGTCTTTCTTGCGCAAGAGCTTTTCGTTGCGCGCGGGTTGGAAGCGCCTGACTCTTTCCTGCTCAGCATCTACCTGATGGTTCAATTCGTAGCGTTCGGCGGCGCGTTGCTCTTTGAGAGAATCGCCGCGTGGGTTGGAACGAAGAATGCGATTCTTATCTCGCTCGCTATCTGGTCCGGTATTGTCATCTACGCTTACGGCTTTCTACAGACGACCAATCAGGCATGGGTCATGGCCGCGATGATCGCAATCGTGCTCGGAGGCTCGCAAGCCCTCTCTCGCTCGCTCTTCTCGCGCATGATTCCACGTGGGCGCGAGTCATCCTTCTTCGGCCTCTATGAAGTTTCAGAGCGCGGCACATCATGGATGGGGCCGCTCGTCTTCAGCATCGTCGTCGCGCACACAGGCTCTTACCGTCAGGCGCTTCTCTCCTTAATCTTCTTCTTCGTCGTAGGCATGTTGATTCTATTCTTCACAGACACGGACAGAGCCATCCACGAGGCCGGAAATGTTTTGCCGGAAGAAGCAGAAGAACTGAGGACAGAAGGCGGTAAGTAAAGCGCTTCTTGTCAGTACCAGCTGCTGCAAGCGTGTGGGGGAACGAAGGGATGAGGGATGAGGGCGGAAGGATGAAGTAAAGACAGAAAGCTCTTTCAATTCATTCATCCCTCATCCCTCCGCCCTCATCCCTAATATTGCCCACCCGCTTGCAGCAGCTGGTACTGACCCGTAGGCTTTCAATCAATTGCAATTTGATTTAGAAGGAATGAGCAGGTCTGCTCGCGCGGCTTGGATTAGTGCAGAATTTCTATTGACTTCATAAAAAGAGAGGCATATCTTTGGCGCGCTGAAAATCATTCAGTGCCGTACATAGCTGTTCCTTGCGCGGCTTGTTAGCCAGCGAACGCCATTGGTTCGTTGGTCTCACTTTTTTTCTAAAATTGCTCTCGCGCTCCGCTCCGCTAAGCTCCTTCGACTACAGTGGAGTCCAGTGCACGCATAGCAATCCTCAAGGAGAATCAACTATGACAGACAATAGAATAAGCGCGCTTCTTACGGATGCGGACAAGACGGCAGTTCTGGATGCTATCCAAACCATTCGCACTAAGCTTCCCTTTCTCATAGACCTTACGCCCGAAGAGCGCAAAGGTCTTCCACGACTCGGTGATAAGAGTCAGGCGTTTGTGAGTCAGGCTCTTGAACTTGCCACGCAGAACACGGACATACTTCCGCGTTCGTTCGACGTTGACGAGTTTCGCAAAGACGTAGAACTTTTCAACGCCCTGAGACCCGTCGTATTGTCCTTAACCCAACTGTTTGAATTGTTAGACGACACCTACGTTGAGGTCGGCAGCGAAGCATACTCAGGCGCTCTGGCCGTCTATCATTATGCACGCGCAGCGGGCAAGGGCGCGGCGCTAGACAATCTGCTGGAAGGTCTTGCGCAGAGATTCGCACGCAAATCCGGCAGGAAAGATGCCTCAAGCACACCGAAAACCTAGCGCGGGGAGTCTAAACTCGCGGATTATAACAACTTACGGGAGGAAAGCCCCTGTTTTCAACGGGATGTTTCCCGTTCAGAACAAGGAATCTCCTCCTGTAAACCAGAAAATTGCTGTCTGAAACAGGAAATTTGGGGTTCAAAACAGGAATGTTCCTGTTTGAAGTGAGAAGTTTCCTGTTTCAAACCGAAATTTTCCTGTTTGGAGCGAGAAAGTTCTTGTTTGAAACAGGAAAGTTTAGGTTTGAAACAACAAATTTCCTGTTTCAGACAGGAATTTTCCTGTTTCAGACAAGAACTTTCTCACTTGAAACGAGAACGTTGCTGTTTGAAACCGAAATTTTCCCACTTCAAACAGGAATGTTCCGGTTTTCAGCCTGAATGTTCTGCTTTTTAACCTGAATCGCGGGCTTCCAAGCCTGCTTTTATCATCACCCGTCGCGCCCGTTTAATTCGGGGGTTATGCGCTAGCTTGCTTTGCACATTAAATCTTATTATGGTACGGCCTGGAGAGGTTGCTATGGATACACAATATATTTTGAGTGAATATTTAGATCGAGCAATGGGGCAGGCGGAGTACGACAAGCTTGAAGATGGGACTTTTGCCGGGCGTATTGCTGCTTGCAAAGGTGTCATTGCTTTCGGTGCTACCTTAAGAGAATGCGAAGATGAAGTGCGCTCCACCTTAGAGGATTGGCTTCTGGTAGGCTTAAAGTTGGGTCATACATTGCCTGTTGTGAATGGCATTGATCTAAACAAGGAACCAGTTTATGAGCCAGTGGAATCCGTGTAAGCGTAACGATTTTGTTCGTCGGGTGCGTCAGCTAGGGTTTACCGGCTTGTACTCTGGAGCCAAACATCAGTTTATGGTGTATGAGCACAATCGCCTCACGATTCCATCGAACAAAGAGTATTCAGTGCCACAGCTTCGGATGATGCTACGGGAAGTCGAAGAAATCATTGGGCGGCAGATTACCGCTGATGAATGGAGCGCTCTATCCTGATACGGCGCGCATAACAACTCATTGGACCGGACTCGCAAATAGGCGGCCTTTCATCAATCATGGCAATAGCTCGCCGGTTGATTCGGGCGTTAGATTGTTTTGTATGACTCAGGTGCGGTACTGATTACTTCATGAGCAAAGAGTTCATCAATCCACCAGACTTACCAAACTGGGAGCAAGCTTTTTCGCAAATTGTCGTTGTATCAGATGGCGTGGCTAAAACCGTCTATATTTCTGGTCAAGTCTCAGTAGATAAGGATAAGAATCTTATAGGCGCTGGTGATCTGAGTGCTCAAGCAATGCAAGCGTTTCAGAATCTGGAAATAGCCTTGCGTGCTGTCAATGCAACCGCTTCAGATGTCGTGAAGCTGAATATTTATGTGAAAGATTACAAGCCTGCGGATGCTGCTTTAATTAACGCAGCGTTGACAAGATATTTCACGCAAGCGAGATTGCCGACGAGCACATGGTTAGGCGTGCAGTCTTTGGCTGAGGAAGGGTTTTTAATAGAGGTTGATGCCATCGCGGTGGTTGAGCAGTAATGAACCGCGCAATCTAACATTCATTCGAGCGGAGCGGCCCGGTAGCAGGCTTCTAATCAATATCCCTCTGATGAAATAAACGGTTTTGGTTGTGTTACGCAGGTCCGTCGCACGATCTAAATTCTGGTTATCGCCCAACAGTTAAATCAACCTGCCGCTTTGCGCTTTGTTCCCTCTGCCGCGTTTTCGAGACAGGCGTGGGAGCAGTATGCGATGTTTGAGGAGCGAAGCTTGATTGCGCGTGATGAAGGAATCCATGTGCCGCAAGAGGCGCAGCGCAACAAGTGATCGTCAGCGCCGCCCGGTTGTGTTGAAGAGGCAGCGCCGTTTCTGACTGCGCGGTTGACGCCTTGCGCCATGCCGAACATGCGCCGCGCCATTATGATGTAGGGGCGCAGGCGCATGTAGATTAGCAGGAGTATGAAGGCGAGCGTGCCGATAATAAGAAGAAGTTTCAAAGGCTCTCCTGAAGACGAGATATTACGCTGCTTCAAAAAACTATAGTGCAGACTTTATCAATGCTCGTCTCGAAGTCTTGAGTTTAGCAAATCGAAATATAAAAGGCGACGCGCGCCGATAATTCAGATGTTAGCGGCGCGCGTGTGGCTCAGAGTTATTTGATAATGAAAGACGGGCTTTTAGTCTTCGCCGGATGTTCTATCGGTCGGTATGTAGGGCACGTCAGCATCACGACGGCGCGGGAGCGGGTCTGTGTTGCGGCGACGCGGGCCGGATTGCTCGCCTCTGCGGTCAATGAAGCCGGGCGGAAGACGGCGACCCTTTATCGCCTCCTCTAAGATTCGCGTTATCTCTTGCGAGAGCGTGCGGTGCTCTGCTTTGGCTCGCTGTTGCAGAGCCTGTTTCAGTTCGTTCGGCACATAAGCGCCTATGAAGACCCCTTTGCGGTTCGCCATCTCAAAGCTTTGCCTTTCCGTTTAAGTTTGGGGTTGAAGAGCTAATCTTCCGGGAGTCGAGTCTTGCAATTTGAGAGCAGGTCTGTAAGCCGAATTCTGTTCTTCGGAGTTCTCCGAAGCGGCGATCATTCATCTAGCCCAACCGTCGCCGGTTGGATCGAGCGACCTACCCGGAGGTCGTAAGTCTCGACGAGACTTTCGGGCGGGCAGCCCTTTTTGACGCCTCCCTATTTGGTCTTGCACTGCGAGGAGTTTGCCTAGCCGCCGCGTGTCGCCACCGGCGCTGGTGCGCTCTTACCGCACCGTTTCACCCATCACCTCTTTCGAGTAATCTGAAATATCAGATTCTCTGAGAGGCTGGTCTATTCTCTGTTGCACTTGTCGTCATCAGGCTTGAAGCGTCCGGCAACTTAATGCCGCTCGTCATGCCCGATGCCCAGCCGTTAGCTGGCTCGCTGCCCTGTAGTGTTCGGACTTTCCTCTCCCGCTTTTTAGCGGCAGCGACCACCCGACCTGCTCTCTTGCAAGGCTCAGGGATTATAGCAAACCATTGTTCAACAGGTACAGCACAAAAACTTGGCAAAGATGAACGCGGATGAACGCAGATGTCAGCCGAAATATTTGATGCCGACGCGCAGGCTGTTCAGTGCATCGGCTGGAAGCGAGAGCGCGAGTATCATGGACATCACGGCGTGCGATAGAGCAAGGGCAGGGAGGTTAGGGGCGCGCTGGTAAACGTAAGCCCAGAGTAGTCCGCCCGCGAAGGTTGCAACTGAGAGCCAGGGGTTTGGTAGATGAAGCAGTGTGAAGATGAGTGCGACTAAGAGAAGGCTTCGCCATCCTCGGCCATAAAGAATCTGCGCGCGGCGATTGATGAAGCCTTGCAGCGCGTACTGCTGCGCCAATCCCCAAATAGGAAGCCACGCAAGCCATCCCAAAATCTGCTCTCTCTCAAGCCGAATGCTCTTCAGCAACACGCCGGTAAAGATAAGCACGATTGCAATAACAATCATCGGAAGCGCAAGAAGACGCGCGGCCTGACCGAAGTTATCGAAACGCCAGCCTATCTCTCGCGCAGATTCACGGCGAGCAATGTGCGATAGAAACATGAGCGCGAAAGCGAGCGCGATGGGAACGGTTAAGAAAAGCTTGCTCCCGGCAAACGTCAGCACAATCCACTCAGCTATTAAGACTGAGACGGTCACGGAAGCGATCTCCCACGCTGCAAGCACACGTTCGCTTGCAACGATGCCTGAGCCGCCATCTTCCATCATCTTCTCTTTTTCAAGCTCTGCGTTCATTGTTGCTCGTGACATCTTAAACAGCACTGTCTCTCTAGCATCATCTTGCGTCAACGCTGAAGACCAGGGGCTTACCTATAAGCTGCAAGGTTCGGCGCTGTCCCTGGCTGCTCGCGTGCACGGCATAGACTCGCGCCTCGTGCTGGCCTGCGGGAAGCTGCGGGGTGTCAAAGACGAAGCCGTGCATCTCGTCCCGAGTGCGGCCAAAAGCCTTCACATCCAATCTTTGCGTATCAGCCGCGCGGTCTCCAGCAAATTGCCCGTCAATGTAGAGTTGTACTTCGACGTGCGATTGCGGTTCTATGAGATTCACGGCCCAGCCTTCGACATGCTTCGCGTCTGCCGCGTCCAACCATCCTTTAAAGTACGGAGTGAACGCCCTCAGGTAAAAGCCTACGGCGAGCGCGCACACGAACAACACTTCAATGACAGACTTCAGAATCAGATAGTTAGTCAAACGCGCTCGCGCATTTTTGCTGATATACGTCTCCATACTCTTCATCAAGCAAAAGAAAGGGCGGCGCATGATGGCCGCCCTCTTCAGAGAAAGATTATTCAGTCCATTTCACTGGCCTGAATAATTGTTGCTGTTCGTGTCCTGATAACTTAGCGAATGCCTAGTGGTCAGAGTCTGGTCCGCCGATTGATTCGGACGCAGGCGAACTGTTACGCGAAGCACTGCCGTATCGCCCGGCGCAAGTTCCGAGACGCGCCAACGGAACTGTTGCCCGCCGGAAGCGTCCTCTGCTCTCAAGTTCGGGTCGGAGCTTACGAACTCAAGAGCGGGCGGCAGCGT
>QHXM01000081.1 GCA_003222945.1 Acidobacteriota bacterium
CGGTATGCTTCAAGTGTGGCTTCAAGAGCGGCAAGCGCTAATTTATCTGCACGCAACGCGCGATAGAGCGGCTGCTCTCGCAACCTCTTGATGAGTTCATGCCGACCGACTATTAGACCTGCCTGTGCAGCGCCTAGAAGTTTATCTCCGCTGAAAGAGACAATGTCTGCTCCGCTTTTGATTGACTCAGCGATGACAGGCTCATCCGCCAGACCGAATGGACTGAGATCGAGAAGCGCGCCGGAGCCTGCATCTTCGTAGAGCAGCAGTCCGGCTTCGTGAGCGACGTGTGCGAGTTCTGTGAGCGCAGGCGCAGCAGTGAAACCGACTATGCGATAGTTAGATGGATGCACGCGCATGACGAGTCGCGTGTTATCCGTTATCGCTTGAGTGTAATCTGAGATGCGCGTGCGGTTCGTCGTCCCGACTTCAACGAGTCGCGTGCCGGATTGCGACATCACGTCGGGCACGCGAAAGTCTCCGCCGATTTCGATTAACTCGCCGCGCGAAACAATCGTCTGGCCGCCCTCTGCGAGCGCAGTCAGGATAAGGAGAGCGGCGGCAGCGCAGTTATTTACGACGAGCGCCGCTTCCGCTCCGGTCAAATCCGTGAGCAGTTGTTCGACTCTTGCACCGCGCCGCCCGCGCTCTCCCGTTTCGAGATCATATTCGAGCGCGCAGTAGCGCGCGGCTTCGTCTGCCAGAGCACGCCGCGCGGCTTTAGAGAGCGGCGCACGTCCGAGATTAGTATGAATGATAACGCCGCTCGCGTTGATGACGCGGCGCACCCCTTTCAACTTCTCCTTCTGACATGCGCGCTCAAGCCTACGCGCGGCCTCTTCAAGAAGAACCTCGCGGGTTTGATTCCCGTTTGATGAATCGTCAAAGGATTCTCCCGCTAAAAGACGCGCACGCAGTTCATCTGTGACCGCGCGCGCAAGGCGTGTCAGGTGCTGCGCGCCGACAGAATCGAGGAGCTGGCGAGCCGCGTCGGTTTTCAGAAGCGCGTCAATGGATGGAATCGCGCGCAACTGTTCTGACTTTAATGTTCTCTGCTTTGACATAGGGCGGCGAAGGAAACCCTAGCATATTATCTCTGGATTTACCGAATCAATTGAGCGAATGTCGCACACGCAGGCCGAGCAGGCCGCAAAATATTTTTGTTGACACGCCGCTTTCAAAACGCCTAGTCTCGAATAAGAGCCGTGCGTGGCCTTACGGTCAACCTCGCTTGGCGACCCTCGAAGGAGAAAGAAGCGCAATGCCGATTCGTGATAACAAACTCGCGCGCCTTGCTCAGGAGCGTAAAGCTCAGCAGGCGCGGAAAGGCAACCTGGCGGTTGATTCACCGCCGACCGTTGACGAGCAGCTTAAGCGGCTGGACGACGATATCAGAAAACTCAAAATAGAGTTTGACATCTATTTCAATGGCGCATCGAAACGTCCGCCTTACGACACGAAGAACCGCGTCGAAACGATGATTAAGCGTCTGGGCGATGACCGAACACTTACGTTCGCGCAGCGCTATCTATACAATACGCTGGCCTCGCGCTACACGGCCTTCCGCGAACTCTGGCGTCGCACTATGCAGGGGCGCGAAGAGGGGCGCGATGCGGCTGCCGCTATGCGTGCGACGGCGCGCGACGAAGCAAGCCGTGTGGAGAGCCACGAAATTTTCACTGGCATGGACGCGCACAAGGACGTAGCGCGTGTGCGCCAACTCTACGATGCGTTGATCGAAGCGAAGACGAAATGCGGCGAGCCTACAGAGGACCTATCGTTCCCGCGCTTTCATCATCTGGTAGCGACCAAGACGGACAACTTGAAAGAGCGCCTTAATTGTGACAGCGTTCGTTTCTCTGTTGATGTTGAGGGCGGGCGCGTGAGTTTCAAGGTTAAGGGCGAATAGCAAAGGGCAATAGCTAAAAAGCAGAAGCCAGAAATCAGAATTCAGAATGAAATCACTTTCTTCTGACTCTGACCTCTGGCTTCTGCTTTTTCTTGCGCTTCACGGACTCATAATGACCGGAAGCGGCCAGTGGCTTTGCTTAGAAAGCCTTGGGGAGCGGCGAGCCTTACATCTTTGTCACTTTTTCGGCCTGTGGCCCCTTAGGACCCTGCGTGACCTCGAACTCGACCTCCTGACCCTCTTCTAGAGTCTTGAAGCCGTCGCCCTGAATAGCGCTGTAGTGAACGAAGATGTCCGAAGAGCCTGGCTGCTCAATGAAGCCGTAGCCCTTCGAGTTATTAAACCACTTGACCTTACCGGTTATTCTAGACATAACAAACGAATCCTCCTAACGATTCGAAAAAGCAAAGGCGAAAAAAGCTTTTTTGAGGCTTTTTCGCGCCGACTTAAGGTTAATGCTTGTGAGCCGGACGCGCTTACTCTTTTGGGGCGCGAGAACCGAAAACACACAACCAACAAAAAAGCCTGCACGCGCTCTTTCGGGTGCGACTATTGAAAGACCGCACTCAAGAACGGATACAGGACAGCGAAAAACAAAACTTCATACAGCTAAGTTTACAGATCGAACGAGCGGGGGCGTGATATTTTTGGAAAAGCCCTGCCTTTCGAAACGACGGCGCATACTACGCGATTGATCAAAAGCTGTCAAGCGGAAAATACTTTAAGTAATTGAGGATAGAGGGTTGGTCGTAAGTTGAGGTTTATACAATCTTGCGTCTTGGATAAGTTTAATTTCACCACAGAGGACACAGAGGAACAAGAATAGTTATGAGTTATGAGTTTTGAATTACTGCTTTCAATTCATAATTCATAACTCATAATTTCTCTTCCTCTGTGCTCCTCTCCGGTCCTCTGTGGTTAATAGTCCAGATGACTTAGCATCTCGCAAATCAACGCGCCACGGCGTGCGTTACAGTCGGCGGCTTGATGCCCGTAGCTTTAAGCATTCCCGACGGGGCATTCTTTATGTCGAGTTCCTTCAGAAGATAACCCGCGCCGCCGAACTTGTCTGCTATGAAAAGCACGTAGCGAATGTCAACGGCAATGGCACGGCCTTTCTCATCGTTGTAGAAGAAGTCGTTGCCCAAGCCTTCGTAATTGCCGTCGAAGATGATTCCAACTTGCTCACCGCGCCCGTTCAGAACGGGGCTGCCGGAGTTGCCGCCTATGATGTCGTCTGTCGTTAAGAAATCAACGGGCACTTCTCCGTTCACTGCATACGGTCCGAAATCCTTCGCACGGTAAAGCTGTTTGAGTTTCTCAGGAACATTGAAAGGCTCGCGGCCTGTGTCCTTCTCAATCACACCTGAAAGATTTGTGAAGGGAAGCGCGGTGAGCGCGTCGCGCGGCACATAGCCTTTGACTTCGCCGTAGGTGAAGCGCAATGTGCGGTTCGCATCGGGGTAAGGATTCGTGCCTTTCATTTCGGTCATGCCCTGAACTAGAAGCGGTCGCCAACGCTGCACGGTCGCGTTGAAGGCTTGCTGGCGCGGTGCGATACTCACTTCCGCAGTACCGATCTCGACGGCGAAGTCGATAAGCGGCTCGTGCAATTGCGCTAACTGCGCCGACGACATATCGAGAAGACCTGACAGACCTTCTGCCGTTGAGAAACGCTTGTTGTCAACAACGTCGCGCGCAAAATTCTCTTCGGCTCTGCGCCGCGCTTCGCCTTGAAGGGTGCCGAAACGCTTTTCGATGAAATCAATCTTCTGATTCGCGGGAAGCTCATCTGCTTTTCTTAAAAGGTAGGTGAGAAGCTCTCGCTCAGCCGTCGGGTTGCGTTCAGCAAGAGCGGCTGGGAGTTGAGCGCGCACGCGTTGAATGCCTGCCGCACCGAGCGCAGGGTTGCGTTCGGCTTCGGGCTTCTCTTTGTTGGCCGCAGCGCGTTGAGCGAATGCTGCAATGGCTAGAAGGTCGCTTGCCTGAGCCATCTGCTGAATCAGCAGGTCGCGCTGTGCCGTCGCGGTCAACTCCTGATAAGCTTTGTCGAGCGTCGGCAATATCTCGCCGTACTTGCTTTTGCGCGCTGGGTCTGCATTGACCCAGCGCGTGAACGCAGCTTCTTCCGCGCGCTTCTTATCAACAATGTCTGCGCGCCGCATCGCTATCACAGAGCCTTCGTAGTTCTTCAGATCATTACTCAATCCGAAGATTGTGCTCTGTAGTTTGACTGCCAGAGCCGGGTCAGTCTTGCCTGCGTTCTGCAAGGTCTCGATCTGATATCTCAAGGTGTCTATGATGAAGGGCATCGCTATGTCCTGGTTGTAAGCGACCGAGTAACTTTCGCGGTAGCGGCGCGTAGAACCCGGGTATCCCATCACCAGCATCAGGTCGCCCTCTTTGACTCCGCTCATCGAGATAGATAGGAATTTCTTAGGCTTGTACGGAACATTCGCCGTAGAGTATTCCGCGGGCTTTCCGTTTGGTCCAACGTAAACGCGCATGAAAGTAAAATCGCCGTCGTGACGCGGCCACTCGAAGTTGTCCGGGTCGCCGCCGAAGAAGCCTATGTTTTTCGGAGGCGCATAGACTATGCGAACGTCCGGCAGGACCAGATAAGTGAACTTGTAATAGGATAGCCCCTCGTTCATAGGAAGCACGCGAACCATTATGCCTTCTGCTTCGTTTGCGCCTGCAGCCTCCATAGCTTGAACTTTAGTTTGAATCGCGCGTGCGCGCTCCTGCGCAGGCATAGTGTCCGTGATGCCGTTCAGGATGTCGCTCGTCACGTCCTTCAAATCCTCAGTGATGGTTACGCTGTAGCCTTTGGCCGGCAACTCTTCGGCGCGGGTCTTGGCGAGATAGCCTGTCTCGCCGTAGTTGTTCGCCGTCGTCGAAGCCGAGACGAGCGCGTCAAACGCCACGTGATGATTCGTCAGGAGCAACCCTTCAGGCGATATGAATTCGCCCGTGCCGCCGTCAACAATCACTACTGCGTCCTTGATGCTCACACCGTTCGGATTGTAAAGGTCCGTAGGCTTAAGCTTCATACCGCGATGTGCGAGTTTGTCCCAGGGCAGAGAAGCAATCGCATCGGGCAGAAACATTCCTTCGTCCGCGTGGCTGCGAAAAGGAATGAATGTGACTAGAAGTAGCGCGGCAATGATTAGAGCAGAGGCGCGTGTGAATCTGGACGGCATCTTGTTTTAAGTCTTCCTTTGATGATGATGAATTGGCTAAGAGATATTAGCAGAAAAGAGCGGCGGGCAGAAAGGAGTGCGAAAAAGGTATGAGCAGTAAGCAGGAAAAGCAGAACGCTTTCGTTTCTTCCTGCTTACTGCTTTATGTTTACTGTTCCTTATTAACTCTTCGGTTGTGTCTGCTCTGCTTTTTGCTCTCGGTCGCGGAGCGCGCTCAACATGGCTTGCGCTGAGCCAAGCGGCCAACTTGCCCGGACTCTCTTCAAAGAGATTACGCATAATCGGATCAAGCTGGCGGGCAACCTTCATCCCGCGCTCGATTAAATCATCAATCGTGGCCGTTGCGTTGACGTGCTGTTCCTTCCCTTGTGTGCGCTATAAGAGCGCCTCTTCAAACGCCTCTATGTCATCGTTCAAATCGTCAAGGAAAGAGGCTGGCAGTCCGCGCTTGATGAATTCCGCTTTGAGTGGCTGTGCGTCCGCCGCAAAGATGCGCGCGGTCGTCAATAGGTCCTGATCTTTAAGGTCTCGCGCAGAGCGAAACTTCTGCTCAAGTCCCGGCATGGTCACATACATGGAGCGTGCCGTGCGCGTGATGGCATTAAGGTCGCACTCTAGTTCAACGCGTGCTGCCTCTTTGCTGCGTGTGCTCTGGCGTGCGCTGGTTAAGCCGGAGGCTTGAGCGTTTGCGTGCGTCTCAATTTCCGAAATGATTGTGGAGAGAGAGTTGAAAAGCTCTGTGATGAAAGCGTTGGCTGCGTAGCTTGAGGCTTCATCCGCACCGAGTTGATTTACGCGCAGAAACATCTCGTTGCATCTGGTGTTGTCGTCTCTCATTAGATTTTTCTCCTGTGTTGTGAAGTCCAATATGGCAGATTGCAATTGATTGAATACTAACGGGTCAGTACCACCTGCGGTAGCGGGTGGGTAAGGTAACATCTCCCACCCGCTACCGCAGGTAGTACTGACAAGAGCGCTTAGCTTTCGGCTACATACATTTGCAACTTGCTATAAATTCACACGAATGACGATTCCAACAGGCCGGATGAAGACTTTGGCGTTGAGAATGACGATTCTGGCAATGGGAAAATGAATTCTGACACTGGGAAAGTCAATTCCGACAGTGGGAACAGAGACTTTGACAGTGGGAAAATCAATTCTGTAGCTGGGAATGGTGACTTTGGCAGTGGGAATGACGATTCTGACGCTGGGAATGAAGGTTCTGTCGGTGGGAATGGAAGTTCTGACGCTGGGGACGAAGGTTCTGACAGTGCGGATGAAGGTTTTGTCTGTGGGAATAGCGATTCTGTCGGTGCGGATAGAGATTTTGCGGTTGGGAATGAGGACTTTCGCTTGCGGGAAGCGGGTTTGTGCGTCGGCGATGGCGAAACTGGAAGCTTGCGCTGTTTGACAGAGTGCTGCAATCAACGCAGCGCAAGTCTTCTGTTGTGAGAGACGGAAGGGTCTTAACAAAGTAGAGAGAATCGGGTAGTGTCGCAAAGGGTTCATGGTTCTGTCTCCGATAGAAGTGATTGCTTGGCAGCTTTATTTCTATCACAGAGCAATGAACCCTCCTTATTCTTCTCTCAAAACTGATAAGCGGTCAGTTTCCCGTCAGTTGCAGTTAAAAAGCCCACCCAGATTTATCAGCGCTGAACCGATGCGCGCTCGTTTTTTCCGCCTGCACGCTATCCCAAATGTCAGCAGGCTGTCCAGAAAAGGGCGGTGAGATTTTCCTTCACTCAATTTACGACACACTGTCTGTCCTCATCTTCCCTTCATTAAAGACCCAGAAGGTTCTGACATGGTCTGTGCTATAGGAGTTTACGTGAGCGGCCTGTGGTCTGAGAGCCAGAGGGCGCATCCTTTCTGCGGTCATTCATCAATCGCCCGCCCAGCCTTTTTGAAACTATCATTGGAAATTCCAGAATGACCGGCTTTCGCTCGATTTCACTGCGGGATTGAGAAGCGTTGTGTAGTCGCACAACATCTTGAACCCGCGACTTCGCAGCAAAATTGCACTGACTGGAATTTTCAAAATGAATTTCCAAACAGCTTCTAAGTATCCTACTCCTTGCGATAGAATAGAAGTCTCTTCTGACTTCTTTAGAAGCGCAGAGTTTCAAACTCGCGGCTACTTCATCTTCCGACTTTATGCGGCGATTGGAAGGCATCCGTTCTACGCGGAGTTCATGCCGGACTTGGCTAAAGTGAGTGGATTCTTAACAGACGCTCAATTAGAAGCTAACAAGATGGCATTCATTCAGGAGTTCATGTCGAGAAGTGAGTTCCAGACCATGTATGGTGGATTGACTGACCCAACGGCTTATGTCAATGCATTGCTCAATACTGTGGGACTGCCGAATCATCCGACGAAAGAAGCTTGGATCGCAGCGTTGACCAATCAGACTATGACAAGAGCACAGGTCTTACGTGCATTGATAGAAAGCTCTGAGGTCCTTCAGAAGTATTACAACGAGGCATTTGTCGTGATGCAATACTTCGGATACTTAAGGCGCGATCCTGATGCTCTCTACATGCAATGGATTGATGCTCTGAATAAGACGGGGGATTATCGTATGTTGATTAATGGCTTCCTGAATTCTTCTGAGTATCCTAAGAGGTTCGGTCCTTGATCATCAGTTAAAGCTACCGGCGCGCCACACATGAAAGAGGCTTGAAACCCGAAATAGTTTCAAGCCTCTTTCATTGTCGTCTAATGGCGAAGCACGAAACATCTTCGTCCAGTCTTTGGCGTGAACATCCCTTCTGCTCAGCCACATTCACTCTAGTCTTCGGGCCTCACGAGTTTCGACCATATTTCTTACGAGCAAGTCTGGAATCAGTACATGACCCTTTCATCGCAAAACGGCGAGCCAGCCGTAAGTTACTAAAAGAGAACCGGCTACGTCCTGAGCACCTTCACAGAGCATTCAGGAATAATGCTTGCTAAGTTACAAACATGGACAGCACTATCTCTCTCCCAACATCAGGCAAACTCCGGTCTGCCAAAACTCTCTTGAAGGAGAGCCTCGCGGCCCTGAGTTTTTATCAGGAGGATTTCCATCATGCTACAACGACTCGCCATAGGCACACTTTCTCTGCTCCTGCTCATACCTACTCTTGTCGGTTCGTCCGCTGATTTTATTAAAGGGCACAAGTCGAAAGAGGATAAAACCGTGCCAGAGGGTCAGGCAATTCTTTGGCGCGAGCCGAAGGATATTGGCCGCCGCAACCTGTATCTGGGACCGGGCGGAGAGGCTATGAAGCCTGACCTGAGCCATCTGACTCTAATTAAAAAAGAGAAGGGCGGATATTCTACAAAGTATCGAGTGCGCGATGCACAGGGCCGAGAGTGGGTTGTGAAAGTCGGTAAAGAGGCTCAGTCGGAAACGGCTGCTTCGCGTCTGCTTTGGGGAGTCGGGTATAACTCGGACGTTAATTATCTAGTTCCGAGCGTGCACGTAGATGGAATCAACAAGCCTTTGACCAATGTTCGTTTCTCGGCCAGGCCGAAAGATATTAAGAGGGTTGACGGTTTCAATTGGTCCGACAATCCATTTGTAGGAAGCCGCGAGCTTCAAGGGCTGAAGGTGATGATGGCTCTATTGAATAACTGGGACATAAAGGATTCAAACAATAAGATTCTGGTCGTTCAGGGTAAGAACGGCAAGAAGGAATTGCAGTACGAAGTTCACGATCTTGGCGCGAGCTTCGGCAAGCTCAGTCATCTTCCAAGATGGCTACAGTTCAAGCCGGACCGCAACGACCCGAAGGCTTACGCCAGGTCGCATCTCGTTGATAAGGTGAAAGACGGTGATGTGCGTCTGCACTACTCTGTGAAACGTAGCGACCTGTTCAAAGGCATTTCAGTGGAAGATGCGCGCTGGGTCGGCAGCATGATTGGAAGATTGAGTCGGCAACAGCTTGCCGATGCGTTTCGCTCTGCAAACTATTCGCCCGACGAGGTGCGCCTGATGACTGAAGCGGTTGCAAAGAGAGTCACCGAACTGAAGAGTCTTCCGGCGAATCCACAGTTGGCAAAACGACGAGTAAGATAAAATTGAGGCAGAGCGAGTGAAAGACGGCTAACGCGGGGACTGATGCGAGCGCGTATGTTCATTGAAGAGGAGAGCGAGTAATGGCTGTGAAAAAGCTACCGGGCAAAGAGCAGAGAGATTACATAATGAGCAAAGTCCCGGAAGTCACATTGATGTTCTGGATCATCAAAATCTTCGCAACGACTCTGGGCGAGACGGGCGGCGATGCCGTGACCATGACTTGGAAATTGGGTTACGCCGTCGGCAGCCTAATCTTTCTAGCCTTCTTCTTCGTCACGCTCGCCGCTCAGGTTTCGTTTAAGCGCTATCATCCCTTCTTCTATTGGGCTGTCGTTGTTGCCACCACTACGGTCGGCACAACTATGTCCGACTACTTCGACCGCACGCTCGGACTAGGCTACGTGAAATCCTCAATCATACTTTTCTGCGGCGTCCTCATTGTGCTTTTCATCTGGCGAACGGTCGCGGGAAAGATTCAGTTCGAGCACATCACAAGTAGAAGAGACGAGGTCTTCTACTGGTTGACCATTCTTGTTTCAAATACTTTAGGAACGGCGCTCGGCGATTTTGCGGCTGACGACACCGGCCTTGACCTGGGGTTCGAGCGCGGCGCGCTCTTGTTCGCGGGACTCATCGTGCTAGTAGCTGCGTTGCACTACTTCACGAAAATCTCAGACAGCATACTCTTCTGGGCAGCATACGTTCTGACACGCCCGCTCGGAGCAACGCTCGGCGACACCTTAACGAAGCCCCACGAAGATGGCGGCCTTGAACTGGGCCGCATCACTGCTTCCGCAGCAATCGCTGTGCTCATGATCGTGGGCGTAGTCATAGCGTATAGAAGGGAAGGAAAATCTCCTTACGCTTCCGACCGATTACAAGTGTAGATTGAATTAGAAGCGCAAGCGCGCGGCTGGGAGCGCAAGGCTGTCTGCCTGCAAGCTTGGCTTGCGCGCTAACCGCTTGTTCGCGCTCACGCGCTCAAGTACGCAAGGATGCGTGCGCTCCCAGCCGTAAGATTTTTCTCTTATTGACCTTCTGAAGTTGGCAAGTATGGTCTCGGATCAACCGGCTCGTCGTTAACGCGAATCTCGTAATGCAGATGCGGGCCTGTCGAGCGGCCTGATGAACCAACGCGACCGACCACATCGCCGCGCGTGATGTTCTGCCCCATAGTTGCATCTATGCGTGAGAGATGTCCGTAGCGCGTCGTGAGTCCGCCGCCGTGATCTATGATGACGAGTTGGCCGTAGCCGTTTTGATAACCCGTGAAGGCGACGACTCCGTTTGCGGTTGCAGTAACGGGCGTGCCGTAGTTGGTCGCTATGTCCTGGCCCGTGTGAAATTCTGACGAGTAGCCGCCGAAAGGATTGCGGCGGTCGCCGAAGCCGTCCGTCATTCTTCCTTCGACAGGCCAAGTCGAGGGCATCATGCGCTCGCGCAAAACTGCTTCGTAAGTCTGTAGCTGCTGCTCAAGATACCTGGTCTTAAATTCGAGAACAGTCGCGTCGTCCAGAGGCAGAGCCGGACCGCCAGCGCCGTTCAGAACGGGCTGCTCGTCCGAGTTGACGCCGTTCATCTCAGCGAGTTTGCGCGAAGTATCCTCGACGGCCTTTACGCGATGATTCAAATTCTGTAGCTCCTGCCTCTGCTTCTCGTTCTCAGCACGAAGGCGCGCGTTCTCCTGCTCGACCTGCGCATGTCGAATGTGCTCGGTCAGGCTGTAAACGCCGTAAAGCGCGGCGCAAAAGATGATGACACTCACAAAGGCTGAAAATTTCAGCCAGCGTTTATGAACTGTGATGCGGCGAATGCGTGCGCGCGAGCGCGAGGTATGGGCGATAATAAATGCGTAAAGACGGTCGTCTCTAACCATTTTGTGTGCTCCTTGTAGCAGCCTCGGGCGCAGTCAAATACACTCAGGAGAGCTTGCGCGAGGCTTGCCCGTGAAAAGCACAGTCTGCCTAGGGCGACTGATGCTAAACAAAAACTCCAGGGGGACTTATTTTTTATGAACCTGCTTGTAGGCTCGCAGCGAACGGAAATTTCCGACGAGGTCTAAAAACTGAAAAGCAGAACCCGCACATTTTGCTGCTAAGGGCGCGCAAACTATCACACGAGAGCCGATATTGCAACCGCCGAGCGGGTTGATAAAATTTCGTAAGGCCGGGGTGAAAAGAGAAACTCACGCGCGGTCAACAGTTTCCGCTCCGAGCGTGAGTCTTGAAAAGATTTTAATTTTCAGCTTGCGGCTAAATATTCTCGGCCTCGCGCCGCCTCTCGGAACGACTGCGAAGCACAAGAAAGATCATAACCAGCACAAGACCTATGAAGGCCATCACGATAATCGCTTTGACGGCCACGAGAAGAAAGCTTATGAGCGAGATAAGCTGGCGCAACAGCACGATGACGAGCGCAATGATCGTTACGATTCCACCCCAACGACTCGCAGTTCTAATAAAAGCTGACATGATTTCGGTTTACCTCGAACTCAATATAACAAGTGAAAAGTGAAAAGTGAATAGTTAATAGTGGAAAGCTGTTTCTAACTTTTCACTTTTCACTATTCGTTATTCACTATCCTCACGGTCTTTGCTCGAATGGGAGAGACGCAACGTTTCGTCCAGCCGACGCTTGTTTGACAAGTTCGCCTGTCTGGAATCTGGTGGAGTCGGCTGCGATGGCTGAAGGCGGATTGTAGGAGTCGAACGCCACGAGCGCGCGATCACGCTTTCTGTCTCGAAGCAGATAATCACCGAGCATGTATGCGCCTAAGAGCAGAAGCAGAACGGGGAGAACTTGTCGTATGGGAAGCCGTATGCCTATGAACGAGTGAACCAGAAAGATTGTGCCGAGCACCATCAACGTCACGCCCCACGCGAGCGGGCTTCCATAAAGACGGCGTGCAATTACGTCCTGCTCCGTGTCGGGCGCAAAGCCAGCGCGCAGTAGTTGAGCCGTGCGATATGCGTCAACGGCAGAGAATAGCCACACGCCGAAGAATCCTGCGATGTAGAGCGGCAGCCCGAATTCTACGCTCTGCGTTACGAGCGCGAGTTGGAAGAAGCTTGCGAAGATTGCGAAATGGACGATTGCTTTAGATGTTTGCCCGTTGTAGGCAGCGCCCAATCCCGGCACAAACGAGAGAAGGAGCGCTACGACCGGAGAGTTATTGCGACGAAGGTTCGGCAGTACGTTCGAGTGCGTCTGCTGCTGCAATCGTTCCACGCCTTCGACGATGCAATCCTGGCAGTAGGGAAAGCCTCGAATGCGATGGTCGCACGCCGTGCATAAAGCTCTAGCGCAGAGCGTACATTCAACGACCGCCGGATTCTTTGAGTGATAAGCGCAATCCATCTCGAGCCTGTTGCTTTCACCTGCCCTGAAATTCAAACCTCTATTTCTGTTCCTTCTGCTCCGGCGCTTGCACTTTGCTGCCAGGCTTCTGCTCGTTCTTGTTCTTTATGTTGCGATCATTGGTGAGTGCGGCTGGCAATGCGTCTTCCACCATATTCTTCAAATGATTCGGATCAACTGCTGGCTGAATGCTCTGGTCCGCCCCGCCCGTGTATGCGCGCTCCGCCAGTTGAATGCCTGCGTTATACATTCCGCTGATTGAACCATCCGCAGAGACAGTGCTCGTCAGAACAAGCACGCAAAGTAGAAGCATTGTTGCTACGGTCGCAAGCTGTGGTGAAACAATCGGGTCAAGCAAGAGCCTTAGACGCGCGGCGATGCGCGCGGAAAGTGAAGCGCGAACCTCTTCAACACGAGTTGTGCCGAGCGTGGCCTGCAAGATTCTTTCATGCAATCCTTCGGGCACAGGCTTCTCTTCATTTATATAAGTGTAGCAAGCTCCGATTGCGCGAACGACCTGGCCTGGAAGTTCCGTGCAGCGCTCACAAAGAGCAGCGTGGCGTTCCCAGCGATGATAAAGGGGAGCGGGCAAGAACCCATCAAGGTAGTCAGTGAGGTAATCTTCAAACTCTTCGCACGTCATGGCCGTCTCCGGCACTGTCTTCAAGAGAATTCGCGCTTCGAGTTGCAAGCGAGGCGCAGGCACCTCCGATGTGCGACACGCCTGAACTGTGTTTTTGACTTCGTTTAAAAGGTCGTGACAGACAGGGCAGCGCATGGCGTGCTCTGCGAAGGCGCGATTCTGCTCGGCTTCGAGCGAGCCATCAAGATAGTCTGTCAACCGATCCTCAAATTCAGCGCAAAGCATTTAACCTTCTCGATTCTGTCCCCTGAGTTAATTAAAAATTAAGAATGCAAAATGAGAAATGAAAAATTCAAGACTGGCTTCCACCAGAATTTTGCATTTTTAATTCTGCATTTCTATCCGTTCGTCATTGCCACTACGCGCATTCGGCGAAGTATCTTTGCCAGTTCGATACGACCGCGATTGATGCGCGATTTCACTGTCCCTTCGGGTATCTTCAAAAGATCGACAATCTCCTGATAGCTCAACTCCTCTATGTCGCGCAGGATTACGCATGTGCGCAAGTCCGGCGAGAGCTTATCAATACCGGCCTGAACCTGTTCGCCAAGCTCGCGTCGCTCTATCTCTCGCTGCACGGAGTTTCCGGCGGAGCGCAGATGGTAAGTGTGATCTTCAAGGTCGTCCGCATGCGTGTTCTGCGGCGTGCGCTGGCGGCGGCGGTAGTCGTCAATTATCAGATTGCGCGCCAGCCGCATCAGCCAGTTTTGAAGATCACCCTGCTTGGCGTCGTATTGATCCAAAGAACGATAGACGCGAATAAAGACTTCCTGCGTCAAATCCTCTGCGGCGTCCGCGCGAGAGGTAAAGCGATAGGCCAGGTTATATATGCGGCGCGAGTAGGTGGATACGACCTCTTCCCATGCCGCGCCATCGCCCGCACGACATCTCCTGACCAACTCGGCTCCGTCGCTCGCCGTAGCCAAAACCTTTGCAGCTCCCACCTGTTGCTTCTCCGATTACGGTTACCCTGCCTTGCTCGAAGCGCCCCCGCACAGGGTGGAAAACTCCCTGTCAAGCCCAGATTACGAGAGCCTGAGAGCGAAAGTTCCCCTGAAAGTGACGCGGGCGTGGGGCGACCGAGGGGACGCGGAGAGAATAACATAAATTGCCTCGGTCGCCGCGTCGCCCAATCACCGTGTCTAGCCTTGCGCCTCCGCGCTGAACTATTGTAGCCTTGCCTCGCCACCCAATATCTTGTGGTCTGAGGGCCAGTGGGAACAAGTTTCGGGAGCATTTCATCAAGAGCAGATATTGGGTTCAGGTCTGTAGCCATAATCCTTTGCGAAAACACCTTAAATTCCTTCTCTTATTACTGCTAGCCGTCCTTATCCTTTGGTGGTTCGGGCGGAAGCTTGATTGGGCTGAGGTAGGCCGAAGCGTCCGAGCCGCCGACTGGCGTTTGCTTGCAGCCGGAGTCGTCACTGTCTCTCTAACCTATTTGCTTCGCGCTTATCGCTGGCGCACGCTTCTAAAGCCTTTAACACCGGCAGGACTGCGCCCGCTGTTTGCGGCGACAACCGTTGGCTTCGGTGCTGTGTTCTTGTTCGGGCGAGCGGGCGAGGTGGTCCGCCCCGTAGTCCTTCCTCTCTATGATCGCAGAGTAAAGCCCACAGGCTCCTGGGTCACTATAATGCTGGAGCGCATCTGCGACATAGTTGCAATTATAGTTCTGTTCGCAGCGAACCTTTTGTGGTTTCCAGTGCCGCAGGGACGCGAGGCTCAACTTGCGAGCGTTCGCACGGCAGGAATAATCCTGCTGATTCTTTCTGCGGTCGGGATGGTGATTCTGATTTGGTTCGAGCGCCGCTCTCAAGGCGTTATCGGTTGGTTCGACACAAGATTCAAACGCTGGCGATTCATCCCGGAGCGCCTGGCACATGCCATGACGCATCTGCTTGAGCAGTTGGCAGCCGCGCTCAAGATTCTGGCTGACGCGCGCGAGTTGACTGAAACGATTGTCTGGACCGTTATCATCTGGGTCGTCAACACAATCTCAAACTGGCTGGTGATACTGGCGTTCGGTCTGCCGTTCAATCTGACGAACACAATCTTCGTGATGGGATGGTCTCTGGTCGGCTCACTTGTGCCGACGCCGGGCGGCGCAGCCGGAGCGTTTCACGCGGCTACAGCCGCAGGGCTTATCTTTCTAAATCGCCCAGAGCTAGATGCAAACAAGTCCGCAGCAATCGCAATCATGTTGCATCTGGTAGCCTTCGCTCCCGCCATCGTCTGGGGACTCTACTATTTCATTCGCGGCGACGTGAGTTTCAAGCGGCTACAGCAACTCTCTTCATCCGAAGAGATTGAGCATTCGATTGAAGAGGATGAAATCAACAATGAGTCAGGAGTCTTAAGTCTGGAGTCTCAGAGTCAACTCGTCAAAGACAGCTTTTGACTCTGAGACTCCAGACTCTCCAGACTCCAGACTTAAATAACGGAGTTGTTTATGAAATGTCCTTTCTGTGGTTTCATTGAAGACAAGGTTGTGGATTCGCGCGAGTCGCGCGAGGGCGATTCGATCCGCCGACGCCGCGAGTGTCTGCGCTGCGAGCGAAGGTTTACGTCCTACGAGCGTATTGACGAAATCCCCTACATGGTGATTAAGAAGGACGGGCGGCGCGAGCCTTTCGACCGCAACAAGGTTATGGCCGGACTCCTGCGCGCCTGCGAAAAGCGGCCCGTGCCGTCATCTAAACTTGACAGCATAGTCAACTCCATAGAGAAGTACGTTCAGGAATCGCCTGAGCGCGAGCGGCCCACGAGCAAAGTGGGCGAGATGATAATGCGCCGCCTGAAAGAACTCGATAAGGTAGCCTACGTGCGCTTCGCCTCCGTCTATCTGGAATTTGAAGACGTGTCGGAATTCATGAACGAACTGAAACACCTGGTGCGCCAGCGCAACAGCGCGGCAGCGCGAAAGGCGTAAAAGAAGTGACGAGTGATGAGTACTGAGGACTGAGTGAGGAAAAGTTTTTACTCGGCACTCAGTCCTCAGTACTGAGTACTTTATTTATGATTAAAGTCGCTCACATAGGGCTGAAACGGATTGAACTTGAGCGCCTGCGCGACGGCGTAGGAAGACTTTACGCTGCGTTGCAAGAGGCGACTGAAGCTGAAGTTCCTGTGGCCGGTGTGGCGTGGACGCCGCCAGTTGATCTTTGCGAGACGAAGAACGAGATTATCGTGCGCGTGGAGTTGCCGGGCGTTGCGGCTTCGCAAGTTAAAGTGGGCTTGACGAACACGCACCTGAAAATCTGCGGCGATAAGAAAAAACGCACGCCACGCAATCGCATCCTTTCGCATCTATGTTCAGAGAGAAGCTACGGACATTTCAGCCGCGTAGTGCCGATTCGCTGGACTATAAACGTCACGGACGCGACTGCGGAATTAACGAACGGCGTGCTTTTTGTAAAACTCCCGAAACGAAAAGAGCGTCGCGGCGCTGAATTTAAGATAGAGATAAGGGAAAAACAGGAGTCAGAATCCAGAAGCCAGAAGCCAGAATGATAGGGCGGAGGCCAGTTTTCTTCTGATTCCTGCTTTTACAAATTTATGTCAATGAATAGTGTGGAAATACCTGACGGTTTAGAGATTGCCGATGGCGGCGAGCAGCCGTTGCAGATTCCTAATGAACTGCCCGTGCTGCCGTTGCGCGATATAGTTATCTATCCTTTTATGATCGTGCCGCTCTTTGTCTCGCGCGAGAAATCCATTCGCGCCGTTGACGAAGCGCTTGGCGAGAATCGAATGATACTGCTCGCCTCGCAGCGCGACCTTGATAAAGAAGAGCCTACGGGCGAAGACCTTTACACAATAGGCACTGTGGCCGTCATCATGCGTATGCTGAAACTTCCAGACGGGCGCATACGCATTCTCGTTCAAGGATTGGCGCGAGCCGCAATCGAATCAGTCGAAGTCGGCGGCGAATACCTGCGCGCACGTCTTCACGTTATTCAAGAGATAAGCGTGCCTGAACGTTCCCTGGAAGTCGAAGCCTTGATTCGCAACGTGCGCGCTTCAATGGAGAAGGCTGCGAACCTTGGCAAGAACATTTCGCCCGAAGTGATGGCGATAATTGCCAACCTTGATGACGCAGGTCGTCTTGCGGATTTGTCCGCGTCCAACCTTGAATTGAAAGTCGAAGACGCGCAAAGCGTGCTCGACATCGCGGACACGACCGCGCGCCTGCGCCGCGTCAATGAACTTCTAAACAAAGAGATTGAAGTCTTAACCGTTCAGCAGGAGATAAACACGCAGGCGCGCGCAGACATTGATCGCTCGCAGCGAGAGTTTTATCTAAGGCAGCAGTTGAAAGCTATTCAATCCGAGCTTGGCGAAGGAAACGAACTCGCGGAAGAGGTTGCACAACTGCGCGAGAAGATAGAAGCCTCAAGGATGCCGAAGCCAGCGGAGGAAGAATCGCTCAGGCAGTTGAAGAAGCTGGAGCGTATGCACCCGGACGCGGCTGAGACTGCGACTCTTCGCAACTGGTTGGAGATTATGACCGATCTCCCCTGGTCTAAGGCGTCGAACGATAATCTGGACCTGATTAAAGCCCAGCGCATTCTGGACGAGGACCACTATGGTCTTGAGAAGGTAAAGGAGCGAATCATAGAAGCTCTGGCCGTTCGCAAACTCAAAGAGAAACCGAAGGGTTCGATCCTTTGTTTAGTTGGTCCGCCGGGCGTTGGAAAGACAAGTCTGGGTCGTTCGATTGCGCGTGCGCTTGATCGGAAGTTCGTGCGCTTGTCCTTAGGAGGCGTTCATGACGAGGCGGAGATTCGCGGTCATCGCCGCACTTACGTCGGCGCTATGCCCGGTCGCATCATTCAATCAATCCAGCAGGCCGGAACAAACAACCCGCTCATCATGCTCGATGAAGTTGATAAGGTTGGACAGGATTTTCGAGGCGACCCGTCATCAGCTTTGCTTGAAGTCTTAGACCCTGAGCAGAACAATAATTTCCGGGATAACTACCTGGGCGTCACGTTTGATCTCTCGAACGTGATGTTCATGACGACCGCCAACGTGCTTGACACAATCCAGCCTGCACTCCGTGACCGCATGGAGGTGATTCGACTCGCTGGCTACACCGAAGAAGAGAAGCGGGAGATTGCACGCCGTCATCTTCTGCCCAAGCAGATTGAAGAGAACGGCATAAGTGCACGCGACCTTCGCATCTCTAAAACTGCGCTTGCCGCTATCATCCAGCAGTACACGCAGGAAGCGGGCCTTCGTCAGTTGGAGCGAGAGATTGGAAGAATCTGCCGCAAGGTCGCGCGCCGAATTGCCGAAGGGCACAATGGAACTGTGCGCGTCTCTCTGAAGAACTTGCATGAGTTTTTGGGAGCGCCGAAAGTCATGCCCGATGAAATCCTGAAGAAGGATCAGATTGGTGTTGCCACAGGTCTTGCCTGGACTGCCGTAGGTGGCGACGTTCTCTTCATAGAAGCTTTGAAGATGAAGGGCAAGGGAAATCTGGTCTTAACAGGTCAACTCGGCGAAGTGATGCGTGAGTCGGCGCAGGCCGCTTACTCCTACGCGAAATCGCGGGCCAAAGAGTTGGAGATTAACGAAGAGGATTTCAGTAACTACGACCTGCACATACACATTCCCGAAGGCGCGATTCCAAAGGATGGGCCAAGCGCAGGCATCACGCTGGCGACCGCTATGGTCTCTGCTCTTGCGCAGCGACCCATTCGTAAAGATGTTGCGATGACGGGCGAGATAACCTTGCGCGGGAACGTTCTGCCCATTGGCGGAGTTAAAGAGAAGGTCCTAGCGGCGCGTCGTGCCCGCGTCTCTACCATAATCCTGCCGCAGCAGAATCGGCGCGACATGGACGAAGTTCCGAAAGAGCCTTTCAAGGACATACGATTCGTTTTCGTGGACAACGTCAGGCAGGTTTTCCGCGAAGCTCTCAAAGACAAGGTCGTTCCGCCTGCGACCACAACGCCGCGCCCAACGAGATTGCCGCAGGCTGCTTCGCCCAGAAGCGTCTGAAATTGCCGGGAGCGCAGGCAGGGATGCCTGCGCTCCCGGCTGCGATCCTGCGTGTTTTGGCTTGCCCGCTCATTCAATCAAAAACCATTCTATTTCAACAGTTACGCCCCTCAAATTTCTCTTCCACGCCGCGCAACCTGCCGCCCTGAGAGTGCATCTTTATTTAGTCGGGCGAGGCGGTTTTGGTGGAAAAATTCACCGCTTCGCCTTCTATGTTACAATGAGGATTGTTTGACACTGCTGGAAACCGTGTGATAACCTCCGCGTCCAGCTAATGGCTCGAATTTAGCCCTGCCCGGGCCGAGTCAAAAGGAAGATGATAAATAGCTCCCCCTCTCGCGCTATATTTCGCGCCACGCTTTTTCTGGCGCTCGCATTTTCCATAAACGTTTACGCACAAATTCCCGCTGGCTCAAGTGAGCGCGCCATACCTACGGAGGTTGAGAGGTACGACGCCGCCGTTGCAAAGCTCATAGAGCAAGCGGAAGCGCGCTTCAAAGAGGGCGAGTTAAATTTGAAAGCGGGCGAGCGCGAGCAGGCGCGCGATAAGTTTGATAAGGCTGTTGATACAATCCTCGAATCCGGGATTAATGTGAAAGCAAGCCCGCGCCTTGAAACCTACTACCTCGAATTAGTCGAAAGAATCTATCGCTTAGAAGTCCCGCAACAGCAGCAGAGAGCGCCGAAAACGGAATTGGCGCAGGCCAACATCCAGCAAGCCAGCTACACCGGACAGCAGGACCAGAATTCTCAAGAGCCGCCGCAGATCGGATTCAAGCAACAAAAATTCGAGCCTTCGCCGCTTGATGAGTTGAGCAAACTGATCCTGACGCCGGAAGAGCAGAACGTTGACCCTGAAGATGTGGCGAGTCTTGAAGTCGCAAAGAACGCGATTGATTTCCAGTTCGAGACAAACGCGACCATTCAGCAGTTCATTAATTACTATCAGGGGCGCGGACGCTCAACGATGGAAGCTGGCCTTCGTCGTTCTGGACAGTTCATGGCGATGGCCCGAAAAATTTTCCGTGAAGAGGGCGTGCCCGAAGATATAACCTGGCTCGGACAGATAGAGAGCGCATGGCGTCCGACGGCTCGCTCATGGGCTGCGGCTTCCGGCCTGTGGCAGTTTATGCCCGGCACTGGCACGACATACGGCCTGCGCCAGACAGCTTGGATTGACGAGCGCAACAGCTTCGAGAAGGCTACGCGCGCTTCGGCTCGTTATCTGAAAGACCTCTACAATCACTTTGGCGATTGGCAATTGGCAATGGCCGCTTACAACACGGGCCAGGGCAACATTGATCGCGCAATCTCGCGCGCAGGCTCTCGCAGCTACTGGAAGATTTTCCCGTACATAGCGCAGGAAACGCGCAATTATGTCCCGAACATTCTGGCCGCCATGTTGATTGCGAAGAATCCGCAGAAGTACGGCTTCCCGAATATTCACCCCGACGCTCCGCTCGCTTATGACATAGTGCAAGTCCCGACGGCTACGAGCCTTCACCTGATTGCTCAGGTGACGAACGTGAGCGTTGACTACGTTCGTATGCTCAATCCAGAGTTGAGACGCGATACGACGCCGCGCGGCGAGTCGTATCAAGTTCGCATCCCCGGTGGGAAGGCGAATCAGTTCGTTGCAGCCTTGAAGGGAATCCCTATTGAGAAGCGCGACGCGCCGCTCAGTAATAACGTAGAGCTTACAGGCTACACGCGCGCGAAGGCTGATACGACATCAACGCCAGCTACGCCGGGCTTGATGAAAGTCAAAGCAAGGCAGGGCGACACACCAGCGAAACTTGCAGAGCGTTACAACGTCTCCGCCGAAGATGTGGCGAAGATGAATGGCACGGCAGTCAACGCAGAGTTGCAGGCTGGACAGGAAGTGAAACTTCCGACACCTGCTCCTTCTTCGACGCGCCGTCGCAGCCGATAGATAAATTTTCAAGTGGAGCGTTCAACTCGTTTCGGAATGCTTTAGATGTAAGTGGCGAGCGCGCTTTCCGCAATTCAATCGAAAGCGCGCTCTTTGCTTTTAACCCGGAAGCGCACGCCGCACCTCGCAAGCACGCGGCGCACGCCTCTTTCTTCTTTTTAGGAGCAAACCCACCATGCTCTTTCGTACACAATCCGCAGCCGTTTACGGCATTGACGCAGACCTGGTTGACATAGAAGTTGATCTGACGCCTGCGCGCGGCGAAGCCGATTCGCCTTCGTCCGTCACAATCGTAGGTCTCCCGGATGCAGCCGTGCGCGAATCGCGTGAGCGCATACGCGCCGCCATTTCAAACTGCGGCTTCTTCTTTCCATTTCATAAGACGACGATTAACTTAGCGCCTGCGGACGTGCGCAAAGAGGGCGCGAGCTTTGATCTTCCGATTGCTCTTGGAATCTTAGGCGCAAACGGAGATTTGGGAGATACGGAAGATTTAACGGACATGCTCTCCGTAGGCGAGCTATCACTCGATGGTCGAGTGCGCCCGATTCGAGGCGCGTTGCCCATCGCAATCCGTGCGCGCGAAAGTTCAATCAGGCATCTAATCCTGCCGGAAGAGAACGCGCGTGAAGCGGCAGTTGTAACGGGCGTTAATGTTTACTCAGTCTCAAACCTTCGCGGCGCTGTTGATCTAATTTTAAGTCTACGCTCAAGTTCTCCGCCAATGCCCTTGAGCGTTGACCCATCGGAAGTGTTGAAGAGTCCTGACCATTACGCTGTTGACTTCAAAGAGGTGCGTGGGCAATTAACGGCCAAGCGAGCGCTCGAAGTCGCAAGCGCAGGCTCGCACAACATCCTATTGATTGGTCCGCCGGGTTCTGGCAAGACAATGCTCGCCAAGCGGCTTCCGACCATCTTGCCTCCGCTCGAATTTGAAGCCGCGTTAGAGTTAACCAAGATTCATTCCGTCGCGGGACTCACCGGGCGCACAGGGCTTGTAACAGAGAGACCTTTTCGCTCGCCTCATCACACAATCTCCGATGCAGGCTTGATCGGCGGCGGAGCAGTCCCGCGTCCTGGTGAAGTAAGCTTAGCGCATCACGGCGTTCTATTCCTTGATGAACTGCCGGAGTTTGATAGAAGCGTGTTGGAAGTCCTTCGCCAGCCGCTTGAAGATCAGAAGGTGACTATTAGCCGCGCCTCTATGTCGCTCACGTTTCCGGCCTCCCTCATGCTCGCTGCCGCAATGAATCCTTGTCCCTGCGGTTTCTGGAATGATCCAACGCGCGAGTGCCGCTGCACGCCCTTGCAGATTCAACGCTACGTAGGGCGAATCAGCGGTCCGCTCCTTGACCGCATTGACATTCACATTGATGTCCCTGCGGTTCGCTTCAAAGAGTTGGCTGGAAAAGGCACAGGGCCTGAGCCTGAATCTTCCGCGAGTATGAGAAAGCGCGTCATCCATGCGCGCGAGCGACAGCGCGAACGGCTGAAGCCGGAAGGGGTATTCTCGAACGCTCAGATGTCGCCGCGCCTTATCCGCCGCTATTGCCAA
>QHXM01000082.1 GCA_003222945.1 Acidobacteriota bacterium
GAGCTATCGGCTTTTCAACCGCGCTTCCGCCGTCAATGACTCTGGGCTGCGGCTCATGGGGCGGCAACGTCACATCCGACAACGTCTCGCCGCTTCACCTTATGGATATCAAGCGCGTGGCGTTTGAGACGCGTGCGGTCAAGAGCGCGCGTCCGGCTCTCTCAACACAGAAACCAATGGAAGCCGCACAAGCCGAACAGCCGCTCGCAGCTTCTACAACTCAACCGCGCAAGATTGATCGTGAAGAGATTGCTGCAATCGTTGACCGCTTTCTTGCGGGTCGCACTCCGCAGCATCACGCTGAGCTTCATCCGACAACATCTACCCCGGCGCAGCCTGTGATTGATGTCGAAGCGGGAAGCAAGTACGCCGTGCCGACAGCCGCCCCGCACGCTGAGGCCGCGCCGACCGCAATTGAAACGGGCTGGAACGGCAACACGCAAGAGCAATCGCGGCCAACGCCACAACCGACCGCGCCTGTAGCTTCGCCCGCTCCGTCAAACGGCGGGCAAGCATCGGCAAACGGCAACGCGCGCAAAGCAGTTGACTTCGTCTCGGAAGACGACGTGCGCCGCGCTATACAAAAGGGCGAGAAGATTTACATCAACGCGCGCACGATCATCACTCCTTCGGCGCGCGACATGGGCGAGCCTGCGGAGGTGTTCGCTAAGTCTTAAAGTTTCAAGTTCCAGGTTTCAGGTTTCAAGTTAAGAGACCTGAAACTTGGAACTTGAAACCTGAAACTTGGAACTTATGTTTTTAGGAAAAGTCGTCGGCACGGTCTGGTCAACGAAGAAGACGCCCGATCTTGAGGGCGTCCGTTTTTTGATTGTCCATCCCTATGATCTGGACAAAGAGCCTACGAAGAACATAGTAGTCGTAGCGGACCGCCTCGGCGCAGGCATTGGCGAAATAGTCATGTGCGCTTACGGCAAAGCCGCACGCTCGGCCATAGGCAATCAGGATATGTCAATTGAAGCGGCGGTCGTAGGCATAGTTGACCGCATGGACTTGCAGGATGCCGAATCGGAAGAACTGCGCGAGTCGGCGCGAGAGTTGAGAGGACGCGATAACGGAAAGTAGTTGTCAGTTGTCAGTTGTCAGTTGCAAAAGCTGAATCTACTGACAACTAACAACTGACAACTGACCAATGGCAAATGAAGAGTTGATCTACAGAATCACGCGCGCCATTTACGGGCGTTTGGGCGCAGAGGCGGACGAGCGCGTGGTTGAGCAGTTGGTGACAGATGTTTATCGGGCGATTGAGCCTGTTGTTGGGAATGGAAGTGGCGCGGGGAGTGTTCAGGCAAATCAACGAAACGCGCGTGAGCGTGAGGCGCAGGATGCGGGTTCAGCCGAGAGGTTAATAATCTCTGTCTTCGGCGTTGACCATCCCGGCATAGTCGCGGGCGTCTCGCAGGTTCTGGCCGAAGCGGAGTGCAGCATAATTGATATCAACCAGACCGTAGTTCAAGGCAAGTTCGCAATGATTATCGTCGCTAACATGTCGCGCGCCGGAGAATCAGCCGCCGCATTGAAGGAGCGTTTCCGCAAAGAGGGCGAGCGATTGGGCGTTCGCATCTACGCGCAACGCGAAGACCTCTTTAACGCTATGCATAGAATTTGAAAGAAGTGATGAGTGATGAGTACTGAGTAATGAGTAAAAGCTGTCTTCACTCAGTCCTCAGTACTCATCACTCAGTACTATTTTTATGACTCCAGAAATTTCACATCGTTGTCCGTCCTGCGGCGTGGCCCTTCGTGGGACTTCTCTTTTCTGTCCGCAGTGTGGGAGACCCTTGAAGGATGGCGCGACTGCCGCCAGCAACAAGTCGGAGGCTACAGAGACGCCTGCTCGCATGAAGACTGAGGGTGGAATGAATACTTCTGTTATCGCTCCTTCCGGCGCTGCTGAGTCTTCCACTACTACTAACGCGCCAGATGTTATCCCCATCAAAGAATCTGCTCAGCCCAATATTGCCAGTGAGAGTCGTGCGCCTGTTGCAGCCACCGCCCCGCTAGCGAGCGAGGAGCGTTCAAGGCGACAGCGCGTCGCGTCGGCTGCCCGCGAGAAGGTAGAAGGCAAAATTGCTCCGCGTGTTGAGAAGCTGCGACATGCTTCGGGCGCAATGCTCGAAGAGGCTTCGTATGATCCGAGCCTGCGATTCGTGCTCGTCGCCGTCGCAATCTTTCTTCTTTCACTATTGTTGCTCTTACTCAATCATCTTCTTGGATAAGAAAGTTTCAAGTTTCGAGTTTCAAGTTCCAAGAGCGACCCGACTTGAAACTTGAAACCTGGAGCTTGGAACTTTTATGGAATACACACAGGCGGAAATTTTGCAGACCGTTCGTATGACGGAGATGGAGCATCTCGACATTCGCACGGTCACGCTCGGACTCTCACTGAGAGATTGCGCCAGCGATTCGATTGAAAAAACTGCTGAGCGCGCGCGCGAGAAGATTGAGCGCACGGCTGCGCGTCTAGTCCAGACGGTTGACGAGATAGGCGACGAGGTCGGCATTCGCGTTGCCAATAAGAGAATCTCCATCACGCCTGCTTCTATGATTGTTGAGGGAGCGCGCTCCAATGGCGATTACATTCAGCTTGCCCGCGCGATTGATGAAGCTGCCGCTCGTGTCGGAGTTGATTTCATAGGCGGCTACTCTGCGCTAGTTCACAAAGGCTGGACGAGAGTTGAGAGCGACTTTCTTGATTCTATACCTGAAGCGCTGGCCTCAACCGAGCGTCTCTGTTCATCTTTGAATGTGGCGACGACGCGCGCAGGGATTAACATGGATGCTGTGCGCCGAACGGGGAGTTTAATTAAAGAGATGGCCGAAGCGACGCGCGAGCGCGGTGGCCTTGCGTGCGCAAAGTTCGTCTGCTTCGCCAACGCGGTTGAAGACAATCCTTTCATGGCTGGCGCGTTTCACGGAGTCGGAGAGCCTGAGGCTGTCATAAACGTAGGCGTATCTGGTCCGGGCGTTGTGAATCACGCGGTCAAGAATGCGCCGCGCGATCTGCCGTTGCACGAAATGGCGGAGCTTATCAAGAAGCTCTCTTTCAAACTCTCTCGCGCTGGCGAACTCGTTGGCCGTGAAGCCGCGCGGCGTCTGGGGCTGCCTTTCGGCATCATTGATCTCTCTTTAGCGCCAACGCCCGTCGTCGGAGATTCCGTCGCAAACATAATTGAAGCGATGGGCTTTGAACGCGCTGGCACGCACGGAACGACCGCAGCGCTCGCGCTTCTGACAGACGCTGTGAAGAAAGGCGGCGCGATGGCTTCCGGTTCTGTGGGCGGCATGAGCGGCGCGTTCATTCCTGTTTCGGAAGACGCAGGCATGATAGAGGCTGCGCGCCTGGGCGCACTCTCGCTCGATAAATTGGAAGCATGGACGAGCGTATGTAGCGTTGGCATTGACATGGTCGCAGTGCCCGGCTCGACTTCAGCCGAAACGATTGCCGCCATCATCGCGGACGAGATGGCTATAGGCGTTATGAACAACAAGACGACAGCCGTGCGTATAATCCCCGTTCCCGGAAAAGATGCCGGCGAGACAGTAGAGTTCGGCGGACTTCTCGGCACAGCGCCCATCATGCCCGTCAACAAATTTTCTTCCGACGAATTTATCAAACGCGGCGGACGCATCCCCGCGCCCATTCACAGCTTGCGGAATTGATGCAGGAACTATCCAACGAAGGCATCTATGGACATGTGAATAATCAGTTAGGTGTATAATTGCACTTCATAAATAACGAAGCTGAGGAGAGCTTATGAGCAATGAAGATTTTGAAAGGATAATGAACTTCATCATAGATCGGCAGGAATATACCTCACAGCAAATTGCGCGTCTAACCGAAGCACAGGCTCGGTTGGCTGAGCAACAAGGCAGCCACGAAGAACGCATAGCCCGCTTTGAGCGTTCATATGTAGCAATAGCACAACTGTTTGAAAAGCATGATGACCAGCTTGAGGCCGTCACCATAGGTTTGAATAATGTAACGGACGGACTTGCAAATGTAACGGATGGGCTTGTAAAGCTGACAACGCTCGTTAATCGTTACATAGCGGCGCGAGGCGATGGGGGCAATGGCGGCGGTTAATCGGCAAGTCGTTCGTTACAAAACTGAATCAGGAGAAGCTTAATGGAAGCACTGGGAATGGTTGAATGTATGGGACTCGTGGCGATGATCGAGGCGGCGGACGCTATGGTCAAGGCCGCGAACGTTCATCTGGTAGGCTACGAGAAGATTGACGCAGGACTTGTGACAGCAATCGTGCGCGGCGAAGTCGCTGCCGTCAAAAGCGCCGTTGACGCTGGCGCTGCTGCGGCATCGCGCGTAGGCACTGTCGTGGCAACGCACGTCATCCCGCGCCTGCATGGGGATGTGGATCAAGGCATTCCCGTTCTCAACACAGGCGAGACGACGCGGAAGAAGATCAGCGGCTCTGTGAGAGCCAAAGAATGAGTCTGGTCTCTTCTTTCAAGCGATGAAAGGCATATAAGAAGCGCCATGAAGTTCAGTGAGATAGTTCGTCTGCTGGAGAGAAATGGCTTCGTCTTAGTGAAAGAGAAGGGTTCGATTCGTTATTATAGCAAGCAGGGATATGATAGGTTAATATGAGTTGATTATCATGGCTCAAAAGAAATTCCGAGTGGAACTTGTCATGCTATTTTGAAGGCGGCGGGCATCAAAGAAAGAGCCTGAGAAACTTTATGATTGATTTGAAATACTCGCTCATTATTGAAGCAACGGCTGACCCAAATTTTTTCGGTTTCTTCTCTCCTGATCTTGAGGGGTTTACCGGAATCGGAAATTCCATTGAGGATTGTCTGTATAAAGCGAAGTGGGGAATGGAGGAGCATGTCGCAATACTAAAGGAGCAAAAGCTTCCGATTCCTGAACCAAACCCTAATCCCACAGTAACTGTGCAAAACGAGCGTTTAGAGAAGGTCGCCTGAATCAAAAGGTTTTGATAGTGACTGAAAAATATCTGTGCCTTACAGTCTTCCGTTTGTCCCTAACTGTTCCAGGTAAGTAAAAGCCCTATGGCTGCTGCGAACATTATAAGTGTCGTCGCCCAGCCGAGTATGTTAGCCCACAGGCCGTTCACTCTCTGTCCCATGATCTTACGATTATTACTGATGAGCATGATGATGACTAAAAGAGGCGGGGCTAAGAGGCCGTTGATGACTGCGGTCCAGAAAAGGGCTGTGATTGGATTAATGCCAAGGAAGTTGACGAGCATTCCAACCAGCGTCGAGAGCGCTATGACGCCGTAGAAGAATTTGGCGCGGCGCAGCTTCTGATTGAGTCCGTATCTTTTCCCAAACGTTTCGGCCACCGCATACGCGCCCGCGCCAGTCAAGATAGGGACTGCCAGAAAACCAGCGCCAATCAATCCGAGCGCCAGCAAAATAGACGCGCCATTTCCCGCCAGCGGGCGCAACGCCTGTGCAGCTTCCGTCGCTGATTGAATGTCAGTCTTTCCGGCTTTGAAGAGTGTAGCGGCAGTCGCAAGGATGATGAAGTACATCACGACGTTTGAGAAGAACATTCCAGTGTTGACATCAATCCGAGCGTTTCTCAACTCTTTGTCGGTTGCGCCGCGCCGCTGATGTAATGTCCGGCGACCCATGCGAATCTCTTCTTCAACCTCCTCGCTTGCCTGCCAGAAGAATAGGTAAGGCGAGATGGTTGTGCCGAGGATTGCCACCAACATCGCAAGAAACTTCGAGTCAAAGCTGAAAGTCGGAATTAGAGTGCCGCGCAGAACTTCGCGCAGGTCCGGGCGAGCAAAGAAGGCCGAGCCGACGTAAGCGAAGAGCGCAAGCGTGAGCCACTTGAAGATCTTCTCAATCAGTTCGTATGAGCACCAGATTTGAAGCGCAAGAATAATGAGCGCGATGGGAACGACCATCAGCGCGATTGGAACAGGCACAAGCAGATTCAGCGCGGCGGCAATCGCACCCAAATCCACACCCGCATTGATCGTGTTGGCGATGACCAGACAGATGACCACCGGATAGAGTAGTGTTTTAGAATAGTGTTTGCGAAGGACGCGCGCCAGCCCAGTGCCCGTGACCATGCCTATCTTGGCGCAGATGAATTGGACGGCGACCATCAGAGGAAAAGTAAAGAGCGCCATCCAGAGCGTGGAGAAGCCCAGACTCGCGCCCGCAATAGAATATGTGCCTATGCCCGAAGGGTCATCGTCCGAAGCGCCCGTGATTAGTCCCGGACCAAGAAGAGAGAGGAAGCGTCTGAATGGTCCGACCTTCTTCTCTTTCTTACTTGAAGACGCGCCTTCAGCCTGTTCCGAAGGCGCACGGCTGTCAGCCTCTCTTTTCTTCTTTCTCTTCGCGCTCGCCTTCATAGCTTTTATCACTTACTTGATCTTAATTGAGCCGGCGAAGTAGGAAGCGCGCATCTCTTTCATGACTTCTCAAGCCTTCTCAACCTGAGTCTGCTGAGCAAGAGCTTTCTCAAGTTTGACAAAGCGCGCGAGCATCTCTTCGTACAGGCGGTCTGTCTTCTCGTGCAGGTGTGCGACTTCGAGTTCGGCCTTGATGTTCACGTCATATTCTATGTCGGCGCGTACCTTATCTTTCTGCGCCTGACGATTCTGGCTAATCAGGACGAAGCAGGCCAGAAAGATTGCTTCCAAAGAGACGATCATCGTCAGCAGGCCGAAGGGGTACGGGTCGAAACCTCTCAGCTTGGTCTCAGGATCTCTGGGGAGGATCAATGTATTGAGCAGAATCCATACCGCGAACCAGACAGTGTGGCTGAGAAGGAAAGGCATACTGCCGCTGAACCAGGCGAGCCAGTCGGCAATTTTTTGCAGAACGCCTAAGTTCTCCTGAACCTCTTCGTTGGCGTTGCGCGAAACCCTGGTGCGCAGGAGTTGGTCCGCCTTGCGCGTCATGCCGCTCATGGCCGCGAGCATGTGAAGCGCCGCGTCCGGCCTCTTCTGGAAAAGCAGGAGCAGATCATCACGGTCCAGAACCAGCAGGCCGGAATCCATTAGCGCTAAAGCCGTGGCGCTGCGCGGTCCGCTATCGAGAAGCGCAAGTTCGCCGAACATCTCGCCCTCGCGCGCTGTTGTGAGCACAATCTTCTGACCCGCAGTGTCTTTTATATACAACTCGATTTCGCCGGAGTGTACGATGAAGAGTGAGTCGCCGGGGTCGCCCGTTTGAAAGAGCGTCTGTCCTGCTTCCAACTGTTCATAATCAACCACATCAGCCAGCGCAATTTGATCCTCTTTATGAAGCATATTGAAAAGATCAATGTCGGCGAACATTTCAACGTTACACGGCATAACAATCTCCTACAGCGAAGCAGAATTAGAAAGCGCTTGAAGAAATTAAGAACCCCGTACTCGTAAAACAGCGGCGCATTTTAACAGATGCGACCGCATGAAGGCGATTGATTTATTACCGCGCGCCAAGCCTACGAGCATCGAAGCTTGAAATGAAAACTCCGGCCTGGCCTTTCCGAAAAGCCGAGCCGGAGTCAGAGTGATTTCAAAAGTTCAAGACAGTCGAATTAAGGATTCCTTCCAGTCGTCTTTTGAGCAGGCGAAGGAGTTACGTTGCGCGTGACGGGAGGCTTCGGAACGGGTGGTCCGCCTTCACGTCCAGCGACGCGGCCTGAGCGAGTCAGTGCTATGCGCTTGTCTTTGCCCGCCGCGTCGTCAATCGTGACTCGAATCGCGCGGTATGAGCCGTCGCGCGCCTTGTTCGTCGGGTTGTAGCTTACGACGTACTGTGTTCTGAGATCACGGATAATCTCGTTGGCTATCTGCGGCAGGTCAGAGAGCGATTCGGGGAAGAATGCGCGCCCGCCCGTCTCTTTGGCGATGCGGTTGATTAGATTGACAGCCTTCTCGCGCGGACTCTTGCGAATCACGCCGCCCTCTTTATCCAGATCGTTGACAAAGCCTATGACGTAAATCTGCACGTCCTCTTCGCGCAGACGCTGAAATAGTTCTTCCTGACTGTACTGGCTTCCGCGATCCTCGCCGTCCGTGACTACTATGAGCGCGCGGCGGCGGCGATCACTGTCATTGCCTTTCTTGTACTCAGCCACGTGCTCCGCCGAAACATAGACGGCATCAACGACGGCGGTCTGCCCGCCTTCGATGTAGAAGGTATCAATGGCGTCCAGAAGATCGTCCTTCTTTGAAGTGAAATCCAGAACCTGTTCGATCTTGTCGCTTGAGATGAAGCGGACCAGAAAAGTTTCGTCGCCGGGCTTGTTCGTGTTGATGATTACTTTTCCGGCCTCTATGACCTGCGCCAGTTGCTGTCGCATAGAGCCTGAAGTATCAACTGCGAGACCGTAGCTGATGGGCACCTCTTCTTTTGAGAAGAAGAATACGGGCTGCGGCACTCCGTTCTCAAATACGTGAATCTCGTTCTGATTAACGTCACCGATAGGCCGGTTGTTGCGGTCAATGACGCGCACGTTCAGGTTCACAAGTTCCGTGTTGATTTTTATCGTCTCGTTCTCACCAATCTCCGCGCCCGCAGGGTTGGCTATCTCTGGCGGCGGCGCTTCGTCAAGAACAACCTGACCGGGACGCACAAGGCCGGGCTTGGGCGTGGGCGATGACTTCGGCTTCGGCGTCTGTTGCGCGGTGACTGCGGGTCTGGTCTGCTGCTGCGACGATGTGGTTGCGCGTCGCGCACGCCCGTCCTGTGATTGAGCCTGGCCTGAATGAGTAATGACCAATAGCCCGCAGGCGAGCAGAGAGAAGAGGAAGAGCAGAGCCGCTCTAGGCGCGCGACTGAGCTTTTGAACTTGAACAACTTTCATAAAAACCTCTGGAAAAGCAGAAGTCAGAATCCAAAATTCCGAGAGTCAGAATAAAAGAGAATCTGTAAAAGCGGTTCTGCGGCCTAATCCCATTCTGGCTTCTGGATTTCGGACTCCTGCTTTTCGGTCTGACTCCTGTATTCTGGATTCTGCTTTCGATGTGCGGCTGGGGCAAAGAACGTCGGACTCAAGCGAGTCCATACGCACACCGTTTTAGAGATGCCGGTTGTGGCACTGTGCGTTGCCGTCGAAGGCTTCAATTTTCTAAGCCCTATTTCGGGTTCGTGATGGCATAGTAGCCGTCGCGGCTGCGCGCAAAAAGACGCGGCAATCCACGTGGCGGCGTGACCTTGACCTTCAACTTGTGCCACCTTCCATCGGGCTTAAAATCCTTCGGCTTGTAGCCGATTGAATACTGGTGGCGAAGCTCCAACGCTATGCGCTCGAATAGTTCATCCATCTCGGCTCCTGTGTTCGGGAAGAAAGCCTTACCGCCCGAAACGGCAGAAAGCTCGTCTAGGATTGATTGGCCTTCCATTCCAAGAGAGCTTCCAGGGTCGTTGCCGCCTAAGATTCCAATGGAATAAACGACCACGTCCGATTCCTTCAACATTCGTCGCACGTTGTTGAATGTGTAGCGCGAGTTGTTGTCCTGCCCGTCCGAGATAAGCAGTAGAGCGCGCTTCTGGTGCGCCCCGCGCGTCACCTTTTCAACGCCAAGATAGCAGGCGTCGTAAAGCGCAGTGTTGCCCTTAGTGTCAACGAAGGTCAGTTTATTGAGAACGGCGTCGCCGTCGCGCGTCTTGTCCAAGAGAAGTTGCGCGCGCGAGTTGAAGGCTATTAAAAAATATTCGTCCGAGTCGTGGCTCGTCTGTATGAAACGCGAGAGAGCCTCGCGCGCCTTCCTTATCTTCTCGCCGCCCATTGAGCCGGACACGTCAAAGATAATGCCTACGCTGACGGGCGCATCATCATCGCTGAAGTATTGAATCTCCTGTTCCTCTTTGTCATCGAAAATCTTGAAGGCTTTTTTGTCGAGGCCGGAGACGTAGCGACCGTAAGAGTCGGTGACTGTGACTGTAAAGGTAACCAGATCGGTATTGGCTATCTCTACGGGTCCGACTTCTCTGCCTTGCTGAGTAGGCTGCTGTTGTGTTGCTGCCGGGCTTGGCGATGCCTCCGGCGTCGGTTGTGGCTTTGCAGCTTCAGGCTTCTGCCCCTTCTGATCTTTCTGCTCTTGAGCAGAGGTAAACCTGATTGCGATTAGCGAGACTATAGTAAAGGCGAGACAGGAGACGAGCGCAACTCTAAATGCTATGCGGCGCTGAGATTTCATTTAATCCCCCTGTTACTCTTTTAACTCGACGGTGATGTGTTCAAGGCATTCCGCGAGAAAAGCAGGTTCATTGCTTTGCCCTCGGACCGCGAAGCGAAGCGTCTATGCTCGCAGAGTCAGGGCAAGCTAAATTTTAGAAGCGATGTGGACAACACTCGGGGAGACTTGACCGCTCGCTACTTCCACAGTTTGTCAGCGAAGGCTAAGCGCATTGTAGGACAAGGAGGCTAGAGCGCGCAAGAAGCAATCAATAAATCAGTAGTCAGTTGTCTGTCGTCAGTTGCAAAAGCTGAAAACAACTGACCACTGACAACTGACTACTGACAGCTTTTAATCTCCTCCACCGCTCGAAGCCTGTGCAGCGTTGCCAAGCGCTTTGTTGGTTGCAGGGCCAACGACGCCGTCAACGTTCAGGCCGCTGGAGGACTGAAACTTTCGCACCGCATCGAGGGTGTTCGGTCCGAAAATTCCATCGTCTTGACCTTGAGCTAAAAAGCCCAATGCGATGAGTCGGCTCTGAAGCTGTTTGACCTTATCGCCTCTATCTCCATTTCTGAGTATGGCGGTTAATGCTCCCGCATCCGGCGTCAAAGTCTCTTCGTTTGATGGTTGATCGGGCTGCGACGCATCTTGTCCTAAGAATGTCTTGGCTAGAGCAAAGACATCAGCGCATCGCATAGCGCCGCAATCGTAGTGGTTATTGCCCGGCACTTCCATGTGATAGAACCAGCCCTTGTGCTGCGGGTTGCCGTAGATATTCTGGAGGCGTCGGGTGTTGTTGGCGCGCGCCCAAATGCCCTGCATGTCGGAAGCGTCGTCAGGCCAATCAAAGGCGCGCTGAAGCGGGATAATGCTGTTAAGTGAAAGCCAGGCCATCAAAGCGGCCAGAGGCTGCAATGTGGAATCCATAGGACTCCACTGGTCCATAGCGTGCTTCGCAAAATCCTTATCGCCGCCGGTGAATCCGCACATCTCAATCTGCACATAGGCATCCTTGTTCGGGTGCAGCGGCGTATCCAGAAGTGCCGCAGCCTGCACGCCCAAGGGTCTGCATTGAATAATGCGGTTGTCGCCAACTACGAAATGCGGAGCGGAGTGTTTCGCGTTAAGTGTGTTCCACGCGCCGTCGGCACCGAAGCCTTCGGTTGTGTGCAGCACGCCGACGCCATTGGGGGCCATTTGAATGTAGGGTTTGTTTCCGGGGCGCGTTATTTCCTTGCGCTCGACATTGAAATTGAAAACATTAGAGAGCCAGTTAATAGGCATGTTCGTGAGAATTCCTTTCATTCGGGGGTGATAAAGCGGTCGAAGACTATCACAAACGAGAGGCAGAAGCCAGAAGGAAAAGCAGAATACCGAGAGGCAGAAGTAAGAAGTCAGTAAGGGGATAAGGCCGCAAGCCATTTCTGTTTCTCTTTATCTTCTGAGTTTCGGACTTCTGAATTGCGGACTCCTGCTTTTCCTTGCAACTTTCAATATCGCGCGGCGTGTATTGAAGAACGCGGTGGCAATCGCGCGCCGCCGCACTCGCATGATATACTTGACGGCGGTCCGCCCCCGTTTCGAGTAGGCTTTCAGTTTTTGTCCTTGCAGAATAACAATCATGGCCGAGTTCATTTGTCGTCTGGGAACGCCTGCGGGTGAAGTCGTAACGCGCACGGTCGAAGCTGTCGGCGCGCAGGAAGCGCGTGTGCGACTTGAGAGCGAGGGGTTTCGTGTCTTTGCGGTCACGCCTCCAAAGACCGCTGGCGTCGCAGCGCTCACGCGTCGCGGAGGCAAAGGCATAGGCGCGCGCTTCAAGGCAAACGATTTTCTTCTATTCAACCAACAACTCGCAGCGCTACTGCGCGCTGGCATTCCGATTCTTCAGGCCATCACGATGCTTCGCAAGCGTTCGCAATCCGCAGGTCTTAGCATGGTGCTCGCGGACGTTGAGGATAAGATTCGCGGAGGCATGGCGCTCTCGCAAGCCTTCGCAGCGCAGGGCGCAGTCTTCCCGCGCATCTACACGGCCTCGATACTTGCAGGAGAGAGAAGCGGCGCGCTGGACGATGTGCTGGACCGATATGTTAATTACATGCGCCGCAGCGTGGGGCTTCGTCGAAAGATTCGCGGCGCGCTCGCATATCCTACGATGCTTCTAATCGCATCTTTCGGCATGGTCACGTTCCTGACCGTCTATGTCGTGCCGCGCATGTCGAATCTCTTTGAAGGTTTTGGAAGAAACAAGCTGCCCGTTCTCACATTGATCGTTACGGGAATCTCTAGCTGGATGAGCGTAAACTTCTGGTGGCTTCTTCCGCTCTTAATAGTTGCGATAATCGCGCTGGTCCTCTGGTTTCGCACGCCTTCCGGTAGATTGATATTTGACAGAACCGTCCTGAGACTGCCGCTCGTAGGAAAGCTCTTGCAGCACGTAGCCGTAGCGCAGGCCACGCGTTCGCTCGCAACACTTCTCGCAGGCGGAATCACTCTCGTTGAATCATGGGAGATTGCAGCCGAGTCAATTACGAATCTTGAGTTGCGCCGCAGGAGTTCCGCAATTCTGCCGATGGTGCGCGAGGGACGTTCGTTTACTGAAAGCCTTGAGGCCGCCGGATGGATGCCTGAGCTTGCAATTGACATGATAGGAGTGGGCGAGCGTTCCGGCAGCCTGCGCGAGATGTTGGACGAGGTCTCGGCCTTCTATGATTCCGAATCCGAAGTGAAGCTTGAGCAGTTGACGACGACGATAGAGCCTGCGATTCTTATAGTGATGGGCGGGGTCGTAGTCACCATCCTGCTCAGCATCTATCTGCCGATCATCTCGGCAATCTCGAACGCGACGGTGACAAGGTAGAAAGTTGAAAGTTTCAAGTTTCAGGTTTCAAGTTAAGGCTTGGAACTTGAAACCTGAAACTCTTGGTATGAAACAGTTGTCAGAAGAGTTAACAGAAACAATTCCGTCTTACGTGGACGGCGTGGATGAGCGCGCTGTGCGCGATGATCTACAACCGTTGCCGGATAATGATCCGCCGGAGGTGCGCGAGGCCAAAGGGCTTGCTCTGCGTTACCGCTTCCCTTACGTTGATCTGCTTCCGCCCGAAGGCGACTCGCCTATAGATTATGCCCTCTTGAGTGAGATACCGGTTGATTTGATGTTGCGCCATCAGTTCGTGCCGCTGCGTCGTGAGGGCAAGCGCCTTCACATAGCAATGGCCGACCCGACCGACCCTGAAATGCTGGATGAACTGGCAAGCGCGCTTCACTCTCGAATAGTTCCGCACGTTGCTACAGCCGGAGCGATTGACGTTGTGCTTCGCAAAGGCGATGCGACACAGCGCGTTCTGCAAGAGGCAGCGTCGGGCTTTCGCATCTCGCTTGTTAAAGAGACTGAGACGGGCGAAGAGGTCTTGGACCTTGATCGTCTGGCGACGGATTCCGACATGTCGCCGATCATCAAGCTCGTTGACACGATAATCTTCAATGCAATGGAATCGCGCGCCTCAGACATTCACATCGAAACACGCGACTCCGAAGTTCAGGTCAAGTATCGCATTGACGGCGCGCTCTACAGCAAAGTTGATCCGATTGATCTTGCTTATCACCAGACCTTGATCTCGCGCATAAAGGTCATGTCGGAACTTGATATTGCCGAGCGAAGAGTTCCGCAGGACGGACGCTTTCGCGTTCGCTACAAAGGGCGCAACGTTGATTTCCGCGTCTCCATCATGCCGACCGTTCACGGCGAAGATGCTGTGATTCGTATCCTCGACAAAGAGCAGATAAACGAATCGTTCCGCAATCTCAACCTTGATGTCGTAGGGTTCTCCGATGAAGACATCAGAAAGTTTCGTCGCTACATAGCAGAGCCTTACGGCATGGTGCTTGTGACAGGACCAACAGGTTCGGGTAAGACCACAACGCTCTACGCCGCTCTGAACGAGATACGAAACGAAGAGGACAAGATCATCACGATTGAAGACCCCGTAGAGTATCAACTGCACGGCATCACGCAGATTCCAGTGAACGAGAAGAAAGGGTTGACGTTTGCGCGCGGCCTTCGCTCAATCCTTCGCCACGACCCGGACAAGATAATGGTCGGCGAAATCCGCGACGAAGAGACTGCGCAGATCGCTATTCAATCCGCTCTGACAGGCCACCTTGTTTTCACAACTGTTCACGCCAACAACGTCATTGACGTGATAGGACGTTTTCTGAACATGGGCGTTGAGCCGTACAACTTCGTATCGAGCTTGAACTGTGTTCTCGCTCAACGTCTGGTTCGCATGCTGTGCACAACGTGCAAGCGAGCTTATCGCCCGTCGGATGAAGAGTTGATGGAGTCTGGCCTTCATCCTGAAGAGCATAGAGGGCGCGTCTTCTACATGAGCTACGGCTGCGATGCCTGCAATCACACGGGCTATCGCGGGCGCACGGCTATTCACGAACTGCTCGATCTGACGGATAATATACGCGAGATGATTGTTGAGCGCCGTCCAGGCTCTGAAGTCCGCCGCGCTGCCGAAGCCGAAGGCTTAACGGGCTTGCGCGAGAGCGCGCTCCAAAAAGTTTTCGCAGGAATCTCAACGCTGCACGAAATCAATCGCGTGACGTTTGTTGAAGAAGTGAACATAAGACAGTAGGCAGTTAGCAGTAAGCAGCAGGCAGCAAAAACGAAGCTGCTTTTCTCTCTGCCTACTGCCTACTGCTTACTGCCTACTGTGTTTTCGGAACTGCATCTGGCGCGGGGCGTTTATACCTTTCGGGGCAACTTGGGCTTCGCATTCAGGTGTCATAAAGGGGAGCAAGCGATTCCTTCGCTTCTTGCCTACATTAATTTTGGCTCATCTTAAAAGAGAGAGTTTTAGATGAAAAGAACATCAAGCAATGCGCGCGCCCTGGCGTCGCTCCTGGTCGTCTTCTGCCTGCTCGCAGCGCCCATGACTGCGTTTGCCAAGAAGGGCGATAAGAACTTCAAGCGCGGTATGCAATACGAGACTGCGCAGCAGTGGGAAAAGGCCGCGCAGGAGTTTACGCTTGCCATCGCCTCTGACCCCTCAAACGTCGAGTACCGGTTGCACTACCAGCGCGCTGTCTTCAACGCATCGCAGATGTATATGCAGCAGGGACGCGCGCTCGCAGAACAGCGCGACTATCTCGGAGCTTACAACGCCTTTCGTCAAGCTTACGGTTATGATCCGGTGAATCAGTTGGCTCTCTCCGAGATGGAGCGTATGCTCAGATTGCAGCGCGAGAAGACCGGTGAAGCGGGCGCGGGTGATGGCGGAAGCGGCGGCGCGAAGGCCACTTCATCCGACTCTTCCGCCCAGCAGCAGGGAGCAGGCGGGACGCCCGCTCAGCCTTCAACGACGAACGCGCAGCCGGATTTGAATCTTCCGCCGCAGCAGCTTCGCGTCATCAAATATACGGGCGACCTGAAACTCTTCATACGAAGTCTTGCGGAGCAACTCGGCCTCAACGTCATCTTCGATAATACGACGTTTCGCACTCCGCGCACGACCGAAGTTAACTTTACAGATGTGACGACCGCTCAGGCGCTCGACCTGCTCTTTCTACAGGAAGGCTTGTTCTTTCAGAAAGTAAACCGCCACACAATTCTAGTCGCGGACCAGAACCGCCGGACCGCTTTCCAACAACTTTCAATCCGCACCTTCTATCTGGCGAACATGAAGCCGGATGACGCGATGAAGATTGCCCAATCGGTGCTCCCGCCTAATCAGGGTCGCCCGCAACCGCTCGTGCTTAAAGATGACGCCACCAACAGCGTCACGGTTCGGGACACGCCTGAGAACCTGCGACTTATAGGTGAAGTCCTGCGCAGCATGGATAAGGATCGCGCAGAGGTTGTGATGGATGTTGGCATCTACGAAGTCTCTCGTACAGACCTTCTGCAACTCGGCAATCAGATCGGCGTCGGCGATTCGAGCGGCTTCTTCTCTCTTGGTGGCACGAGCGGTCTGAACATCATAGGAGGCTCGCGCCAGGTTGCGCAAACTCTCACGAACGTGCCGACGGCTTTAGGCGCGGCGCTCGTTATTCCTTCGACTGCGCTCACAGCTTTTCAGCGCAGGGATCATACTAAGCTTCTGGCCTCCACACAGATTCACGCCTTCAACGGAGAGGAATCATCTGCTCGCATAGGCCAACGCGTTCCTGTTCAGACTGCGCAGACCTATCCGTTCAGCACTGTGCCCTCGACCACAGGAACAGGCCCGGGCACGAGCACGGGCACGACCGTCCCGGGCGTCTTCAGCGGAGGCTTTCCAGTAATTCAGTACGAGCCTACAGGCTTGACGCTCAAGTTCCAGCCGCAGGTCTTCCCGAATTTGGACGTGCAGGTGAAGATGGACATCGAGTCCAAAGACATACAGAACGCGGGAAGCCTGACGCCCACATTCACTGAGCGCACCATCACGGGCACGGCGCGCATACAGAACAATCGAACGATGATGCTCGCTTCGGTCGCGCAGAACCAGGAATCAAACGGGCGGCGCGGACTGCCTCTGCTTGGATTAATCCCTGTCCTGGGCCGTCTCTTCACATCGCCCACGCATAACGATAATCAGATAGACATAGTGATCGCCGTTACGCCGCGAGTTCTGCGCGCTCCGGCTGTCACGCCGTCTGATGAAATAGAGCGACCAAGCGGGACTACGACTTCGCCCACGAATGCTTCACTCGAAGCGATGATGGTGGAGGTTTACCGTGAGGACCAGTTGGCAGCCGCGCGTCGCATTCCGAAAAATGTAACAGTACAGTTGGCCGACGCGGACGCTGCCCCTCCGACTTACGTTCCTGCGCCGAAGGCTCTGGTAAATACAGGCGAGGCCGCACAAGCTCAGCCCGCGACCGGCGCGCCGCAAGAGGCGACTGCTCAAGCGATCCCTACGGCTTTGACAATCAGCCCGCAACCGGCGAATGCTCTTGCGGAAGCAATTGCAAAACTGACGGGCGAAGAGCCGCCATTGATGACAGTGCTCGTTGACAAGAAGAGTGTTGACGCGCCGCCCACTCCCTCGAAAGCTACTCCGTCTTCAAATGTCGTAGCGATGCCGCTTCCAAAGCTTATGCTGGCTAAAGCACCTGCGGTAGAAAAGAGCGAGGCCGCACCAAGTAACTCGTCGCGCGCAGAGAAACCTTCGTTCGGTGAAAAATTGAAAACAAGACTCTTCGGAAAGCTAGCCGCTCAGCCAGAGACTGCACAGGTTCCCGCCGAAGCGCGTTTGATGCCCGAACAACAGGAGATGCGCGTAGGCGATAAGCAACGCATCGCTCTGGTGCTCGCCTCGAAAGCATCACTCGGCAGCACTATCCTGCGCTTCCGCTTCGACTCGACCAAGATAGCTGTGCGAAGCGTATCTCAAAGCGATTGGCCGGGCGGCAGCGAGAGCGCGCCGACCGTGATGCAGTCGATTGACCCTGCGGGCGTTGTGACAATCGCAATATCGCCGCAGGCAGCAGCCCCTTTGAAACCGGGCGCAAACGTACTCCTGTATTTGGAGATCGAAGCCATAGCGCCCGGCGACAGCGTCATCAGCTTCGATCCCTTTAACGCGCACGTCACAGCAGCGGATGGCCGCGCCGTGAACTTGCAGACGGCTGATAGTTCGATGACTGTGAAGAAGTAATGAGAAAGAAGTGGGCAGTAGGCAGTAGGCAGTTGGCAGAAGGCGCGAGCGAGTGTGCTTCGCGGTCTTCGCTGCCCGCTGCACACTGTACACTACCAACTTCTTCTCGCGGCTTCACACTTCTGGAGTTGGTCATAACTCTGATGGTGCTGACAATCCTGACGATGGGAGTTATCCCGCTCGTCAAGCTGTCGGCCAGGCGACAGAAAGAGCAGGCGCTGCGAGAAGCCCTGCACGAGATTCGTGAAGCTATTGACGAGTTTCACCGTGAAGCGATAGCGGGTGCGCAGATGCGACCCGGAGGAGGAAGCGCTGGAGCAATCCCTGGCGGCGAAGTTGGAACGACCGGAGGAAGGGGTCCCGTTCCTGTGCTGCCCATTGACCCACGTATCAGAGTCGCAATCACGGACAACACCATCTTCGGCACGGATAACCCGGACCGCTATCCTCCAGACTTGGAGACGCTCGTCAACGGCGTCAGCGTTACGCCGCTCGCAGGCGCAGCGCCGGGCGGAGCGGGTGGGCAGGGCATAGCCGGTCTGGATAACGATCAGACAGCTACGAGCAATACGCTCACGTCAACGAAGAAGAAAGTTTACCTGCGCGAGATTCCCATTGACCCAATGACGGGCAAAGCCGACTGGGACATTCGCTCTTGCTACGATTCAAAGGACTCCGGCTCCTGGGGCGGCGAAAACGTATTTGACGTTCGCTCGAAATCCACAGAGACGGCGCTTAATGGAGAGAAGTACAGTGACTGGTAAAGAGCAGTTAGCAGTAGGCAGTAGGCAGTTGGCAGAAAATTTGGACGAGCGTGCTTCGTCGTCTTCACTGCCAACTGCCAACTGCCAACTGCCTACTTCTTCTCGCGGCTTTACTCTCCTGGAACTTATGATCGTCATCTCGATCATAGTCATACTCGCGGTCGTTGCGATGCCGCAGTATCAGAGGACAGTGATACACGCGAAGGAGACAGTGCTGCGCGATGATCTATTCCAGTTGCGCAAGATGATTGACCAGTATGCGGCTGATAAAGGCAAACTGCCGCAGCAGCCAGAAGATTTAGTTAGCGCGGGTTACATTCACGAGATTCCGATTGACCCTATGACGAGCGAGAGGACCTGGCAATGGGATCAGGGCGAAGACCCGGGATCGGCTGAGGGCGAGCAGGGCATCGTAAACGTCCACAGCACGTCAACCGAACAATCATCAGAAGGCACAGCTTATAACGAATGGTGAAGCGATTTTAGATTTTGGATTCAGGACGAGAGCGCTGGCTCCATTCAATCCGTTCGCTAATCCAAAATCTAAAATCCAAAGTTCTCTTAATGCCTCCGACCATCTTCAGCAAACTCGTCAACCCGCGCTTTCCATCTGCCGCGCTCGGACTAGAGAGCAGCAGCGCGACGGTCGTTCATCTTGATCGCGGACGCGCGGGCTTCGCGCTGCGCCGTGCGGCGACGGCGACGCTTCCTGAAAACCTGCTTCGTCCAGGCTTTGATGAACAGAACATCACGGACTCGAACGCGCTCATGGGGTTGCTCTCCGAAGTTGCGTTGAGCGCAGGACTAGCCAGGCAGCGCAAGTGGAGCGTAGCTCTGCCGGAAGCCGCGACGCGCGCGAGCATCCTGACGCTTGAGAGCGCGCCAGCTTCGCGCGCCGAGTTGGAAGAGGTTTTGCAGTGGAAGTACGAGCGAGCGTTTGGCGCAGCGCACGATGAGTTGCGGGTCTCGCGCGAGCGGCTTTCACCCGATGCACAAGGACGACAACGTTACCTGGCAGTTGGAATTCGTCTTTCCATTCTTGAAGAATACGAATCCATCTTTGAGAGCTTGGGCTGGCGTGCTGGTCTTATACTACCGCGCCATCAGGGTGAAGCGCTCTGGATCACCAGACTTAGAGCGCAGGAGGGCGACGGGCTTCTCATAAGTTCTCACTCGGAAGGTTTCACTGCGCTATTGCTTCGCGGGCGGCAACCCGCAATCGTCCGCTCCGTGATGTGCGAAGTGGAGGACCGCGACGATGAGCTTTATCGCCTGTTGCTCTTCTACCGCGACCGCGTTATCTCTTCGGACGAAGAGACAAACGGGAGCGCGCTCGCACGTCTATTGGTCGTCGGCGAAGGATTCGACAAAGGTCATGTGAGCGAGATCGTCAACGAGACGCTTGAGACGCACCCGCGCCTTCTTAATTCCACAGACGTTGGCCTAGTGCTCCCGCCCGGCGAACTGAGCTTCGACTCGTTGGCCGCGCCTGCGGGACTTGCTACGCTGGCATGGTGAAAGACAGAAGGCAGTAGGCAGAAAGCAGAAGACAGAGAATGCGCCTGTCTTTGCTGCCTTCTGCTTTCTGCCTACTGCCTTCTGTGGTCTGAAACTTTCCCGGTTTCAGAGTCGTAAAACCTGAGCATCATGAATGTGAATGCATCCCCAATTGTTTTGAATAATCTCTCTGCGATTGCCGATTGCGATCTTGTGACGAGGGCTGTAGCGGGGCGCGAGGACGGATTTGAGGAGCTTGTGCGTCGCTATCAGCGGCCCATTGCGGCCTACGTCTATCGCATGACGGGCGATTACGAGGCGGCGCTCGATCTCACTCAAGAGGTCTTCATAAAAGTTTACAACTCGCTCTTGCGCTATCGCCCTGAGTTCAAGTTCTCGACATGGATTTACAAGATCGCGCACAACTCTGCTATTGACCACCTGCGCCGCGTGGGGTGGCGCGAGCAATCATTGGTTACGGAGTTTGAAGGCGTTGAGCGAGAGTTGCCGCTTGAGAGCCGCAGGCTTTCGCCCGAACAGGAGTACGCGGGCAAGGAGCGGCGCGAAGAGATTGAGCACGTCGTTCGTGCTCTTCCAGCCGCTTACAGAGAGTTGATACTGCTCAGACATTCGCACGACATGAGCTACGACGAAATAGCGGATGTCACAGGGTTGCCGCTCGGTACAGTCAAGAATCGTCTCTTCCGTGCGCGCGAAGCGATGCGTCAGGAGTTCATAGAGAGAGGGATTACGGGAGTTTGATCGTTGGAGGATGAAAGGGCTTTGTGGCTCTCGTCCTCCATCGTTTGATTTTAAGATGGGCATAGCACAGAACAAGACGGCTTGCAGAAGCGAAGAGATTGCCGCATACGTTGACGGCGAGCTTGACGCGCGGGCGTGTGCTCTATTTGAAGAGCACGTTGCAGAGTGCTCAAATTGCGCCGAAGAGTTAAAAGTTCAGCAGAGCATTTTGCGCGAGTTGGACTCAGCGCTCGCTGAAGATGTTTTTGTGGAGATGCCCGGAAACTTCGCTGAGGTTGTTGCGGCGCGTGCGCAGTCCGATTTGAGCGGCGTGCGCGAACGAGGCGAGCGACGAAGAGCCTTGCGTCTGTGTGTTGTGTTGGCCGCTTTAGCCGTCGCGCTTCTTGGTACTGCCGCTGTGAGCGAATCTGTGCTCGCGCCTCTGCGCGCAGTCTGGAGATGCTGTGTTGCGATATTCACTTTTCTGGGACACGCATTGTACGATCTGGGCGCAGGGCTGGCCGTAGTCTCTCGCGGCATTGGCTCTCATCTCCTCTCAGAGTCACGCGGTCTGCGCCTGCTCCTCGTTCTACTTTTCGTGACCGCACTCTTCATGCTTCGCTGCTTGATTGCCGAGTATCATCGCGCGCGGGCAATAGACTGAGAACAGAGTTCTTCGGCTAGCGCTCCTTTGCGCGTGCGTCTCTTTTTCAAAGATTGTGAATCAGCTTTCGCTACAGAGGTCTATAAATTTATTGTGCTCTACGGCGCGCGTCTTTTGGCGAGCAGCGTTTGCTCTCTTCGCAATTACTTTGATCGCGTTTACAGCTAACGCAGAAGAATCAGTCAAGACTCTTCCAGACAGCACGCCGCCGCTCGTCGTTGAAGGGATAAAGGAATACGATGTCTTCGGTTGGGGGCAATCGGTCGTAGTTCGAGGAACAATCAAGCAGGGCGTGATGGCCTTCGGTGGCGATGTTGTTGTTGAGGGCGTTGTCGAG
>QHXM01000162.1 GCA_003222945.1 Acidobacteriota bacterium
CCCGCATACTCTAAAGCGCGTTTAAGAAAGCCACTAAGTCTGCTCGCTCCTGGTCCGTGAATTGGAAGCCGAAGAGTTTCTCATAGTGGCGCACAACGTCTTCGAGCGTTCGGGCGATTCCGTTGTGAAAGTAGGGAGCGCGTGCAGCAAGGCCGCGAAGCGTAGGCGTCTTGAAAAGTCCCAGATCATCCCATTTCCCGGTGATGTTGCCAAAGCCTGCGTCCGTCAATTGCACTGTCTCGCCAGTCTTTTTGTTGCGGAAGGTATAGAGTGGAAGGTCAGAGGTGCGCGCCTCTGCGGACGCGGTGCGAACGTCAAAGAGGCGGTTGCCAATGTTCGTGCCGTCGTTTACAGAGTTGTGGCAGGCATTGCAACTCTTCATGCTGCTGTTCATGCCATTGAAAAGCTCCTGGCCGCGCGCTATCTGCGCTCGCTTAGGGTCAGGGCTTCCAGCCCATGCGTCGAAGAGATTGAATTCGCCTCCGACCCTCTCCATTTTTGAGAGCGCTTCCGGTCCACCGAGCGCGCCGTCCGCGTCAAGCCGCCCGACACCGGGCACTGTGAGTTGCGCTGTAAAGAGCGAGGTCTCGAAATCAACTATACGGTCAACCGTCTCAGGCGCGGCTGGACTGCCTTGCAACGCACCTGTGAAGAGTCGATTCGTTAAATTGACGAGCGCCGCGCGTTGGCCTTTGCCAAGGTTTGCGCCAGCATCCCAGTTGACGGCTACAGTACCAATGGGAAAGTTGATTGTAGGAAGCGGTCTGCGCCACTCGACCAGTTGATTGGTGTTCGCAAAGCCGTGCGGATCATCAACAGCAATTATCTCCCACTCTGCACCCGCGCGCGGTGCGCCGCCCCTGCGAAATACGCCGCGCGCCAGAAGCATACTGTAGGCTGCGCGGCGCGCATCAACGGTCGAGACATCCATGTTCGGATTGTCTGCGTCCAGCTTGTTGAAGATAGGATGATTGCCGCTCGTTTCATCGAACAGGCGTTGCAGCGTTGCGGGCGTGATGCTCCATCCCTCTTCCGGTATATGGCAGGTCGCGCAGCTACGATTGTTCGTGCCCGGAGCTTTGAAAAACTCGCCCGTGAGATCAACCGACCCTTTTGTGCTGAAGGTCGCAGCCTCACCGCCTGGGTTCTGCATAGGCTGATTATTCTGAAGAGTGCCTTGAAACTTAGAGCTAGTTTGAGAGACAGGCTTTGAGCGAAGATAGTATGCGAGCCAGAGTGCTGAACCGAGCACTGCAACGACAGCAATTATTACTCCTACCCGAAGTCCAGGACTCCAAGAACGCATTCTCACTTCTCCTTGCCGGGTTGGAGTCCGCGCTCTATTAGAAGCGGCTCGACGATTGGATCGCGTCCGCGAAATGCACGGTACAGAGTCGCAACGTCCTGCGTGCGCCCGCGCGAGAGGACCATATCGCGGAAGCGCTGGCCGTTCTCTCTGGTCATGCCGCCGTGCTCTTTGAACCAGTAGAAGGCGTCGTGCGCGAGCACTTCGCTCCAAAGATATGCGTAATAGCCAGCCGAATAGCCTCCGCCCCATATGTGTGAAAAGTAGGTCGTGTGATAGCGAGGCGGAACTTGGGGAAGATCGACGCCGAACCGCTTGAGCGCGGCCTGCTCGAACGCGCTTGCATCCTGAACGGGCGTGCCCGGCGGCTGCATGTGCCAGGCCATATCAAGGAGCGACGCTGAAAGATACTCTGTCGTATCGTAGCCCTGATTGAAGGTGTGCGCGCGTCTTATCTTATCAACCAAAGCCTGCGGCATGGGCTGGCCCGTCTGGTAGTGCTTCGCGTAGTTTGCGAATACGGTAGGCTCCATAGCCCAGTGCTCGTTGAACTGCGAAGGGAACTCCACGAAGTCTCTGGGAACGCGCGTTCCCGAAAGCGTCGGATACTTCACGTGCGAAAACATTCCGTGAAGCGCATGGCCGAATTCGTGGAACATCGTTGTTACATCAGAGAAGCTTAGAAGCGCGGGCTGCCCGTCGGCAGGCTTCTGGAAATTAGCGACGTTGTAGACGACGGGCTTTGTGCCCTTGAGCGCGTCCTGGTCCACGAAAGTGTTCATCCAAGCGCCGCCGCTCTTTGACGGGCGCTGGAAGTAGTCTGCATAGAAGAGCGCGAGCGATGAGCCGTCCTTGTCGAAGACCTCGAAGACGCGCACGTCCGGGTGATAGACTGGAATGTCCGTGCGCTCTTTGAACGTAAGACCGTAAAGTTTATTGGCAGCGAAGAAGACGCCGTCACGAAGAACGCGGTCCAGCAGAAAGTATGGCTTAATCTGAGATTCATCCAGATCGTACTCGGCCTTTCTAACCTTCTCCGCGTAATACTCCCAGTCCGCCGGTCCGAGTTTGAATCCACCATTCTCTGCATCAACCATCTTCTGCAACTTCGCAGCCTCGCCCCGCGCTTTGGCTGTAGCCGCAGGCACAAGGTCTGTCAAAAGCTTCTCAGCGTTCTGCGGCGTCTTCGCCATCTGGTCGTCAAGTCCAAAATCCGCGTAGGTCTTGAACCCCATCAGCGTGGCTCTTTCGGCACGAAGCTCCGCAAGGCGCGTGACAATCGAGCGCGTGTCGTTGTCGCCGCCGTGAGTGCCGCGCTCGGACGAAGCCTTCAGAATGCGCTCGCGCAACTCTCGGTTCTTCATCGTCTTGACTATCGGCTGGCGCGTTGTGTTCTGAAGCGCAATGACGTACTTGCCGGGAAGATTGCGCTCTTTAGCGAGCGCTGCCGCCGCAGCTATGTCGCCCTCGCTCAAGCCTTCAAGTTGAGACTTGTCGTCAACGACTACGGCTGAGGCGTTCGTGTCCGCGAGCACCTTGCGCCGGAAATCCGTCGTGAGCTTTGCCTGCTCCTGATTGATCGCGCTCAGCTTCGTCTTGTCAGCGTCCGACAATAGCGCGCCCGCGCGCACGAACGTTCGGTAGTAGCGCTCGACCAGATACTTCGCTTCCGGGTCTAGTGGAAGTTTGTCGCGGCTGTCGTAGATTGCTTTGACGCGGGCGAAGAGTTTCGGGTTCAGGTAGATTTTGTCCGAATTAGCGGCGAGCTTGGGCGCTTCTTCCGACTGAACTTTCTGAATCGTGGGGTTCGTGTTCGCTTGCGAAAGTCCGAAGAAGACGCTGCTGACGCGGCTTAGAAGATCGCCCGTGCGCTCCATCGCCAGAATAGTATTCTCGAACGTGGGCGTCTCCGTGTTGTTCGCAATCGCCTCGACCTCAATTAGCTGGCGACGCATTCCTTCCTCAAGCGCCGGTTGATAGTCGCTATCCTTTATCTTGTCAAACGGCGGCGCTTGAAACGGCAATGTGCTTTCGGCGAAGAACGGATTCGTCTCAGCCGTTACAATGGGAATGTTCATGGTTTGAGAAGTCTCTGCGGGCCGAAGCGTCGGCAGATTGGACTGTGAAACGGACGTGCTGATGATTGCGCCGAGCGCGATCATCTGTAGGTAATGAAGTGGCATATCGTATCTTTCCTTAGCGATTTAGTTCTAATCCATACACTGTGACAATATCTCGCCCGAACCAGATAATCAAGATTACAACCCACATGAAGGATCAGAAAAGTGCGCAAATCTATTGACGCCTCACCTCGACGCTTGATAGTTTTGCTGGAGTTAAATGAAGAGAGAGACTTTGAAGAGAAGATTGGTAAACGAAATGACTTTACCTCATCTCAAGTGGACTTCCGCTTGAATAGAGAAGATTGACCGCCTGGGTTGGGCGGCAGGTCTGGCATTTAATAGCTACGGCGTGCGCGTAGGCATTCGCGTCAACATGGCGGAAGCCTTAGAGACGATTAAGGAATATTTGCCGCCCGCATGGAAGCCTTCCGCGCGCAGCCGCGTGGAGCGCCTTTATTCAATCGTGCTGGGTGGCACGGGCGCACGCGCTAATGTTAGAACCTTCAACCTGCTCTATTCGGATGGCGCAAGGATTTCACGCAGCCTGAATCTTGATGAGGTCCTTGAGAGATTCGAGGACGATTTGAAGCTGTTTGTGGCAGAGACTACGCGACGCAGAGTCTTTGTGCACGCGGGCGTCGTCGGGTGGAACGACAAGGCCATTGTGATTCCGGGCCGTAGTTTTACGGGCAAGACCACGCTCGTCGCTGAGCTAGTGCGTCAGGGCGCTACATACTATTCGGACGAGTATGCCGTGCTGGACGAGCGCGGCTGCGTGCATCCATACCTGAGACCTCTTTCCATTCGAGACTCATCAAGCGGGAAGATTGAGAGGGTGACGGCCTCGCGGCTTGGAGGCCGCCACGGTAGAAAGCCTCTGCCTGTGGGCCTGGTCGTCGTGAGCAATTACAAAGAGGGCGCGCAATGGCGTCCGCGCAGACTCACGGCAGGGCAAGGCGCGCTCGCTATGTTCGCCAACACAGTTCCGGCGAGAAGCCGCCCCGAAGCTGCGTTCTCTGTGCTGAGAGCGATCATGCCGCACGCGCAGATTCTCAAAGGCGTGCGCGGCGAAGCGCTCTCCGTTGTGGATTACATTCTGCGAGCCATAGAATAATCGATCAATGATGCAGCAGATATTTTTTAGCTAATCTGATGGGACGAGTCAGGTAGTAAAGAAATCGTGCGCCGCGCGGAAGCTTTATAAATGTCCAGTCCTCTGGCGTCGGCGTCAGTCCCAATCGCAAGTGAAATCTGACTCTATCCCGCCAGCTATCCATAGCCTTCGATGGTCTCAGAAATTTTCCGACTTCGCCGCCCGCTTCCTCCTTATCCTGAAAAAGTTTTTGACGGACGCTTTCCGCAAACGCGCGAGTTTTACGGTCGGCGTACATGCGCTCGCTTATATGTTCTGGAAGGTTTGTTTTGAGCAGGTCTTCTGCGAGCAAAAGAGTTGTGAACAAAATGCGGCGCGCGCCCGCAAGCTTTGCGCGCTCTAAAACTCTATCCCAATCTAAACCCTTGTGCGCGCGTATAAACTCCGCAACGTCGCAAATGCGTGAGAGCGGCTGCCAGAAATCTTTGCACGCATTTACGGAGAGAATCAGCAGCAAGTCTTCTGGCGCGAAAGAGAGGATCAAGCCTCGTCCGAACGAGACTCTTTCGAGCCGATTCCACATGAGCTTCGGGTCAAGCTCAAGCGGAAAATATAAGGGCGCGAAACCCCAGTGAAGGTCCAGATAGACGCGACCTTCCATCTTGTAAAGCACCTGCTCGCATTCAATCTTACGAAATGCAGATTCTTCAGCGCGCGTCAACTCATGCTCTTTACTGTAACCGCGCGAGCCTAGTAGCTCGTATGCCCTTGAGACATCTTCGGCGCGAATCATCAGGTCAAGGTCGCTGAATTGTCGCATGGCAACGTCACCATAGATGTCTTTGGCAAGCACAGGGCCTTTGTAAGCGACAGCCTGCACGCCGTTCTTCTCGAACAACTCCAGACAGGCGCATAGTTCGTCCGCTAGAAGGTGGTTACGCGCGGCGTTCGCGTAGAAATGGTCGCGCAGTCGCTCCACGAATTCTGCCGGAAAAGCTTCAGGCGAATTCTCATTAATCCACCTGTATAGAAGCGGCATCACTCTCTCTTGAAGCGCGAGCCGAAGAAGACGATCCCGGTCGAGTCCTTTCTGAAGAAGGGTTCTCGCGTGCGCCGTCGTCTCTTCGTCGCTGTCGGCTCGCGCGCAGTAGAGTACAAACTCTCGTTCGCGCTCCCCTTTGACCCCGTCTATAACTTTCGCAGCCATGCGATTTCTATTAGCCCTCAATCCTGTCATGAAAAAATAGCGAGCCTTAAGACCTTGAAGATTGACCCTGAGAGCTTAGCCGTGTTAGCCTCGCTTTCGCACCGAAATCGTTTAGTTTTGCCCGACGCGACAGGTAGAAGTTTAACTAGCACAATCCACCCGGAAAATATATCCTAAGTCTCTTTTATCCTTCCCGATAAGGAGGCGGTCATCTTCTATCTGCCGCAAGATAGCATATGAGCGTTCTGGAAAAATCTTTTATCAAAGCTGACGACCTGATGGCTCGCAACATCGCCGGAGAGACGTTGATAGTGCCCATCCGAAATCGCGTGGGCGATCTATCATCCATCTACACATTGAACGAAGTGGGCGCGCGCGTCTGGCAGATGATTGATCCATCGAGAAGCGTCAACCAGATTGTAGAGACTATAAGCGACGAGTATGACGTGGCGCGTGCTGAAGCCGCGCGGGATGTTGTCGAGTTGTTGGATTCTATGGAGTCGGCTGGCTTGATTCGATCTATTGCGGAAGGCTGAGGGCGTGAGTATGGAAGTCGTAAGCTACGGAGATTTTAGCCGCGAACTTCACCAGAAGGTGATGGGTGAGCGCGTTCCTACCGAAGCGACTATCGAAGTCACACGCCGCTGCCCTCTGACTTGCGCGCACTGCTACAACAACCTGCCGATGAACGATGCGGAAGCTCGCAGAACAGAGTTGAGCTATGAAGAGCACTGCCGCATACTCGATGAACTCTCCGACTTGGGTTGCCTCTG
>QHXM01000163.1 GCA_003222945.1 Acidobacteriota bacterium
CTTCGCCCGTCTGAGTTTCAACCCAAGCGCCCTGATGTGGTCCATTGATTGGAGTCCTGCCCTGAGCTAAAACTACTTTCTCTTCATAAGGGCCGTAGATATTTTTTGAACGAAGCGCAAGCTGCCAACCAGTCTCTACACCGCCAGCAGGAGCGAAGATGTAGTAGTAGCCGTTACGCTTGTAAAATTTCGGACCTTCGACCGTTGGGTTTTTGTCGTGGCCGTCAAAGACCATCACACCATCGTCTAACAACTTCGTTCCGTCTGCGCTCATGCGGCTGACTACAAGTATGCTCTTGATGCCTGAGCGACTTGCTACCATCGCGCTCACCAGATAAGCCTGTCCGTCCGCGTCCCAGAGCGGGCAAGGGTCTTCCCACCCCACAGCCACTTTAATTAACAAAGGCTCTGACCAGGGGCCTGCTGCGCTCTTGGCCTTCACCATGTAGATGCCGCGATCAGGGTCTGGATAGAAGATGTAGAACTCGCCCGCGTGATAACGAATCGAAGGCGCCCAGACTCCATTTCCATGTTGAGGCTTACTGAAGATGTCGTAAGGCGGTTGCTGCCTGAAGACGTGGCCGATGATCGTCCAGTTCACCAAATCTTTCGAGTGGAGAATAGGAAGCCCTGGCGCGGCGTTGAAGCTAGATGCGACCATGTAGAAATCATCACCGACGCGAATCGCGTCCGGGTCTGAATAGTCCGCGTGAATGATCGGATTTTTGTAAGTGCCGTCGCCGCGATCTGCAACCCAGACTTTAGAGACTGGATTATCATTCATGCTCGCGGGCGATGAAGTCTGCGCTTGCGTTGCGAGCGATAACAGAATGAGTGTGAAGATAACCGCGCTGCTTTGCGCTATCTGTTTCTTGAATCTCATAGAGCTTTTATCTGACAGCCTTCGTTCACGCTAGCGATTGAAAGACTTTCATGAGTTCAGCTTTCAACTCTATTCCTATGCCCGGCGCGTCTGGCAATCGCACGCGTCCATTCTCAACAGGCACATTGTCTGCGAATCCTCCGAACGGCTCGAAGACTCCCGGATAAGCTTCGTTGCCTCCGAGTCCCAAGCCCGCTGCGATGTGAAGCGTCATCTGATGCCCGCCGTGCGGGATGCAGCGACGCCATGACCAGCCATGCTCTTTTAACATCTCAAGAATTCGCAGATACTCAACTAGGCCGTAACTGAGCGCAGGGTCAATCTGCAAGTAGTCGCGTGAGGCTTCGAGGCCGCCGTACCTAACAAGATTGCGCGCGTCATGAAACGAAAATAGATTCTCGCCCGTAGCCAGTGGCACAGTCGTTCGTTTTGCGACCTCTGCGTTGAGAGCGTAGTCAAGCGGATCGCCCGGCTCTTCGTACCACTTCAACGGATAGTGAGCGAGCGCGTCCGCGTAACGTAAGGCAGTCTCCAAATCGAAACGCCCGTTCGCATCAACGGCCAACTCGTCTCCTTTACTGAGTATCTTCAGCACAGCTTCAATTCGCTTCAGGTCATCATCGAGCGATGCGCCGCCAATCTTTATCTTCACAGTATGGTAGCCCATGCCCAAGTAGCTACGAATCTCATCCTGCAAAGCTGAGAGGTCTTTGCCCGGATAATAGTAGCCGCCCGCAGCATAAACATAGACATCGCGTTCAGCAACGCCACCGCGAAAACGGTCCGCGAGCAGACGATAAAGAGGCTTCTCTTCAACCTTCGCCACCAAATCCCAAAGCGCCATGTCGAGTGTGCCGACGGCGACGGAACGTTCCCCATGACCGCCAGGCTTTTCGTTCGACATCATCACGCGCCAGGCTTTGAATGGATCAAAGTTTTCGCCGCTGTCTGACAGTAGAGCTTCCGGCGCGGCTTTCAAGAGTCTTGGGATAAGACGCTCTCTTAAGATTCCGCTCTGCGCGTAGCGCCCGTTGGAATGAAAGCCGTAACCTATGAGAGGACGGCCACCGCGCACGACATCCGTGACGATGGCGACGACAGAGACAGTCATCTCCGAGAAATCAATTACGGCATTGCGTATTGCGGAGGGTATCGAAACGGCCTTCTCTCGTATGCTTGTGATTCTCATCTATCAGGAGCGGCGATTGATTGAAAGCGCATGGGCTTTAATTTAACAACTATTTTACAACGATTATCTCCACGCCCTTCAATTTCCACTCGCCATCTTCTTTCACTACCAGTGCGAAGTAGTTTTTACCACATCTGCCGCCGCAATTCTCAATCACGTAAACCAGAGCCTGATCTCTTTTCGCATTGAAGCCAACTCTGGAGAGGGCAAGAATCGTTGTTCCGTGCGCCGGGATAACTCTGACGACGCCCTTCTCTAAAAGCTCGTGTTTGACCTTAACATGAAAGAGATCATTGAAAGCGACCGCCTCTGTGTTCTTCGTCTTAAAGTCCGCGACCGTTTTTCCCGATATGTGCGGCAAAGTCTTCAACGTGTCCGGGACTTTGTTGTAAGCCGCGAGCGACATTCCTTCGATGTTGATCTGCTGAATCGAAGAAGCCGTGTACCTCTCGTTGATTAGAGCAGAATAGACTTCATACTCTTCAGCGTCAGGACCATTTTGAGCGACTCGGACAGACGCCAGATTAACTCCCGTCAGAATGGCGAACAGAGTTGACAGAATCAGAAGCGATGCAAGCTTGCGCATAATTCCCTCCTCTTACGAATTCATTTCTCTTGTCGGGTGCTTTTACTCTTGTGAACGTCTCGCGGAAACTATTCTTGCGCTCTTGATAGCTCCAGCATTTTGCAGGACTAGACAATTGCTTCAGCGAGATAGTGGTATAACCAATTCATCTTTGAAGGGGCGTTTTACCATCGTCGCTTCGCACTGGACAAGCAACCCTCATAAAGGATTTCGAGCTAACCTTACACACTTCCAAGCTGAATCTGTTGACAAAAGCAGATGGCGATGCTACACATAAATTTCCCCATTATTTAATTGGTATTACCTTTGTCGGTTGTTCTCCTTATCTGGCTTTAAGGCGTAAGAATCGCTATGAGTGTCTTCGGGTCTGTACATTCATTTGAATTTAGAAGCTGGCGCGAAATTGCAATCAAGGGTTCAACGTGGACGTTAACTATTATCGAAAGCTCAAGAGACTGTGAATAAAAGTGATGAAATCGCTGGGAAGACCGAGCGCATTGTAAGAATGCTTGCTGAGGAGAACTTGGGCGGCGTGCTTCTAAACGCGCAGCACAATTTCTCCTGGTTGACGGCTGGCGGCAGAAACGGCGTTGACACAAGCCGTGAAGCGGGCGCAGGCACATTGTTCGTCCGTAGCGATGGCCGTCGCTTCATTTTAGCCAACCGAATTGAGATGCCGCGCCTTCTCGAAGAAGAGATAGACGCGGAAGATTTCGAGCCGGTTGAATTCGGATGGGAAGAAGAGAAGGCTTCCGGTGCATTCTTACCGGACCGCGCTCTTGCGCTGCTAAAGAACGGCGACGCGCTAGGCTCTGACCTGTCCATTGATTCAAAGACACGAACAGTCGAGAGCGCAATCGCGCGCTGTCGTTATCAACTCACAGATTCCGAGATTGAAAGATTCCGCTCATTGGGACGCGACGCGGGCGAGAGCATAGGCAGTCTGGTCAGAACTCTTCGACCCGGAGAGAGCGAAATAGAGGTTGCGCGTCGTGCATCGGATGCTCTTGCGGCTCGCGGCGCACGCGGCATAGTTGTGCTGGTCGCGGCAGACGAAAGACTCCAGAGGTTTCGTCATCCTGTTCCGACCGCGCGACGCTGGGAAAAAGTACTGATGGTTGTCGTCTGCGCCAGACGCAACGGACTGGTTGCATCGCTCACGCGCATCATCTCAGCCGGTACGATTCCAAGCGAGTTGAAGCGGCGAACGCTCTCAACGGCGCGAGTGAACGCGAAACTTTTTTCAGCGACGAGGCCGGGAACAACCGGAGCGGAGTTATACAACATAGCCGCACGCGCTTATGCAGAAGAGGGTTTTGAAGGCGAAGAACGATTGCATCATCAGGGCGGCGCGGCAGGTTATCGTTCAAGAGAATGGACCGCCCATCCATCATCCAAAGAGATAGTTCAAACGAATCAAGCCTTCGCATGGAATCCTTCGATCACGGGCACGAAGGTCGAGGAGACCTGCATAGCTTTTGATAACAACATAGAGGTGATTACAGCTTCGCCCGATTGGCCCGTCGTAGAGATTGAGGTCGAAGGACAGCATTACGTTTTGCCCGACGTGCTATCACTTGAATAAGGAGAACAACACGTATGCCATCATCCAGCAAGCCCACGTCTGCACAAAATATAGATGAAGCGATTCATTCTACTTCGGAGCCGAAATCGCTGGCCGAAATCGGTGGACCACAGTCTGCTGGCGCGAGCGTTACGGGCGCAACCATAGCGGCGGTCGAAGAAGGTTTTGGTCAACGCGTCGGGCGCTTTCGCTGGGTGATCTGCGGGCTACTGTTTTTTGCTACGACGATAAATTACGTTGACCGTCAGGTGCTGGGCTTTCTTGCGCCGGACCTGCAACGCTCCATTGGTTGGGATGAGGCGCAGTACGGCTGGATTGTGTTTGCTTTTACGGCGGCTTACGCATTGAGCCTGCTCGTCGTGGGCCGCGTGATGGACTGGCTAGGCACGCGCAAAGGTTTCTCCGTCTCTATTACGATCTGGAGTCTTGCAGCGATGGCGCACGCGCTTGCCAGCACTGCTTTCGGTTTCGGCGTGGCGCGATTCGCTTTAGGCTTAGGCGAGGGCGGCAACTTCCCCGCTGCCATTAAGACTGTCGCCGAGTGGTTTCCAAAAAAAGAGCGCGCTCTGGCAACAGGCATCTTCAACGCAGGCTCAAACCTCGGGCCGATCATTGTTCCGCTCACCGTTCCCTGGATAGTGATTCATTACGGCTGGAGAGGCGCGTTCGTTGCGACAGGCGCTCTTGGCTTTCTATGGCTTCTCTTCTGGTATCCGATTTATCGCAGACCAGAAGAGCATCCGAAGCTGTCGAAAAAAGAGCTTGCTTACATCAGAAGCGATCCGTCCGAGCCAACAACGAAGATACCCTGGTCGCGTCTCTTCCCACACAGGCAGACGTGGGCTTTCGCCCTGGGCAAGTTTCTGACCGATCCTATCTGGTGGTTCTATCTATACTGGCTTGCGAAGTTTCTGGATAAGAATTACCACATAAGTCTTACGCAACTGAGCATACCCGTCATAGTGGTCTATGTCATCGCGGACATCGGAAGCATAGGAGGCGGACTGTTATCCTCCACGCTAATCAAGCGCGGCTGGTCAATCAACAAAGGGCGCAAGACAGCAATGCTCATCTGCGCTGTATGCGTTGTGCCCGTCATCTTCGCGCCGCTTACGGATAATATGTGGGTTGCCGTAGGATTAATCAGCCTTGCCGCAGCAGCGCATCAAGGCTGGTCCGCAAACATCTTCACAATCGCTTCCGATATGTTTCCAAGACGAGCCGTCGGGTCTGTCGTCGGCATAGGCGGCATGGCGGGCGCTGTGGGCGGCATGTTGTTTTCAGCCGGGACGGGTTACGTGCTCCTATGGACGAGCAGCAACTACGTTCCTATCTTTATCGTTTGCGGCGTGGTCTATCTAATCGCACTCGCAGTTATTCACACACTTGCGCCGCGACTTGAACCGGCAAAGATTTTTTAGAGAGAAGAAGGTTGAAAGATTGAGAGACAAGGACCTCACCTAGCCATCCAGCCGCCGTCAACCACGAGCACGTGGCCGTTGAGGTAATCACTCGCTGAAGATGAAAGGAAGACGGCGGCTCCCGCTAAATCTTCCGGCTCGCCCCAACGCCCTGCGGGAATGCGTTCGAGTATCTGGCGGTTGCGCACTTCATCTTGCTGGAGAGCAGCAGTGTTGTCCGTTCGCATGTAGCCGGGCGCGATTGCGTTTACGTTTACGCCATGCCGCGCCCACTCGTTTGCGAGCGCTTTCGTCAACTGCGCAACTCCGCCTTTCGATGCAGCGTAAGCAGGGACGGTGATGCCGCCTTGAAATGAGAGAAGGCTTGCGGTGTTGACAATCTTTCCGCCTCGATTCTCCGACTTCGCGCGCTCGATCATGTGACGACCCGCGAGTTGAGAGAGACGAAATACACTCGAAAGATTTACCTCAAGGACCACTGACCAGTCTTCCTCCGAGTAATCGACCGCAGGCGCGCGTCGTATTGTGCCTGCGTTGTTTATGAGAATGTCCAGCCGCCCGAACTCAGCAAGAGTTTGATTAATAAGCTCACGTGGAACATTGCGGTCCGCAAGATTGCCGCGCACAGCGAGCGCGCGCCGTCCTGTCTGTTTGATTGCTTCGCACGTCGCATCTGGCGTGCGCGAGTTACCGTGCACCGCCACATTCGCCCCTGCTTCGGCGAGAGCAACAGCGATAGCAGCACCGAGTCCTGCGCTCGCTCCCGTCACGAGAGCTACACGA
>QHXM01000083.1 GCA_003222945.1 Acidobacteriota bacterium
GAGACGAGCGTGTAGGAAGCATCTTGTTTCTTGCCCTCCGCTTCGACAGCGAATTTGGCCGCCGCTTCAACTTCCGCGTTATCCCTTGAGATTTCTTTGTAGCCACCCCCACGTATCTGTGCCTGATCTAAATTCGCACAACAAAAAGCAGCACAGAGCGCAAGGACAGTGATAATTGCTTTCGAACGCTTTCTCATTTATTTCTCCTATGACTATTTAAGTTTGTAAAGCCTGCGAAAACGGCGGAAGGTACGAGCCGCGCGCAGACAAGAGCATTGACGGGAAGAGTTGCACCAATTTGCAAAATGTTTAGGGATGGGTTCAGACGGTGACTTCAAGGAGGAGTGGTAGAAACCAGCTAAAACCCAAGTCATTCAAACGGGCGCAAGCTTACCACAGCGAAACTATTGGCTTCAATCCTATTTCCCTGAAAAGAAGGAAGCAGAGAAAAGCAGAATACAGAATACAGAAAGGATAAAGCGTAGAACCGCTTCTACAGATTTTCTTTTATTCTGACTCTCGGAATTCTGAATTCTGCTTTTCCCTCACCCTTCTGCTTCCGCCTCGTCTCTTTTACGGCTCCACATATCCGCCATGTGTTGAGCTTCGGCCTGCGTCAGATTGTCGCAAGCTATCTCTTCGCTGCCTTCTTTCACTTCCCACACTTCCCAATCCGGCTCACTCGGATCATTGCCTGCACATCCCGGCGTTAATCTCACTTCAAAGACTTCATTGTATTTCTTAACTTCGTTACTCATCCCGTTAGTTTCCTCGCTATAGTTTATAAGAATTTCAAGTCCGTTCCTTTAAGCCCGCGCCTTCCGTAGGAATTCGCAAAGTGGTGGATTGCGGACGATTAGATATACACGGTTAATCTCATTTCATCAACTAGACGCGTACGCATCTTTTTATGCCATTCGCTTAGAACTATGAAGCGAGATTTCGTGTAGAATTAAGAGCAACAACTTTTGATTTCATGTAATCTCCTGCTACGCTCGCGTGAATTATGATCTCTGTCTCTGAAGCTATTGGAATCATTAAGTCGCAGGCGCAAAGACTTCCCGCAGAAAGGGTCGCGCTGGCGTATGCGCTTGGGCGCGTGTTGGCTGAAGATATTGTTGCGGATTCGGACCTGCCGCCTTTCAATCGCGCGCAGATGGATGGCTACGCCGTGCGCTCTGCGGATATCGAGCGCGTTCCGGCGCGGCTTCGAGTAGTTGGCGAATCTGCTGCGGGGCGGGGCTGGCACGAACGTTTGAAAGCGGGCGAGGCCGTGCGAATTATGACGGGTGCGCCCGTGCCCCCGGGCGCAGACAGCGTGCAGAAAGTTGAAGTCACGCGCGAAGCTGATGGAGTGGTCGAGATAGATGAAGCAACCGAGCCAGGTCAACATATTGTCACGCGCGCAAGCGAGATAAGAGAGAACGAAGTGGTCCTCAGCGCAGGCGAAGAGATAAACGCAGCTAAAATGGCTGTGCTCGCTTCATTCGGATATGCAGAGATATTGGTGAGCAAGCGCCCGCGCGTCGCTGTGCTTGCAACAGGGACTGAGCTTGTCAATGTTAATGAAAAGCCGGGCGCGGACCAGATTCGGGATTCCAATAGTTATTCGCTCTCTGCTTATGCTCAACTCGCGGGCGCGACTGTCGAACGCTTGCCGCTCGCGGGCGACGACCCGGAACTGTTGAAGCTGGAGATTGAAGACGCGGCTTCACGCTCTGACGCTCTCATCTTATCGGGCGGCGTTTCTATGGGCGTTTACGATTTCACCAAGACGGCGCTTCGTGCGCTCGATGCCGAAATATTTTTCGAGCGCGTGAGTTTGCGCCCCGGTAAACCGACAGTCTTCGCGCGCCTTGGGCGCACGCTCATCTTCGGTCTTCCGGGTAATCCTGTTTCGGTCTCAGTCACCTTCAACCTGTTCGCACGAACGGCGTTGCGCGCAATGCAAGGTTGCCTTGATTCCGAGATGAAGGAAGAGTGGGCTGTGCTTGCGCGCAATGTTAAAGGAGCGATTGAGCGCGCAAGCTATCTTCCGGCTGAGCTTGAAACGAGTGAAGACGGGCGGCTTCTTGCGCAGCCTTTGAAGTGGGGCGGCTCGTCCGATTTCGTGGCCTTTGCTCGCGCGACCGCTCTCATCATTGTGCCAGAAGGCTTGCGCTCTGTTGATGCGGGCGAAAGAGTACGCATCGTTCATCTGCCCGGCTAAAGCTCTCGGCGCGAGACTGTATGAAGAAAGAGAATGCTTCATTAGTTGATGAGCCTCTTGGTGTTTCTCAAGAGAGAGATGAAAGCAGCGCGCGAAAGAGTTGGCTCACTTCATCGCCTGCGCTGAACCTACGGCACAGGATAATCATTTCTGCGATTATCTTCCTGATAGCTTTCGGCTGCCGCTTTCTCTCATGGCAGGATAATCGTTTTGAAGTGAGAAAGGTTCAGACTGTAGTTACAGAAGACTACAAGCGTATCGGGCGTCTGTTGCAGCAGGGCGGCGTTAGTTCCTTCTTCAGTTCCTCTTCGCCTTTGAGCGATCCGAATAATCTTGGGCATCCTCCCGGCTACTCAATCTTAATCGCGGCTCTCTTTAAGATTTTCGGAGAATCGGACACGCCGCTTCAAATCTTCCAGATCATTGCAGACTCGCTTGCAGCAGTCGTCATCTTTCTCCTAGCACTCGAACAGCTCAACACTGCGGTTGCCCTCATCGCCGGACTGCTCGTGGCAGCAGCGCCGCAATTCACATACAACTCTGTTCTGCTTCTGCCCGACTCGCTGACGGTGCTTCCGATTCTCTTGGCCGTCTATCTTCTGAACCGGGCAACAAAATCTCCTCGTCTCATTACGCTTGCAATAACAGGCTCGCTCGTTGGCCTCTCATGCTGGCTGCGTGCAAATGCAATGCTGCTTGCTCCTTTCATCTGTCTGGCAGTTCCCTTTTTGTTCGAGCGAGGGAGACGCTTTCGTTATGCGGTTGCGATTGCGTGCGGCGCGCTCGTCATCATTGCTCCTCTGACGATTAGGAATTACATCGTTTACGATCATTTCATCCCTATCTCTCTGGGCGGCGGCCAAACTCTATTGGAAGGCATAGGCGATTACGATGAGAGCGGGAGTCTTGGCATTCCGAACACAGACATGGGCGTGATGAAATGGGAGGCAGAGCTTTTCAATCGCCCGGATTACTTCGGCACTCTCTTTAATCCAGACGGCGTGGAGCGCGACCGATGGCGTATGAGTCATGGATTAAAAGTCATAGCCACGCATCCGCTATGGTTCGCGGGCGTCATGCTGCGGCGCGGCTTTGGTATGCTGAGACTTGAGCGTGCTCGCGCGATCTCCTACAATCCGCCTCTGTCACACGCGCCGGAAGTGGCAAGCGATTATCAGCCCGCATGGTCAAGCTCTGCGAAAGATTTTCTTGCTGCCGGAAAAGCGGCGTCAGTGCAAGCTAAGCTCTCGCTGGATTCCGACAATCAAATGCTTCGCATCGAAAGTGACCAGACGAAGTACGACGCGCAATTCATCTCCGCGTCCATCAATGTCGAAAGGCAGACAGATTATCTTTTGAAATTGCCCGTCCAGATAGAGCAGGGACGAATCTCCGTCAATATCCTGAGCGCCAGAGATAACTCTCAACTTGCTTCCGCAATCGTTGAGTCGCTGGATTGGAAGAGCGCGAGCGAGCAGCCTTTGAACATAATCGAAATTCCTTTCGTAAGCTCGAACGCGGACGCGGTGCGTATAGTTTTTTCAAATGAAGCATCGAAAGACGCTAGCAGCGTAGTTCAGGTCGGCGAGCCGCAGTTATACGCGCTCGGCTCCGCGTCCTCCACGTGGATGCGATTCCCGCGCACAGTCGTTCGTCTAATCCAAAAGCTCTTCATAACCGCCGTGATGCTTCCGCTTGCAATCCTCGGCCTAATACTTTTAATCCTCGCGCGCGAGCATCGCACACTCTGGACACTACTCGTTGTCCCGGCCTACTATCTTCTCCTTCAATCAATGCTACACACTGAGTACAGATACGTTCTTGCCATCCACTACGTCCTTTTCGTGCTCGTATCGGTTGCGCTTTATTGGTTGGGAAGCCATTTGCGAAGAGGTTTGATTAAGTTAGTACCAACGGCGGCGAGCGAGCGGCACTGACATTTTGCCTTTTGCTCTCGTTTGATGTTTACTCTCCAAACTATGAAACGTCTTTCGCACATGGATAAGCAAGGGCGCGTGAAGATGGTTGATACGAGCGCGAAAGTCATAACTACTCGACGCGCCGTAGCTTCGGCAAAGGTTCTCATGTCGGCTGAAACCATCAGGGCTGTGCGCGAGCATCGCACGCCGAAGGGCGATCCGCTCGAGACAGCAAGGCTCGCAGGAATCATGGCAGCCAAGCGAACAGCGGAACTCATCCCGCTCTGCCACCCTCTTCCGCTCAACCACGTTGATGTCCGCGCAGAGATAACAGAGGCGGGCGTGATGATTGAAGCCGAAGCAGCGACTGAGGCGCAGACAGGTGTTGAGATGGAAGCACTGACAGCCGCAACGGTAGCCGCCCTCACCATCTACGACATGTGCAAGGCAGTTGATAAGGCTATGACCATCACTGACGTTCGTCTGGAATTGAAGACCGGCGGCAAGTCTGGCGAGTACAGAAGGAAAAAGGTAAAAGGTAAAAGGTAAAAGTGAAGAAGAAGGACTCGCTCGCCTCTCTTCCCTTTTACCTTTTACCTTTTTCCTTTCTTTAGCTGTTGCCGCTCGCGCCGCCGCTGTACATCTCGAAGTTGCCCCAGATGGCATCTATAATCTCTTTGTTGGCCTCATACTTATCCTCGTCCGTATAGACCACCATCACGTAGTTGTCCGTCACGTCCGTGCCGACGAGCATCTTCATCTTATACTTCTTGCCGTCGCTATCAACGGAAGAGGCTTCGGCCACAGCGTAATCATCGCTCTCGCCAACGAGATTGCCAGCCGTGACGTTCTCGCCCTCATCTTTCATATCCTCAATGGTCATCCTCAACAGGTCTTCTTTAGTGAGAGTCTTATCTTTCCAGGCATAGACTTCAACGTTGACTTGAGATGGAGCAGGCGTCTTGGCTACGAAAAGGTCCGAGCCGTTCTCAGTCGTAGAATCGCCGACTGAACCTGCTGGAAGCCAGAAGCCGTAGCCTTTAACCGGGTCGGAATAATATTCCCAGTTGGTCGGGACCGGAACTTTCTTATCTGCCGGAAGAGCCTTCGCCTGCTGGCCTTCAGGCTTCTTCCCACTCTTGATCGGGTCTTTCGGCTCCGGCGGTTTTGCGCCGGTCTTCGCAGCGTTTGAATTTCCAGCATTCGAGTTGGCTGGTTTTGAAGCATTAGAACTATTGCCTGTTGATGAGCAAGAACTCAACGCAAAGGTGAAAGCCGCGAACGCGGCTACGAGCACAATTCTGTTTCTCATAGACTCTCCTAAAGGGGTTTCGGAAATTAGTAGTAAAGACAGTTTTGATAAAGCTGCAACCTTTTACCACAACTTCCTTCCTGCGCCAATCATTTTTCTTCACTCAATAATAGTCACTCGCTATTACTCATTGTTTCGCTCAGGAACTTTCGAGTACAATGCTGCGTATCACGGGTCAGGCCCGGCGAGACTCAAAACGAGCGGAGATTTAGAAATGAGACTTAACAGTATTTCCGCAGATGCGCGCCCGCAGGTTCGCACGCTGCTCATCGCTGCTGCAATCACGATTGCGCTATGGTACATCCCTTTTCTATCTGTCTTGAGCTATCCCTTTACAATCTTCGTCACCTTCATACACGAAGGCGGTCACGCTCTGGCCGCGCTTCTGACTGGAAATAGAGTGGCGAGTTTGAGCGTGGCTCTGGACACCAGCGGCGAGACTTACACGACGCAGGGCAGCATCTTCGCGCAGATGTTTATTTCGAGCGCGGGCTACCTGGGCGCGATGGCCTACGGCGCACTGCTTCTCTTCCTGATTCGTCGCGCAGTCGCCGCTCGCTATGTTCTGATCGGCTCTGGCGCGTTCATACTCGCGCTGACAATCCTCTACGGATTGGGCAGCCCGTTCACCATCATCATGGGAATCGGCATTGCCGCAGGATTGATCGCCGTAGCGACTTACGCAAGCCCGCGCGTCGCAACTTTCTTTGTAAGCTTTCTGGCAGTGCAAGCGGTCCTGAACGCGCTGTTTGATCTGAAGACTCTGTTTGTCTATTCGTTCTGGCCGGGCGCGCGAACGGATGCGGCGAACATGGCTAATGCTACGGGTATCCCCGCAATCTTCTGGACGCTGATCTGGATAGCGCTCGCTGTTCTGATTTTATCTTGGGCCATGCGCTGCTATTCCGCCAGCCGCGCGCGAAAGGCTCAGCAAGATTTACCTTTTGAAGAGTCTATGGGAGTTTGAGAAAAAGATTTGAGCGCAAACGTTCAGAGGCCGCTCGGTGACGCAGCTTTCATGGCTACATCAGGCGGCCTCGAAGATTATCAGCAGGCTGAAGATGTTTTGGCGCTCGGCGACTTGCCTGTCGGCGCAAGACTCATCTTGCGTTGCCGAAAGGATTGGCGCGATGCGGTCGTCGCAGCAATCTCAATTGAAAAGATAACGCTTTCGGTCAGTTCTCCATCCGGGCACACATACCGTGTGCGTCGCCCGTCGGATTCCATACTCTCTCTTGACGGATCAATCCCTGTGCTCGGTGAAGGTTGCTGGCGCGCAGGTCGCGTGCAGTACGACGTGCGTTGGTAAGGTCAGGTTCGCCTTCACTTAAACTTCACAGCCGTTACTTCCATCTTCAATTTCGCCTGTCCGCCTTCGATCTTAGACTTCTCATCCTCTTTATTAAAGCCCGAGATTGTGATGGGCACGCGCGCGGTCTTGTTATTTTCAAGCTCCGTAATCTCACCCGACGGGATTACAATTTTCGTTCGCTCGCGTATATCTTTTCCGTCAAGGTCAACTAAAGCGGCTTTCATTTCAAGGCCGCTGATCGTGCGCCCTGTAAAATTTCTGACCGTTGTGGCGAGCGTCATCTGTAGGCCGCCCGCAACGCTGCTTTGGTATTCCGCCACAGGATCGTCCACTCTTATCAAATCACGGTTCTTATCAAAATCGGGCGAGCCTGCGCGCGCGCCGCCTTCGAGTTTTTCATCCACAGGTCCGGCAGCCTGCGGCGTCTCAGGTCTTGTCTTCAAATAGTAGATGAGGCCAGCGATCAATGCTAATGCTATTACAGCGGCGACAATAAAAACTGTGCGACGGGTTTTATCCGACTCGTTCTGCTGGTTAATCTTATCGGCTGAAATTGACATAGCTCGCCCCCTTACTTGAAGCTCACGGATCAGATGGAGTTTACGAGATAAGATTACACCCGTCGTGCGCGTCTTTCAAAACTTTAGACACTCTAGTTGAGAGAATGTTCCGCGCGATTAGTAAACTGTAGGGGCAGGGACAAGCCCTCTGCCCGCGTTTCCATAAAATTAAATACGGGCAGAGGACTTGTCCCCGCCCGTACAAATCTGGTCATCTTCGCAATTTTTATTGGACGCTTTTAATTTCCATTCACGACATTGAGCGCGCGTTTGAACTCAAGCGGGTCGTTCGGCGCGGGCACTTTCTTTCCGACGAGCGAGCCTGTTCCCGTGCGCTGTCGCACCATTCGCGGCCAGATGATGCGGAAGCGGCTTCCCTCCTGCGGCTCGCTCTTAACCGTTATCTCGCCTTCCAAAAGTTCAACTATCTTTCGCGTTATCGCAAGCCCCAATCCCGTGCCGTGAATTTAATCGCGTTCCCAATCAAATTGGAGAGCACCTGTTGGAGCTTATGCTTATCTGTCAAGATCAAGCCAAGTTTGGGTGAAACCTCGGCGTGAAGCTCAATCCGCTTATCCTTAACCTCGCGCTCAAAGTCATCAACTATCTCCCGCACAGCTTCCTCCACATCAACTCTCTCAATATGAAGAGCGGAGCGCCCTGCTTCAAGCCGCGAGTAATCCAGAAGATCGTTGACGAGTTCGAGCAGAGAGCGCGCGTTTCGCTCCATGCGCGTGACCGCTTCGTTCTGTAAGGGCGCGAGCGGCAACTGGCGGTCGCGTTCAAGAAGCTGGCAAAGACCTATTATGACGTTCAAGGGCGTGCGCAACTCGTGTGAGATGTTTGAAACGAAAGCAGACTTTAAGCGGTCGTGCTCGCGCAGGCGATCATAGGCTGCGACCAACTCCTCGTGCTGCTTGACCTCCTCCGTTATGTCACGAAAAACTGCGACCGCGCCTTCCGGTCTTCCGTCTTCGCTCGTTAGCGGTGTGGTTGAGATTGCTACGACACGTTTCTCGCCGTCGCCGCGAACGATCTCAAGCTGCTCGCCCGATAGATGCTCGCGCCGGTCCAATGCACGGCAGAGCGGATGCTCTTCTCTTGAAAGGTCGCGTCCAGCAGAATCTTTGAAGTTCATGTCTTCTATGAGTGCCCGCGCGCCATCGCGGAACTCCTCCGGCTGGCGACCTATTATCTGCGCGCCCGCAGGGTTGATGCGATAACGACCCTGCTTGCTTATGATGACGACGCCCTCTTTCATCTGGTTGATGACGCTCTCAAGCTCTGCCGCGCGCGTGCGCTCGGAGGCGAAAGCTGAGGTTGCCAATTTTTCGGCACGCACGCGCTTTGAGACTTCAGAGAGAATCAGAATGAGATCACCGCGACCTGCGCTGCGCTCGCTAGTAGGCCAGATCGTCACGTCCCAGAAGTTAGCGGACGCCTCCGATTCGCTTTCAGCTTCTGAATTTCGCGCAGCAAGATTTAATGGAAGGCCGTAGGTGACGAAAGGCTTGCGCGTGCGTCGCACGTCTTCGACTATGTCGCTCAGTACGGCGAGTCCTGCGGCAGCTTCGTAAAGCCCGCGCTCAGCAAGCGACGCAGTATCACGATTGACGAAATGCGCAAAGGTGGAATTCGCCTTGCGGACAATCAACCTCTCGTCAAGCACGACCAGACCCAGAGGCAAACCGTCGAGCACCTCTTCGATGAACGCGCCCTGCGTCTGCAACTCGTCGAACTTGGCCTGAAGGTGCGAGGCCATCACGTTGAAGTTCTGTGCGAGCGCGCCTACTTCGTCGTCCGTTTCAACCTCAACGCGCTCCTGCAACTTCCCTTCGCCAAACGTCGAAGCTGTAGCAGCAAGTTTCATCAAAGGCTTCGTCAGACGACCCACAGCCCAAATGCCGAGCAATATAGAAGCGAGAAGCGCAAACGCCCACGTAGCCGTCAGCCAGATGATCGAGCGACCCGCAGAAGTGTTCTCGACGACAGGAACTCCAATTGCTACTGTCCACCCGTAAGGCTCTACACGCCGTATGCCTGTCACGCGGGCGACTTGATCGGTCCAGGCAATTCGCTCAGCCTGTGCTGAAGAGTCTAATGAAGTTGGGGCGGCGCTGGTTGCTGATCTGTTTCTGATTAAATGACCTTGAGCATCGAAGACAGCTATCAGTGTCTCAGAATCCGAAGCAGTGCTGCGGCGCAACTGCGAATAGAGAGCTTCCGTCTCTGCGGGCGAAAGCTCGCTCGCCTGCTTTGCATAAGAGGGATGATTGTCCAGCCACGAGAGGAGCGCGCCTGCTGCTGCGCTCGTCTCAATACGCGTGGCGGCAGTCGCCTGCTCGCCCAAATCTCTTCTGTAGTTATTGAGTTGAATCAGACTGACTATGAGCAGAGGAAGAGAAAGTACAGCGAGCACAATCAGGAACTTTGCGCGTACACTGTGCAGAAGGGGTAAGGTTCTGCTCTCTCTTGGCATTGCGCTTTACTATAATGGGAAATCCGTCCGGCGACGGCGTGGCGGAGGCCAAACTGATGTGCGTGTCTCAACAGGCGGACGAAAGCTTGCTGCATAAATAATTAGAACTTGAGCTATCAACTCGTCCACAAAACAATCAGCGCGCCTTTGCGCGTCGCTCAATTCCCATAGGTCTCCTTCGGTGGCCTTACTGCCTTCGCGCCACAAAAAATTCTGAAGAACTTTTCGGAAAACCATCAACTCGCGTGCCACTTCATCCATCAACGCGCCCTGGTGAAAGCGTATCTGCGGGTGAGAGCGCAAACGCCGCGCGGCCTCCTGTATTTCACTCTCTGATGCGCCGCAGTCCAGTAGCTTTGACAGTTCTTCGAGCGTGTCCGGCAAGTGGTCAATAAGCTGCTCATAAGAGAGCAAGGTGGTCAATTCGGTGCGCCTCTCCGCATACATTTCATCCACCCAGGCTCTTATAATAGAGTCCTCGTCCTGGCGTATTAGAATTGTGAATTTTTGAAGCATGGGAGATTGATAGTGGGCAGTTGGCAGTAAAAACTTTTAATATTAAATTGAATCTCCCAGAGATTAACAGTTATGATTGATAACCCTTAACTACTTACCAACTGCCAACTGCCGACTGCCTACTGCCCACTACCTTTCGGTAATAATCGAGCTAAAAGAGCTTCCAATTGATCAAAATCAATGGGCTTGGTGACGTAATCGTTGCAGCCTGCGGAGAGCGCGTCCGCGTGGAAATCTGCTGTATCGTGCGCGGAGACGGCCACAATCGGGACGTTGCTAAGCTCCGGGTGCTGGCGTATGCGGCGCGTTGCGGCCAGCCCATCCAATTGCGGCAGACTCAAATCCATAAGGATGAGTCCGGGCTTTTCACGGCAAGCAAGATCAATTGCCTCCTCGCCATTAATGGCCTCTATGACGCGATAGCCGCTCATTTCAAGCAGCCGCCTCATCATGAAACGATTGTCCTCAAAATCCTCCACAACAAGAATAGTCGGCGGAGCATTGCCGTTGACGCTGCTCATTACCAAGCCTCTCTGTTTTCGAAAAGAACCCTCACTTTACCACGTCTGTCCAGCAGTCTCACTTTATGCATGACTAGCATACGCCCACATTTTTTGCTAAGATGCCGCATCGAAACACAACACAACAGAACGCATAATTTGGGTTTTATCCATACACGCGGACTCTCCCCAAGAACCGTTCGAGTGGCTGTCTAGCCTATATCGAGCGGTGGGCCTGAAAGCGATATGAAGCCGTTAAAATTGGAGATACAGAACAGCGACGCACTACAGGAGATTGGCCGCGCCTCCGTTCAGATCGTCCACGACCTAAAGAATCAGCTAAATGGTCTCAAACTCTATGCCACGTTCCTTAGAAAACGCATGGAGAAGAGCGAGCGGCCAGAGGACGAGCGCGAGACTATAACGAAACTCATAGCGGGACTTGAGCGCGCCGCCGCCGACATGACTGCGCTCGTTCGCTTCTCTCGCCCGCTTGAGCTACGGCGCAAATCTCATACAGACCTTGCGAAGATTCTCGAAGGCATTCAGAAGAGTGAAAGCGTGCCCGTTGAGTTTGAGACTGGCGAACTCATCGGCGAATTCGACGTGGCGGCGATAACCGAAGCTTTAAGAGATATAACTTTGAGCGCGCTCGAACTTCGCTCGACCGAAAGCTTGCGTATTCATTCGCGCGTGGACGATGAGACTAACGAGGCATTGATAGAATGGCGCGGCTTAAAGATCGGCGACGGAGATGACCCGTTTCACTCGTTCGCCGGAAGCGGACCTATACGAATGTCTCTAGCAGCCAAAATCATAGAAGCGCACGGAGGCCGTGTTGAACATAGCCTTGATATCTTAACAATCTATTTACCGCTCGCGGAGCGAAAGCAAGAAGCAGTTAGCAATCATCAGTCAGCAAAAGCTAATAGCTGAAAGCCGACCAAACTATTTTCAATAGGAGCAAAAGGTGGAACATAAAGAGGCACGAATTCTGGTGATTGACGATGAGCCTATGATGGCGGATTCGCTCAAGCAGAATTTAGAGGAAGAAGGATACAAAGTTGATACTGCGGCCACAGGTGCGGAAGCCATTGAGTTGTTCGACAGGGGCGCGCACCACCTAGCCATCTGCGATCTGCAACTGCCGGACATGGACGGCCTTGAAGTTATGCGCCACGTGAAAGACGTTAGGCCTGAAACAGAAGTAATCGTCGTCACAGGTTATGGCACGGTCGCTAAAGCTGTCGAAGCGACGAAGGCTGGTGCGTTCTACTTCGTAGAAAAACCTTTCGACTTCGAGCAGATGCAGCCGCTTGTAGAACGCGCTTTGGAGAGTCTTGAGCTACGAGCCGAGACCAAGATGATGCGCGACCGACTATCAACCCGCGCCGAATACTTCAACATCATCGGCGCATCGAAGCAGATGCAGACCATCTACGAGACAATCGAATCGGTCGCAAAGTCTGACGCGAACGTTCTAATCGTCGGCGAATCCGGCACTGGCAAGGAGCTAATCGCAAACGCGATTCATTACAATTCTTTGCGTTCTAAAAAACCTTTCATCAAGGTCAACTGCGCCGCGCTCCCGAAAGAGTTGATCGAATCTGAACTCTTCGGCCACACAAAGGGCGCATTCACGGGCGCGCACGCTGACAAAGAAGGTCTTGTGCAGCACGCCGCTGGCGGCTCGCTCATGCTGGACGAAATCGCAGAGATGCCGGTTGAGCTTCAACCGAAACTCCTACGCGTTCTTCAAGAGCGAAGCTATCGCAAGATAGGTTCAGAGAAAACATATGCCGTTGATTTTCGTCTTATCTGCTCAACGAATCGCCTTCCAGCGGACGCCATACGCGACGGACTCTTACGCGACGATCTCTTCTATCGCATCTCAACGATCACGATTCACGTTCCGCCACTCAGAGAGCGAGCAGAGGACACACAGCTTCTAACGGAACATTTCCTGAAGATGTACTCGCAGAAATACGACCGGCCCATCACGAGCGTCTCGCAGGCTGCCTATCAACGCCTCTTCTCTCACACATGGCCCGGCAACGTGCGAGAGCTACAGAACGTGATAGAGCGCGCTGTACTTCTTGCGAAAAGCAATAAGATAGAACCTGTTGACCTTCCCTTCGACAACGGCTCTCTGCCCGAAGGCGCGACTGCCTCCGCAGAATGGGAAGTCCCGCCCAACATGACGCTCGAAGACATAGAGAAGATGGTCATCGAAAAGACGCTTCAACGCACGGGCGGAAACAAACAGGCCGCCGCGAATTTATTGGGGATTTATCGTCCGCGTCTTTATAGCAAGATCAGGAAATACAACATTGACGTGTCGAGTCTGGTAGCGACTTGAGGAAGGCAAAAGGTAAAAGGTAAAAGGTAAAAGTGGAAGACAAAAGACTCGCTCTCGCTTCTTCCCTTTTACCTTTTTCCTTTTGCCTTCAGTCTATCTGGTATGTCGCTACGCTCGTAGGCGTCTCGAAGCAGCGGACTTTGTAAATCTGCACACGCTCGTCGCGTATGCGCGAGGCGACGCGCTCAAGTATGAAGCGCGCAAGGTTTTCAGCCGACGGGTTCAACTCAACATCGAACGGTGGAATTTCGTTGATGTTTCGATGGTCAAGATACTGCACAATCTCGTCTGCCGCATCCTTCAACTCAACGAAATCAACAAGCAAGCCGATATTGTTTAGCTCGCGCCCGCGCGCATAGATTTCAATTTTATAATTGTGCCCGTGCAGGTTCTCGCACTTTCCACGGTAGCCGCGCAGTTGATGCGCGCTCGAAAAGTTGCGCTCAATCATTACTTCAAACATTTTTCTGAGTTCCAGGTTTCAAGTTCCAGGTTTCAAGTTTAGAGAGATGCGTGCAAGGGTGCAAGCCGACCTGTCGTTAAAGCGCCATTCCTTCTTAAAACTTGGAACTTGAAACCTGAAACTTCTCGTCGAAGATACGCGCGAGGTCTTCAATGTCAGAAGTCACGCGGCAAGGCGGAAGACTCTCAAGAAACATTCGCCCGTAGGCTTTCGTCTTCAATCGTGAATCAAGAATGGCGAGCACACCTTTATCGGTTGTGCTGCGAATCAGGCGTCCCAGACCTTGCTTCAAACTTATAATCGCTTGCGGGACGCTGTATTCATAGAAACTCGAACCGCCCTGATCGTCAATATAACGCTGGCGCGCGGCAACGACCGGGTCGGATGGAACTGCAAACGGCAGCTTGTCTATGATGACGCACGATAGTTGCTCGCCACGAACGTCAACGCCCTGCCAGAAGCTTGCGGTTGCGAAGAGCACAGCGTTCGGAGTGTCGCGGAATTTTTCTAACAAACCTGCTTTCGATGCCGTACCTTGCAGAAAGCATGGAAAATCGATTTCATTAACGACTCTTTCATAAAGCGCCTTCATTCCTGCGAAGCTGGTTGACAGGACGAATGCGCGCCCTTCTGTCGCGTTCAGTATATTGATGACTTCGTATGCTGCTGCGTCTGCAAATTGCGGAGAGCGCGGGTCCGGCATACGCGGCGGAAGATAAAGCACAGCCTGGCTCTCGTAATCGTAGCTGGAAGGCGCAATGAGGTCGTCCGCTTCCATGAGTCCCAATCGCTCGCGTATGAAATTGAAGTTGCCCGCGCTCGCTAAGGTCGCAGAGGTCAGAACAACCATCTCGACGCGCTCGAAAAGTTTTTCTTGCAGAAGGCCCGACACATCAATCGGCGAAGCGCGCAGGAAAAGCCCACGCCCGCGCCGCTCCATCCAGTAAACGAAATGCTTGTCATCGCCCGCGACTATGAACTGCAAATCGAAACGAGCCTGACGAACGCGCCGCAAGAGATTTTCAACTTCCGGCGGCGGGTCGCGCAGAGCATCAAGTGTGGTCTCCAATCTGTCGAGCGCACCGTCTAACCCAAGATAAGCATCGCCGAGCGGTGTCGCTTCAATCTCGCCGTTCGCTACTTTGCGCGCGAACGTTCCGGGCAAGATGGGAAACCTTCCCTCTTCGCCTCGCCCTTCACGAAATCCCATCCAGAAGTTATCCGCAAAGCGCGTGACGCGCCCTGCGATTCGCGTCAACTCCTTATTCACGTCAACGCTCATCACCGGAAGCTGCGATAGATCGCGCACGAGGTCTTCCATCTGGTAACTAGAAACCTGTGAGCCGAAATATTCCGCCGCAACGTCTTCAATCAAATGCGCCTCGTCAAAAATCACAGCCGAGTAATCAGGCAAGACCTGCCCATACTCGCTATTTCTCAAAGCTAGGTCTGCGAAGAATAAATGATGATTAACGATCACAATGTCCGCGTCCATCGCGCGCTGTCTCATGCGCGTGATGAAGCAGGGGTCGTAGTCAGGGCATTTCTGTCCCATACAGATTTCCGAGCGCGCATCCACGTGACGCCAGAACGAGAGATTTTCAGGAAGATTCGTGAGTTCCGCGCGATCACCCGTCTGCGATTCCCTTGCCCACCTGCGCACCTCGTCGAAATAGTCCATCTCGTCAAGACCTTCGAGCACAGGCGAATTCTCCGCGCGGCGTATGCGCTGAAGGCAGGCGTAATTCGTGCGCCCTTTCATGTAAGCGGCTGTGAACTTTCTCGGCAGCACTTGTTGAAGAAACGGAATATCCTTCTCCATCAACTGCTCTTGCAGATTCTTCGTGCCCGTTGAAATGATTACGCGCTGCCCACGAGCGGTCGCCGCGGCGATTGCCGGAACAAGATAGGCGAGCGTCTTGCCTGTGCCCGTGCCCGCCTCAACAATAAGGTGGCGCTTCTCCTCGAACGCGCGCAGCACGGCCTCTGCCATCTGAATCTGGCCGGGACGATATTCGTAATCAGGGTGCGCCCGCGCGATCAATCCGCCGCGCCCAAAGATTTCTTCCATGTGAGTGATAAAGTAACGAGCAAAAAAACGTCGGTTAAGTTTTCTTCAGATAATTGTAGCTCAAGCTTTTTTCCGTCTGCACTAGAGCGCCGTTCTTCTTCACTAACACCTCGACAAAAGGTTTACGTTCATTCGTGCTCACGTTAAGCACGTAAAGGTACTCTCCGCTCCGAAAGGTGAACGTTTCAACCTGCTTGCTCTTATCAATCGAACTCTTGCCGCCCGTCAACATCACAGACGGCTTATCCGAAGCTTTATCGAAGTTGAAGCTGCGATACTCAAGCACGCCCTTTTCGCTCTCCGATACATAGATGCTTCTCCGATCCGTTATGACTGCCAGCCGACTTCTATCCATCATGCGGCAATCACGACCGGGGATTTCGGCCTCTCCTGCCCTTCTTACGAAACTGTGCCCAGCAGTCCAGACCCTATCGTCGTCCTTGTAATTTGACGAAAACACTACGAGCGATCTGCCGGGAGCGGCGAATGTGGAATAGCACTTCATCATTCCGCAATCATCCTCGCCCTTTTGATGAAATGTCAGGACGGTCTTCTGAGACGGATTGCTTTTAGGGAAGCTCTCATAATGATAAGCCTTGCTCTTGCTCCCTCCAGAAAATATAGCGACCTCGCGGCTTTCATCACACTGAAACCAGGCCGGGACCCATTTCATGCCATTGTAGTAATAGTTGTATTCCTTGAAATCCGCCACGCCCTGCGATGCTGGAGTCAAGGCAAGCTGGCCTTTGCCTTTATCAGCAATAATATTACCTCCCGCGCTCGTTTGATTACTCATCATCGTAAACAGCAATGCAACCAGGACGAGGGTTAGGACAGTTTTCTTCATATAGTTTTCTCCTTTGAACGAGTTGCCCGCTTGTTAATCCGCTCCCATAGCTTCCTGCTCCGGCCTTTGCCTCAGTCGCTTTGGATAAAGCGGGAAGCGCGATGTGAGTTCTGCCACGTCTAGTTGAACTTTGCGGCGCACATCTTCGGATTGCGGGTCGTGTAGAATCTCGGCAATGAGGCGTCCGACGGTTCGCATCTCACTTTCGCCCATGCCGCGCGTCGTTAGAGCGGGCGTGCCTAGCCTGATACCGGAGGTGACGAAGGGTTTGTTTGTGTCGAACGGAATCGTGTTCTTGTTGACTGTGATGCGCGCGGCTTCAAGTGTTTTCTCCGCGTCTTTGCCCGTGATGCCTTTGCCTCCCATAAAGACATCAACCAGCATCAGGTGATTGTCCGTGCCGCCGGAGACAATGCGTAAGCCCCGCTCAGCTAATTCAGCAGCGAGCGCTTTGGCGTTCTTCAGAACTTGTTGCTGGTATTCTTTGAAATCGTCGCGCAGAGCCTCGCCAAACGCTACGGCTTTCGCGGCGATGATGTGAACGAGCGGTCCACCCTGAACGCCCGGAAAAAGCTTGCGATTGATCTCAGCGGCGTGCTCTTCCTTGCAGAGAATCAATCCGCCGCGTGGACCGCGAAGAGTTTTGTGCGTTGTCGTTGTGACGTAATCTGCGTGCGGGATGGGCGAAGGATGAAGACCTGCCGCAACCGGACCAGCAATGTGGGCGATGTCTGCGAACATACGCGCACCGACGCTTCTTGCGATCTCGCCAATGCGCTCAAAATCTATAATGCGCGGATAGGCGCTCGCGCCGCAGACGATCAACTTTGGTTGAGTCTCCTCGGCTATGCGCTGGAGTTCGTCGTAGTCAATCAGTTCCGTATCGCGCGAGACGCCGTAGTCCGCGACTTTGTAGCTGAAGCCGGAGAAGTTCAGAGGATGCCCATGCGTCAAGTGGCCTCCGTGTGAAAGATTCATGCCTAAGATTTGATCGCCGTATTGCAGCGCAGCAAGATAAACGGCCATGTTCGCCTGCGAGCCTGAGTGCGGCTGAACGTTTGCGTGCTCTGCGCCGAAGAGTTCCTTTGCGCGATCAATCGCGGCCTCCTCCACAACGTCGGTCCACTCGCAGCCGCCGTAGTAACGTTTTTTCGGATAACCTTCGGCGTACTTGTTCGTAAACACAGAACCCATAGCTTCCAGGACAGCTTCGCTGACGAAGTTCTCTGACGCGATCAATTCCAGCCCTTCGGCTTGACGGCGGACTTCGTTATCAATAGCATCGCTGATTAAAGGGTCAATTTCCGATAAACTTGCATTCAGACGTTCGTTCATCACCATCCCTCTTTCGTCTTCTATTTATGGCTTGCGAATCTCTCCGCTGAAAATTATCCGATTGAGCAGCCGCTCTTTCTGACGGACCGCCATTCTTCAATAGCCCTTTAATCGCATCACGAAGCTGTGCCGGTGTTTTCTCAGGATTGAAGCCGAGCATTCTTTCAACTAAAACTCCGTCGCTGTTGAGCAGCATGAAATCTGGAACTTCGGCGCTGTCCGTCATCAACAGGCTGCCTATTTCTTCGTTCATCAAGCCCATCTTGAATTTGAACTTTGAATCTCGAACGAATTCATTTGCGCCTTGCCTGTCATCAGCGAATGAGTAGTGCAGGCTGATGCCTACAACCGCCAAATTTTGCCCTTCAAACTCTTCTCGAATTTTGACGAGATCATTGATTCCCTCAATACACGGTATGCACCAGTAAGCCCACACAGCAACCAGAATCACTTTGCCTTTGTAATCAGCAAGGCTGAAAGGCGTGCGTCCATCAAAACTTTTTATCTCTGCCTTCAGAATTCGCTCAGGAACTTTGTAAGATAGTTTCTGCGGTTCGGGTTGCGCAAAAACTCGGCTTCCAAAGAGCAGGATTACAACTAATAGAAAACATCTTTTTAGCGATTGCATAGCCTTTTACCTCTTTCGGTGAAATTCAATCTTCACGGAAAGAGACGGCGAACCGCTTTAACTATTGCCGGATGAAAACGTTGTAATGTTATCTTCAAGCCGCTCTATCTCGTTGATCTTTTCAACTCGCGCTGCATGATGACCGCCCTCGAATTTTGTATCGAACCACGCGCGAACTATTTTTGGAATCTCATCTTGCGGCGTAGTGCGTGCGCCAAGAGCCAGAACGTTTGCGTCATTGTGCTGGCGAGCAAGGCGCGCAATCTCTTCGGACCATGCGACTGCGGCTCGAACGCCATGAACTTTGTTGGCAGCAATAGCCATCCCTGTGCCTGAGCCGCAGACCAACAAGCCCTGCTCTGCTTCTCCACGCGCGACACGTTCTGCGACCTTTTGCACGTAGTCGGGATAATCAACAGGCGCTTCCGATGCCGTTCCCAAATCCTCGAACTCTATGCCCAACTCTTTAAGCAGAGACTTCAAACGCTCCTTCTCAGCGTAGCCTGCATGATCGCTTGCGAGTGCGATTTTCATGTTGGAATTCACCGGTAAATTCTTAAGTTAATCCTGCGCTCATGATGTTACATCACGCTTCTAAAACCCTGCAATGAAAAGTAGGGATTGACCGTGCGTCCTGATTCTTAATAAACCTTTCTTCCACTCACCATTCATAATTTATGATTCACGAATAGACGATTTACGACTTTCGATTTACTATTAATCTGATAGGAGAGAAGCGAAAGGCTTTTATGCGCTGGTCACAATATTTCATTCCAACTTTACGCGAAGACCCTGCCGACGCAGAAGTTATTTCGCATAAGCTATTGCTTCGCGCAGGGCTTGTGCGTCAACTTGCTGCTGGCATTTATTCGCTGCTTCCCCTGGCTCATCGCGTCAATCTTAAAATCCAACAAATCCTCAGAGAAGAGATGAACCGCATCGGCGGACAGGAGTTTTACCTGCCCGCACTGAACCCGCGAGAGATTTGGGAAGAGTCAGGGCGCTGGACCGTTATGGGCGACAACATGTTTCGCCTGAAAGATCGCAAAGGCGCGGACCTATGTTTGGGCATGACGCACGAAGAGATTTTTACTTCGATTGCACGAAACGAGATTCGCTCCTACAAGCAACTGCCGCAGGTCTGGTATCAGATTCAGATGAAGTTCCGCGACGAGGCAAGGCCAAAGTCCGGCGTCCTGCGCGTTCGTCAGTTCATTATGAAAGATGCCTATTCGTTCGACGTTAACGAAGCGGGTCTGGATAAATCTTTCGAGGACCAGCGCGAAGCCTACAAGCGAATCTTTAATCGCTGCGGATTAAAATACACAATCGTCGAAGCATCTTCGGGCGCTATGGGTGGCTCTGCGTCAAACGAGTTCATGGTTAAAACGGACGCAGGCGAAGACTTGATCGCAACGTGCGACAGTTGCGGCTACGCGGGAAATTTAGAGAAAGCAACCTCGCGCCTGCCAGAGATAAAGGATGGGATCGGCCTTGACGAGCCTGTTGAATTTCCAACGCCCGGCGTTCGCACGATTGAAGATTTGACAAAATTCCCCGGTGGAGCAGAATCGGACCGTCAAATAAAGACGCTTATCTTTGTTTCGACGAAGGACGGAGAATCAGAGTTCGTCCTCGCGCTTCTTCGCGGCGATCATCAATTGCAGGAGACTAAGCTTTCAGATTCTCTAGCGGGAGCAGAAGTGCGCCCCGCGCAGCCGGAAGAGATACGCAACCTGCTCGGCGCAGACGCGGGCAGTCTTGGCGGCGTCGGCGCGAAAGCGAAGGCGCGCGAGCGCGGCAAGGAGATTCGCATTCTCGCAGACCTCGCCTTGAAAGGCCGTCGCAACATGACTACGGGCGCGAATAAGGATGACCATCACCTACGCGGCGTCAGCATCTCGCGCGACATCGCGGTTGACCGCTGGATTGATCTAAGAACAGTCACATCCGGCGAAGGCTGCCCGCAATGCGAAGATGGCACGCTAGAAGTTTTCAAGGCTCTTGAGATTGGTCACATATTCAAGCTCGGCACGAAGTATTCAGTCTCGATGGGAGCGAGTGTGCTCAATCAGGAGGGCAAGGAAGTGCCGATAGTGATGGGAAGCTACGGCATAGGCGTCGAGCGCATAATGGCTTCTGCAATCGAGCTTCATCACGACGCAGACGGCATCATCTGGCCTAAAGCGATTGCGCCTTTTGATTGTATAGTCACGATCACGAACATGAAGCAGGACGAGTTGCGCGATGCGGGCGAGAGACTTTATGACGATCTGCAACGCGCAGGTCTTGACGTTCTACTTGATGACCGGGAAGAACGCGCTGGCGTCAAGTTCAAGGACGCCGACTTGATAGGCATTCCCTATCGCATAACAATCGGCAAGAAGGTCTCCGATGGGTTGGTTGAACTCTTCGAGCGAAGAACGAAGACTACAGAGGACGTGAGGATTAAAGATGCAGTGGAGCGCGTGCAGGCATTGGCGCTCGCAGGACTGTTATAAAAGCAGAATTCAGAAGTCAGAATTCAGAATCCAGAATAATAAGGCTGCAACCGATTTTTCTTCTGACTCTCGGACTCCTGAATTCTGTATTCTGCTTTTCGTAATGATACGCAAGAGATTTTTTCCGATCCTATTTTTCCTTTGCGTGATTGCGCCTCATGCAAACGCGCAGGACGATTCTCTGCCGGAACTTGTCAGACGCATTAAGCCTTCTGTTGTCGCAATCGTCACTTATGATGCGAAGGGCGAAAGATTGTCGCGCGGTAGCGGCTTCTTCACAGCGCCGGACCGGGTTGTGACTAATCGCCATGTGCTCGAAGGCTCATACAAGGCCGAGATTCACACGGTCAACGATCTCACATACAACGTTAAGGCCGTGCTAGCGGTTGACGGCGAGGGCGACATTGCGCTCCTACAGGTTGAGATTCCTCCGAGTGTTGCGCGCCCGCTCACTATCGTGCGTACTACGCCGCAGGAGGGCGAATCAATCGTCGTCATTGGAAACCCGCTGGGGCTTGAAGGCAGCATCTCAAACGGGATTGTCTCAGCCGTGCGCGACATTCCAAATTTTGGGCGCATCATTCAGATAACTGCGCCAATCTCGCCCGGCTCTTCCGGCAGCCCCGTCATAAACATGCGCGGCGAAGTCGTAGGTGTTGCAACCTTGCAACTCGCGGACGGGCAGAGCCTGAACTTCGCAGTTCCTTCGGACCGTGTGGTCCAACTTCAAGCAGGGCAATCAAGAACGCTTGGCGAGTTGGATGTTGCTACACGTCGCAGCCAGCGCGCGACAGCCGAGAGATTTTACATGCAGGGACTTGGTTTTCTCTCGCGCGATGATTGCGACAAAGCGCTTCCCTATTTCAAGAAGGCTACGGATGCTGACCCGGATTACGCCGAAGCCTGGGCGCAGACGGGTTTCTGTAACGGAATGCTTGGGCGTCATGCCGAAGCTTTGAAAGCCACACGACAGGCGATCCGTCTCAAACCCGACTCGCCGGAATCTTTTATGAACATGGGTTCGGCCTTCGCTTACCTCGGACAGTTCAAAGAATCTGTTGACGCTTACAAGCAGGCGATTCGTCTTGATCCGAATAACCCTGACACATACTTTGCGCTCGGCGTCACATACGGCAAGATGAGTCGGACGGAAGATGAGATACAGGCTTACAAACAGGCGATTCGACTGCGCCCGGATTTCATAGCGGCTTACGAGAAACTCGCTTCCGGGTATTTTCGTCTCAACCGTCTGAACGAAGCTATTGCGGCCTACAAACAGGTCACGCTTCTCAAACCCGGCGACGCTGTTGCTTACGATAATCTGGGCGTGGCCTATTTGAAGTTGATGAAGTACGCGGACGCTGTCGAAGCATTCAAGCAGGCGATTCGTCTCAAGCCTGATTACGTCAGAGCCTACTACAATCTTGGTCTGGCATATCTCTCGCAGAACCACCGAGACTCCGCGATGGAGCAGTACAACATACTCAAGACGCTTGACCCTGATCGCGCAGATCAACTCTACAACGCTATCAATCCGTAGTAAGCCCCTGAAAGGGCTTATTTACAGCTACTTCATCACCTCACTCACAAGGGCTGTGAGCGCATTGTCCTGTAGTATCTTATTGCTTTGTAACTGACCGTGAAGGTCGCAGGCGAAGACGGCATAAACAATCGGCAGAGTCGTGCCGTAAGGAGAAAGGTTGCGATGATTCCCCGTCAAATCTTCACCGAGCAGCGAGCGGCGCGTGACTCGTCCATCGCCGGGCGCGTACATCGCTTCTGTAACTTCCTTGCTGGAAATGCGCCGTCCCGTGGAAGTGTGAATCTCGCCGGGGCGCGTCCATGTCAACCAGCGCTGCTTCTTCTGGTCGAAGAGTAAGACGGGCGCTGTGAGCGTCTCTTCGCAGTCGCCGCCGAAGGCCAGGAGTTGAACCGGTGAATTTTCGGAATCCACATCCAGTGCTTCATGGAATCGTCTTGCGCGGTTGAGGACGGCAGCGAAGTAAGCGTCCAACTCTTCGAGCGAGCCGCCGTGAAACGGAGCGCTGTCGCCGCCCACCTCGCCTTTGACGAAGCGGTCTCGAAAGTCCCTGTTCGTCACAGGCGACCAACCATAACGTCGCCAAACATTCGGGTCATATAAATCAATATTGATGGGTTGTAAGTTTTCGTCCAAGAAGCGAACCGTGCCCGCGTGCGGCAACAGTTGAAAGATGGAAGGCGCGGTGAAAATGTCTTCGCGTGAAAACTTATTCAGTAAGGGAATGCGCGGACGCAAGCCTTCCGTGACAGAGTAGCCTTCAAGAAGCGTTGCAAACGCATCGGCAGAGCCTTCGTTCGGAGTTCCCAGCATGATTATCTTGTTGATAAGGCTTGCTCCTGCCCACGTGGGCTTTGGCTCTACACCATCGGGCGGGAGATTCACGCCGCCGTACATCGCTGCGTAGCGCGCAATAAGACCACCCATCGAATGCGCCAGAATATTGAAGCGCAGGTCCGGGCGATTCAACCTATGTTTGAGAGCTTCAAGTCGCTCAAACAGATAGTGTGCATTCTCAACATTGTCGCGCCGCCAGTCGTAAGCGAAAACATAAAAGGTATCGTGGTCGCCGTCCGCGCCCGGATTGTCCCAGTCACCCTCTCTGTATCCGCCGTAATTTTTTAGCGCCAGCAAGAGTTCGTGATAGACGTAAACTTCTGGAATGAGCTTAGCCAGCCGCGCAGTGTCAACAATCTTCTTCGGAACTAGATTATCTCTGTTGCGTTCAAGGTCTCGGGATATCGGCAGACTCAACCCGTCGTCGCTTGAGCGAAAAGCGGAAGGCCAGACAACTTCACCTGTTTTTGAATTGACTAGCTGCGATCCCAATATGCCCGGAATCACAATCAACGGACGTTTGCCCACGCGCTCGCGCGCACCAGCAAAGACGCGCGCAAGATTCGGCGTCTGCTTCGCACGAATGCAGCCTGATAAAACGGGGGTGAAGACAAGGAGTAAGGAAAGAGCGGCGCGGAGACGCGAAAGAGAGAAGGCAGAAGGCAGAAAGCAGTAGGCAATAGATGGTAAGCGACGCGAGAGACTTTTTTTCTGCATTCTGCTTACTGCCTTCTGCCTTCTATATTTTCCGCTTCCCACCTTCGATTAATCAGGCTTGCTACAAACCCTGCGCCGAAGCCGTTATCTATGTTGACGACTGTAACATTCGACGCGCACGAGTTGAGCATTCCCAGAAGCGCGGCCACACCGCTAAATGATGCGCCGTAGCCTATGCTCGTAGGAATAGCAATAACAGGCACACTCACAAGACCGCCAACGACAGAAGGCAACGCGCCCTCCATCCCTGCGGCAACAATGCAGACGCGCGCGGAGCGTAAGATGTGCCGCTCAGACAGAACGCGATGAATTCCTGCGACACCTGCGTCCCAGATCCTATCTACGCGATTGCCCATAGCCTCAGCCGTCAACGCCGCTTCCTCAGCAACGGGAATGTCGCTCGTTCCGGCAGTTACTATGATAATCGGCCCCACGCCCCTCTCGGTTTTGTCTCTCTGTATTCTAATTAGCCTGGCCGTCTCGTGCCATTCTGCGTCTGTCGCAACGTTTCGAACCTCTCCGAACGTTCCCTCGTCCGTGCGCGTTACCAGAACATTCGGCGACCGCTCAACGAGGCGCTCGACGATGCCTACAATCTGCGCACGCGTCTTCCCTGCCCCGAAAACAACTTCTGGAAAACCCTGACGCGCAGCACGCGCATGATCGACTCGCGCATAGCCAATATCTTCGTAGTGAAGATTGCTGATTAAACGCGCAGCCTCGCTCGTCTCAATCTCACCACTTTTGCAAGCGCGCAATAGCTTCTCTATTTCTCGCAAATCCATCTTGACTTTCCGTGCTCCAACTCGAAGGCAAACATTCTAGCACTGCATTCGACTGCTCTTGAAATAGTAGCCTGCTTTTTTCAGCTACTCGAACTTACTTTGTCCTGCAAATTTGGTATAAGATTTATTGTAAGCGACAAAGAGCGCAAGCAATTTTTCCGCTATTCATAGCAATGTTGACTGCCACAGCAAAAAACGTTCGCACGACGCTCGAAATGATTAAGATCGAGCACACGCTGTTTGCACTGCCCTTCGCATTCCTTGGCGCAGTGCTGGCGGCCGGCGGCTTGCCGACATTGCGGCAATTCATCTGGATTACTCTGGCAATGGTCGGCGCGCGTTCCTGTGCGATGGCTTTCAATCGAATCGCTGACCGCGAGATTGATGCACTCAACCCGCGCACAAGGAGTCGCGCGCTTCCGTCCGGCGCTCTCTCGGTCAGATTCGTCTGGGCCTTTACGTTCATTTCAGCATTGCTCTTCTTCGCGGCCTCCGCGATGCTCAATCGTTTGACTCTAATACTCGCTCCCGTTGCACTCTTTAGCATATTGCTCTACTCCTACACAAAGCGCTGGACCTTTGCTTCGCACTTGGTTTTGGGTTGGTGTCTGGCGATTGCCCCGTCGGGAGCCTGGATAGCCGTGCGCGGCGCGCTCGATAGCCCCATGCCGTTTCTTCTTTCGCTCGCAGTGATGCTGTGGACCGCTGGGTTCGACGTGCTCTACGCCTGTCAGGATTACGACTTTGATCGCGCGGAAGGCTTGCATTCAATCCCTCGAAGATTCGGCATTGCTCGCTCGCTCTGGATTTCGAGACTCTTCCACGCAGGAGCGTTCAGCGCGCTCGTTGCGCTATACTTGACGACGAACTTAGGCGCGCTCGCGCTCGTAGGTGTAATCGGAACAGGCGCGCTGCTCATCTACCAGCACACGCTTGTGCGTGCGGATGACTTGAGCCGGTTGAACGCAGCGTTCTTTACGACGAATGCATTCGTGAGCGTGATACTTTTTTTAACCTTCGGCGGTGCGATTCTAATAAAGCTTTCGACTTAAGATTATGAACTTTTCACACGATCCCTTTTTGAACGACATCGCAACCAAAGTTGAGCGCGGCCAGCGCCTAACTTTCGATGAAGGATTGAAACTTTATGCGACCGATGACCTTCCGGCGCTTGCGAAACTCGCGGACACTGTTCGACGACGACTGCACGGGCGCACAACCTACTTCAATGTCAATCGCCACTTCAACCCTACGAACGTTTGCTACGCCGACTGTAAGTTCTGCAACTTCTTTCGCACGCCGCGCGAGCCTGACGCTTACACGCACAACATCGAAACTTCATTACAGATCGCAGGCAAGGCTGTCGAAGAGGGCGCAACCGAGCTTCACATCGTCGGAGGATTGAACACAAAACTCCCGTTCAGTTATTTCACAGACCTGCTCTCCGCCTTAAAGCGCGAGTACCCGCAGCTTCACCTGAAGGCTTTCACGATGGTCGAGCTAGACCACTTCGCCCACTTCTACAAGATGTCGGACGAGGATGTCATTGAGCAGTTGAAAGAGGCCGGGATGGATTCCTGTCCGGGCGGAGGCGCAGAGATTTTCCGCGAGCCAACACGCTCTATGATCTGCGCTCACAAGTGCGACGCGGACCGTTGGCTCTCGCTCTCAGAAAAGGTCCACTCAGCAGGCTTGAAGACGAACGCGACGATGCTCTACGGCCACATAGAATCAATCGAAGATCGCGTTGACCATCTCATACGCCTGCGCGAGCAGCAGGACAAGTCGGGTGGCT
>QHXM01000084.1 GCA_003222945.1 Acidobacteriota bacterium
GAACGGCTTTTCGGAGTTGAATGACCCGAAGGAGCAGTACGACCGTTTTCTGGATCAAGCGCAACAACGCGAGCGCGGCGATGAAGAGGCTATGGTGCTCGATGAGGATTACATTCGCGCGCTCTCTTACGGGATGCCGCCAGCCGCTGGCATAGGCATTGGCATTGACCGCATCACGATGCTTCTGACAAACAAGCGCTCAATACGCGACGTGATTCTATTCCCGCACATGCGACCCGAAAGAAAAACGGAAGAGGCGGAAGAGTCGCAGTCGTAGCTCATAGTGAAGGCCGCACGCGCGTGCGGCCTTCACTATGAGGACTGTTTGTTACTACCTTTACCAAATCTGGCAACGCTCCGCTCTAACCATCGGATCGCCCGGCTTGCAACCGTACGCTTGCGCGAACGCAGGCATGTTTGAGAGCGGTCCGTTGACGCGGAATTTTGCAAGAGGATGCGGGTCCGTTTGCGTTCTCAGGCGTGCGGCTTCCGGTCTTATGTTCTGCGCCCAGACCTGCGCCCAGCCCAGAAAGAAACGTTGCTCAGGCGTAAAACCGTTAATGTCTTTGGGTCGCGGTTTGCCCTGTAGAGATTTCTGATAAGCAGCGTAAGCCACTGTCAGCCCGCCGAGGTCCGCGACGGATTCGCCGACCACAAGCTTGCCTATTTGATGAAGGCCAGGTTCGACTTCGTAAGAGTCGAATTGATGGACCACACAATCTGTGCGTGCCGTGAACTTCGTGTAATCTTCATCCGTCCACCACTTCACAAGATTGCCGTCGGCGTCAAACTTCGCGCCCTGATCGTCAAAGCCGTGCGTCATCTCGTGGCCTATGACCGCGCCTATGCCGCCGTAGTTGAATGCGTCGTCGGCCTTCGGGTCGTAGAAGGGCGGCTGAAGGATGCCAGCCGGGAAGACTATCTCGTTCATTGAAGGATTGTAGTAAGCATTAACGGTTGGCGGCGACATGCCCCACTCTGTCCGGTCAACAGGCTTGCCTATCTTGCCAAGGCTTCGTTGAAACTCAAACTCTCCGGCTGAGACTGCGTTGTTGTAGTAAGCCCCTTTGCCTATTTGAAGAGCTTCGTAGCTGCGCCACTTGTCCGGGAATCCTATCTTGCGAGTGAAGGCATCCAATTTCCCAATCGCACGCTTGCGCGTCTCCTCAGACATCCAACTGAGCGTTGTCAGGTCGCTTCTGAGAGCTTCGATTAAGTTCTTAACCATCTCCTGAGCGCGAGCCTTTGCCTGCGGCGTGAAAGTCTTGTCAACGTAGAGTTGGCCTAGCGCTTCGCCTAGCGCGCGGTCTGTCGAGGCAACGCAACGCTTCCAGCGCGGCAGGATTTCGGTCGTACCTTGCAGGTACTTGCCGTTGAAATTGAAGTTCTCTTCGACGAATTTTGACGAGAGCGTAGAGGCCGCCGAATTCACCAGATGCCAGCGAAGATAGGTCTTCCAGTCTTCGACCGGAATTTGGGTCAGAAGTTTGTCAGCGCCTTTGAAGAAATCGGGCTGCGCTACGTTAACCTTATCAACTTCCGGCAGATTGATGTTTCGGAAATATCTTCCCCAATCGAAATGCGGCGTCAAGGCAAGAAGGTCCGCCTTAATCATCGGATGGTATCTGGATTCGGCCTGGCGCGTCTGCACGCGCGTCAGAGAAGTCTCTGCAAGCTTCGTCTCTATGTTCATCACGGTCTTGGACTCTGCCGCAGCCTTGTCCGCGTCATCGCCCATCAACTGGAACATGCGCGAGACGTGCTCCGCATATTTGTCGCGCGTCTCTTTAGATTTCGCATCATCCTTTGTGTAGTAGTCACGATCCGGCAATCCCAGTCCGCCCTGCACTACCTGGGCGATCACAGCCTTAGAGTTTTTGTAGTCCTGCGCTGAGCCGAAGCCAAAGACGGCAGGGATTCTGTGCATGTGGAGTCGCGCTATCTCGTCTTCCAAGCTCAAGATGTCGTTGATGGCAGCGATGCGGTCGAATTCCGGTTGGAGCGGCTTAATGCCCTGGGCTTCAATCGTCGCCTCGTCCATGCACGAGCCGTAGAAGTCTGCGATCTTCTGCTCGTTGCTGCCGGGCGCAAGATTCTTCTTCTTTATGAGACCTTCCAGAATGTCGTGCAGCACGCTCAGGTTCTGCTCGTCCAACTGCGTGAAGCGTCCCCAGACGGAATAGGCCGGAGGAATCGCGTTATGCGCCATCCACCCGCCGGTTGCGAATTGGTTGAAGTCCTGGCAGGCATTTGCGCTTTTATCAAGGTTGGAAAAGTCGAAGCCTGAAGAGACTGTCTTTTGAGGAGAATCAACAAAGAGACCGTAAGGGTCAGGGTCTGTTGCCTGTTCAGGCGGCGTGAAAGCAGCGCGGCTGGTCCGGCTTGCGGTCATAGAAATAGCGATTAACGAGACTGACAGCGCGACAAGAAACACCCGTCGGCGAAAGAGACTCATGACAGAATCCTCCTCAAGTGTTATTGAACTTATTTAAGCGGGGTAACGAGAAGAATCTTATCAAGGCAAAAGGAAAAAGTAAAAAGGCAAAAGGGAAGAAGAAGAGGCTCGCTCTACGTTCTTCAACTTTTGCCTTTTACCTTTTTCCTTTTGCCTTACTTCGTCTCTGCTTTCTGACGAAGTTCCGCGAGGCGCTCGGTCGTCCATTCGGGAACGTGACCGATCTTCTGGCTGATGCTCACGTAATCTTCCATAGCCTTGAGCGCGGCCTTGTAGTTGCCCGCCAACTCGCGCACGCGACTGAGGTCCAGAAGGAACTGCGGGTTGGTTTCATCAAAAGCTGCCGCCGCTTTCTCAAAAGCTCCTGCGGCGAGATCAAGTTTTCCAAGCAACTCGTACTTCCGACCAAGATGATAATAGGCAATGGGGTAGCGAGCGCCTTCACGAGCGACGAGCGTCTCGAACATTGCGGCGGCCTCGTCGTAACGTTTCAAACTGCTCAGAACAAAACCAAGCTCAAGATTAGCGGGCGCGAAGAAGCCCTCCTTGCGCGAGAGCACGCGACGATAAAGCGTGGCCGCCTCTTCATTGCGACCATCGGCACGCGCCGCACGTGCGCGCCCAAGCAGATCATAAGTCTCTTGATCCACAGTGAGCGTCGGCGTAGTTGCCAACGAATGTTTGCCGCTGTCGGATTTTACGTTCGCAACTTTCGCAGCAGAAGTGGCAGCGGTATTTGAAATATTGCTGGCGCTCGTCGCTTCACCCTCTCCGCTGTTAAATAGAATCTCACGGCGCGCGTCCGCCACTTCCGTGCTAGAAGCCTTACGCGCGAGGAAAGCGTCCAGAACTGCAAGCCCTCGCTCAGGGCTTCCGTCTTCAGCGAGCGCGCGAGCCAGAGCAACGGCTGCGTCCGCGTGGTCCGGCTGCACGACGAGCGCGCGAGTCCATTCGCGTATAGCCAGGTCCGCTTCGCCGCGCGCAGCATAAAGGCGGCCCATGTTGTAGCTCGCCTCGCCGTAATGAAAGTTCTCAAGCTTGAGCGCGGACTCTAAAGCCTCCTGTGCTTCATCCCAACGTCCCTGACGCAGTAGCACTACGCCAAGATTGTTGAGCGCGTGCGAATAGTTGCCGTGCCGCTGCTTTATGGCTTTTCGATAAACATCAATCGCTGTGTCCGTGTCTTCGAGCCGCGCAAGCGCGTTGCCTAGATTATAAAAACCTACGGGGTCAACACGATCCTCGCGCGACATCGCGCGCAGTTCATCAATGGCCTCGCTCTTTCTATTGAGCGCAACCAGATAATCAACGAGCAGACGATGAAGACGCGCTCGCTCAGAATCAGTCTTTGCGTCTTTAATCATGGAGCGTAGGGCTGTGATGCGATCTGGCGATTTTGTTTCACCGGTTGTGGCAGACGCCTGCGCGTCTTCCCGCTCTGTTCCGCCGACAGGAGCAGTCAAGGGCTTAGCGGCACCAGAAGAAGATGTTTGAGTTGCAGGGCTTGCGCTTTCATTCCTCTGCGCGTGCACCAGGAGAGCAGAGCAGGTAAGAATGAGCGCGACGTTGAGCAGGCGGCGAAAGCTCATCTGTAAACTCTCACTCATTACGCGATGTGAATACTTCATGCGCATCCATGATATTCTCACTCTAAAATTATTTGGCATTAATCACCATGTCTGCTGTTGGCACAATAACCGGTAGCTCGCTTGGACCTTCGGGCAATTCCTCTTTGAACTCCCAGAGGAAAACCTGTCCATGAAAATTCTCGCCCTCGAAATCAATCGTTAAGGGAAACCTCTCCAGCAAGGAGAAGCTGTCGGGCGAAGCTTGTGCCACCTCATGCGCCAGAATCATCTCTTCGGTGCGTTCATATTGCTCTCGTTCGTCTGGCGCGTAGGTTAGAAGATAGCGGACGCGGCCACGGCGCATCACGCTCAGGACATCTTCTTTGTTGTGAGCGAGAACGACAGTCTTGACGCTGAAGCCTCCTGAGAATCCTCCGTAATCGCTAAGCCTGATAGCCAGCGTGCGATCACCGCGCACAATCCTTCTTTCTACGACGGGACGACCAGCTCTGAAGCGGAAGATAAAATCCTGGCTGAACGGACACAGCACCAGGATGTTTCCCTGTTTATCTGAGCTGGCAAGTCGCTCCGCCACAGGCTCGTAGCCGACCAGTCCACGCGGAATATATGCTAGAGCCATCACGTTCGCAGCAAGACAAAGACAGAGAAGTATGGGCGCGAAGTAAGCACGGACCAGGCGATGAGCGTTTGAACTGAAAAGAATTGCGACGGCGCAGGCAGCTCCGGGCAGAACGAATAAGAAGTATCTGGGCTCAGGTACTAGACGCAGCGTGAGTAAGAAGCCTATGCCGCTCAAGAACCAGGCGAGCGTGAACATAGAGAGCGTCGTTCGCTTTCTAAGCCAGAAGGCATACACAATCCCGCACAGCGCTAGAATCATCAATCCCCATCCGGCCATGCGCGGCATATTCGTCGCATAGAAATAGGTGGAATTCCATAAACCGGTGACAAGTCCGCCGGACTGAGTCGTGGCCGAACCGTCACCAGCGCCCATTTCATACTTCGCAAACCTGCTCACGAAGATAGTCCATGCGACGTTCAGAACAAGATACACGGAGGCGGAAAAGATCAGAGGGCGCGAGCGCAGGCGGCGCAAGCTTCCTGTAAAGATCATCAAGAGAAACCAGGCCGGAAGAACGCCTGCCGTCGTCACACGAGAAAGAAACGCAATCTCTGCCAGCACGAAAGCCGCGAAGCAGTAAAGAGACCTGTTCGTCCTGAGCCACAGGATGAAGAGATACGAGGCTGCCATGATGAAAGCGAGCGCAGGGACTTCAGACATAGTGTCCCTGGACCAGCGCGCAATCTCAGGCGTCGTCAGCAGCACCAGCGAACAGGCGAAGGCTGCGATGCGGGTTATCTCCAACTTCTTCAGGATAGCGTAGAAGAAGTATCCTGCCACACCCAGACAAATCGCTATGAAGACGCGAGCCGAGAGATAAGAGACGTGTGTCGTAAAGAAGAAGAGTCCGAGCAATGACGGATAAGCAGGAGGATGAAACGGCAGATGAAAAGCCGGATACTGAGCATAATTGTTTTGAGCGAATGTGAACGGGTGAAAGAAATTGCCCGAAGCCAGCCAATCATGAATCATCGCGGCAGCATTGGTGTACTGCGGGCTATCCGGCCATAAAGCGCCGGAACTGTGAACATGAAAGCATCCTATTAAGAGAGCAACCAACATGAGTGCGCTGCCAGCGGCTATATCCAACGCGCGGCTCTTCAACGCGGACAGACCCGCTCCCACGCCCATCGCTTGCAACTTATTATTTACAAAAGCAACGCTCATTACTTCCATTTAACTCAAAAGGCTTTTGAAGCAGAAGATTTCATACCATCTCATCTCAGACAATTTTTTCAGTTCCAGCTTTTCAGCTTCGGCGTTTGCTGTGCCGAAGCTGTCGGCGCATAAGCGATGATCGTGCCGCCGAAGCCTACAGCCCAGCCGCGCGTGCGGCCCGTGAAGCATAGACGTTCGAGCGCGTGCGTCGTGCCGCTAGACATTGCGACCCAGCGCAAGCCTCCGTCCAGAGTGTGAATCAGAGTTCCCTCAGCGCCTACGGCCCAGCCTTCGACCGCATTCACAAATTTCACATCGTAGAGGTCTGCCCTAACATTCGACTGCTGCTCGCGCCACGAGCGCCCTCCGTCGTTCGTGATGAAGATGCGCCCTTGCGCTCCGACCGCCCAACCGTGCAAGCGGTCAGCGAAAGAGACTGCGTTGAAGCGCACGTGCTGAGCATCCGCGACATCTTTGCTTCCCGCCTCATTAAGCAGAAGGGTCGTGCGCCAGGTTAAGCCTCCGTCCGTCGTCTGCAAAATGGTTGCGCCTGCGCCAACGAGCCAGCCTTGCGTCGCGTTTAGAAACCAGCCGCCGAGCAGAAGATGACGCGTCGGAATAAGTTGACGTTCCCAGTTCAAGCCTCCATCGCGCGTCGTATAGAGCAAGCCTCCTTCGCCGAAAGCCCAGCCGCGCCCTTCATTCGTAAAGAGAGCGCGCACAAGACGAGCATCCACATCTTTGCCTATGACGTTCACACGCTTCCAAATCTTTCCGCCATCCATCGTTCGCATCAGATAAGTGCGCGGCTCGTCGTTCGTCTTCAGATCGTAAATGCTTCGCTCCGCTACTAGCCACCCGTTCTGCTCATCCGAGAAATAGACATCCTGCAAAGCGTCGTCCGTCGGGCGCGGAATTGTGCTCCATGTCTCGCCGCCGTCATCAGTCGCAAGCAGAACGCCTTTGCTGCCGACAGCCCAGCCCCGGTTCTCGTCCAGAAAATAGACCGCGTGCAGCCACGCGAATGAACCCGAACGCTGCTTGGTCCAAGCGGCAGCCGCGTTAGCCGAAACGGAGAACGCAGTAAGAAACAGACAATAAACCGTAAGCAGCAATCTGCGTCGGCGACTCTCTCGCCACCAACTGACCACTGACCACTGACCACTGACCACTCTTCTCATTTTACGAATGTCCGCTGCGGGCTTGCGCGCTCTGTTGTCGTTTCTGCTGTTGCGCGTCTTGTGGTTGAGAGATGCCGGAGCATTACTAGTACGGGCGTCATGTCGCGCCCTAAAATGAAAGCCTGCTGTGCCGCTACGGTAATTGATTGGACGGGTTCGGGCGTTGCGGTCTCGCTGGCGCACTGCGCGCAGACGTTGTTGCCGTAGAGTTTCTTCAAAAGGTGGTGCGCGTCTTCTTTGCCGAGCATCGAGAGAATCTGCGCGGGCGAAACTCGAAGGCCGTCCGCGAGCCTCAAAGCGCTCTCCAGATTAACAGTCGTGATGACGCCGGATTGCAGTTTCGACAGCAACCCCTGATCGAATCCCGTCTGCCGACAAAAGTCCACCTGCTTGAGTCCAAGCTCACACAAACGATCTGTGATGAATCGGGCCAGCGGCGTCGCTGATTGAACAGTTCTTTTTACCATATAGGCTCGCGTTTGAAAGGCAAAAGGTAAAAGGAAAAAGGTAAAAGGGAAGAAAAATATTCAACGCTTACTTTTGCCTTTTACCTTTCTCCTTTTACCTTCTTCTTACCATCCTCCTGCGAAGATTTTCGCAAAGCTGACGATGGAAAGTAGATCACCCCATTGCTTTACTTTCTTAAAGCGATTGCCGGGAACGAGGACTTGATCACCCGGGACTAGAAAGGCCATCTCTTTGGCCCGGCCTCGCTCAATATCTTTCACGTTGACCGGAATGGGATGCACGTTGCCGTCGGCCTGCTTGCGCAGGATGACGACCTTCGACTTGTCGCCCGTGTTGAGTATGCCGCCCGCCATTGCGAGCGCGTCCAGAATGCTGTAGCGGCGCGTCATTGTTCTTACGCCCGGTTGCGCAACGTCGCCTATCACGGAGTAGGTCGCGGAGACTGCCTTATCGAGCGAGACTGTTATTTGAGGGTCAATGATGTACTCGTCAAGACGCTTCGTAAGCTCCTCCTGAATCTGCTGCGTCGTCTTGCCCACGACTAAGACGCCTTCGGGAATGAGCGGATAGCTAATCTTGCCATCGGGCGGCACCGTGATGTTCGCTTTGGAATAGCGCTCCTGACCGAGAACTGTTACAGAGATGACATCTTCCGGTCCGATGTGATAGCTCGAAAGAAAGTTGTTGTAGTAGGGGAGGATCGCAGCCTCTTCCTCAGAATCCTGCCCGCGTCGTCCGGCCTGCATGTCGGCTGGAACGTCGGAAGGAAGCGGATTCGTGTCGTCCGCTTCGAGCCGTTCCTGGCTCTGAGAAGATGTCTTCGCGGGCGCGTCCACCTTCTGCTGCTCATCCTTCGTCTTCGGTCCTTGCCCGAAGATTTTGCCCATGACGCCTCCGCGCTGCTCCTTCTCTTGCGGCTGCGCCGAAGTTGTTTCCTGCGCTAGCACGGAAGCGACAGACGCCAAGAGAAGCGCGAGCATTAGCGCAACTGACTTAAGCATGTGTTTCGTCTTCATAACTTCAAACCTCCAAAACCCCATTAAATAATTCCTCATCTAGCTCCGCGCCCGAAGAGAATCGTCTTGACGGTCTCAAAGAGAATCGCGGCGTCGAGCGCGAGGCTCTGATTCTTTATGTAGTAGAGATCGTATTGCAGCTTCTGTCGAGCGTCCTCAATCGAAGAACCATACGGATACTTTATCTGCGCCCAACCTGTCAGACCGGGCGCGATCAGGTGTCGCTGCTCATAGAAGGGAATCTCTTCCGCAAGCTGGCTTATGAAATGCGGACGTTCGGGTCGTGGTCCGACAAAGTTCATCTCGCCCTTCAGTATGTTCCAGAACTGCGGAATCTCGTCCACGCGGACTTTGCGCATGATGCGCCCTACGCGCGTCACGCGATCATCCGCATCACGCGCCCACACAGGTCCGTTCTTCTCAGCATCCGCGCGCATAGAGCGAAACTTCATCAGTGTGAATGGGCGACCGTTTCTACCAACGCGCTCCTGCTTGTAGAACACAGGCCCGCGCGAATCTATCTTGATGAGAATCACGGTCAATATTGCTACGGGGAGCGAAAGTATTGCGCCGAAAAGTGCGACTGCGCGATGAAGCGCGATGCGCGCCAGGGCGTTGAGCCGAGCCTGACGCTTGCGACCGGAAAAGATGAGCCAGGAGGGGCGCACCATGTCCAGGTGCACGCGACCCGTAACCCTTTCGTAAAAGGACGCGCCCTCTTCGATTGAGACGTTGCCGGAAAGACTGAGTTGTAAAAGCTGGTCCGTAGGAAACTGTCCGCGCCGCTCTGCTATTGCCACGACGATGCGGTCCACGTTTTCGCGTCGAACAATGTCATCGAGTTCTGAAGTGAGTCCGATGACGCGCGGATTAATTAAGCTCTTGCCAAGCTTTTCAGGATCGCTGTCGGCAAAGCCAACTATGCGGAAGCCCGCGTCCGGCCTGTGCAAAGTTTCGCGCGCAAGCTCAATTGCCAATGGTCCTGAACCTACGATGAGAATGCGCTCGCCAATATCTGGATGCCCAAGAAACCAGTGAATGCAGAGACGCCACGCGATCATCAGAAAGAGCGCGAGCGGCAGAGAGATCAATGTTACGCCGCGCCCTATCATCAGGTAGGGGAAAGCGTAGAAGGTAAGAGCAAGCGCGACCCAAGCTAATCCAAGCGCCTGAATCATGCGAAGGACAAGCTCGCGCCTGTCGTGCATGATGATGAAGTCGTATAGGTCGTATAGATAGAACGCGCTCAAACAGAAGAGTGTTGCGAGCGCAGCTTTGTAGAACCCGTGCTTCTCAATAAGCTCACGCTCGGCGTCTGCTCCATCAAGCCTCAGATACACAGCGACGACTAGCCCGCCGAAAAGCAGACCTGCTTCGACGATGATTAAAAGCACCGTTCGTGCATTGAGGCGGCGCGGTCTCAACCTGCTACGATGACCTCCTCAGCATTTTTCATCTCAGCCTGCGTTGCAGACTTCGTGATCCCCTTATCTTCACGACGATAGTAACGCCGCTGATAGTAGTAAGAAGTTTCATCCAACTGTTCGTCCGAGCGATTCAGGATTACGCCCAAGAGACGCTCGCGCGGCAACTGCTCGATGATGCGGTCAAGCGCAGCGTAGCGAGTCTTGCCTGAGCGCACGACCAGGAGCGCTGCGTCCGCGCGGTTAATCAGAACGGTCGCGTCCGTGAAGATTCCTAAAGGCGGCGCGTCAATGATTATGTAGTCGAACATGCGGCGAAGCTCTGCCAAGAGTTGTCCGAACTTTGGACCGGAGAGAATCTCCGCAACGTCGTCGCGCGCTTCGCCTCCGGGCATCATATAAAGACCAGAAGGATTCAGATGCAGAATTGCTTCTTCCAGAGTCGCTTCGCCTGACAGGACATCGGAGAGTCCTATGGCGTCTTCAATTCCAAGATAGTCAGCCGCGCAAGGATTCCGCAGGTCGCTGTCAATTATGAGAGCGCGCACGCCGTCCGTCTGCGCCAGCAGCCACGCTAGATTCAAAGCCGTCAGGGTCTTGCCTTCCGCAACGCCCGCGCTGGTGACTACAAAGGCCTGCATTTTTTTACGCTCGCTCGCTTGAAGCACTCGCGTGCGAAGCGAGCGGAACTGCTCGCAGTAGGCCGAGCGCGGTTGCGTGACGGCTATCAGATGAGGTTCGACGCGCGCCGCGGAGATGTCCAGAGACATAAACTCCGGTAGGGCGCGCGCCGTCCCAGCAGCGTCCAAAGTTGCCCCAGCAGCACGCGAAGCTGTAACGCCGGAGAGTGCCGACCCGGCGCGTTCCTCGGTGTGCGCAGTGGACGCTGACTCGTGCGCCGCGCGAGAGAATAGCGGCGAGCTATCCCAAGGATGCTCGTCCCCATTCACTACGGGAAGGACTGCCGAGAGTTTTCTACCGGCAGCCGTTCCGTTGCGGCGCTTCTGATCTTCTTTCTTTCGACCAGCGCCGTTCTCATCCTTTGCGGTGCTGGCACGTTTCAATGCATCGTAAACTCTTCCCATTATCTGTCCCCCATAAGTCCAGAGCGACGAAAGGCCGCGCTGACCTCATCTGTTCCTGCTGCTCCTGCGCGCTGCTCCGCCTCTTCGTGCATGGCGAGAGACGACGAAGCGTTTTCTGTTTGTTGAGCAGCGCCTGTTCCGGCAGCCCACAACTCTGCGCGGCCTGCGGCGGTGAAAATTCTTGCGGGCGCTTCGCGCTCCTCGCCCATCTGACGGCCTCTGTCGTTTCTAGGCAGCATGTCAAACTGGTCCGCGACCTCTTCGATTATCGAGCGCCCTATGATTGATTCGCCTGCGGCATAGCCCGAAAGCATAGCGTTATCGCAGAGATTGTTTATCTGTCGCGGTATGCCTTCCGAGCAGCGAAAGATGTAGTCAATCGCGCCGGGCGAGAAGATGTCCGTGCGGTCCGCGCCTGCTACCAACAAGCGCGAAGTGATGTAGCGCTCGGTCTCTTCAACATTCGGCAGAGCCTTAATCTCGCAGCGAAGCGCAACGCGCTGCTTTAGCTGCCGCAAGTCCGGGTCATTCAGAACGTCGCGCAGTTCCGGCTGACCAGTCAGGACAATCTGCAACTGCTTGGCCGTGTCGGATTCAAAGTTTGAGAGAAGACGAATCTCTTCCAGAACGTAAGGCGTTAACCCTTGCGCTTCGTCAATGATTAGAACAGTGCGAAGCCCGCGCGAGTGGCGCGATTCGAGTGTTCGCCCTAATGCGATTAGAAGTTCCGATTTCGTCTCCCACTCTTTCACGTTGAAGAGCGTAGTGATGTGCTGGTAAAACTCCGGCACGGTCAATCTGGGGTTGAAGACGTAGGCGACCAAAACCGTTCGGTCCAGCCGCTGCATCATCCAGCGCAGGATTGTAGTTTTCCCTGTGCCGACTTCGCCCGTGACGACCACTAAGCCTTTGCCGCTCTCAATCCCGTAGTGCAGGTTCGCCATCACCTCCGTGTGCGACGGCGTAAAGTAGATGAAGCGCGGATCGGGCGTCAGCGCGAATGGCAACTCTTTAAGTCCGTAGAATTCTCTGTACACGGCAGTCTCCGAAGGGATGAGGGTGTAGGGGATGAGTGATGAATGAAGAATGGTTTTACTTCATCCTTCATCCCTCATCCTTCATCCCTCATGAAATAAATCTGTCAAGTATGTGCGTGAACTTCAGCCCGTAGGCGATCACGGGGATGCTCAAAATGGTTGCGACGATTCCGGCGGCGACGAGCATCATGCGGCGACGCGGAATGACGCTCGCTTCCTCCGGCGTCAGAAGTTCGGGCACTGAGACGAGTACGGGAAGCCCAGTGTAGTGCTCTGCATCGCTGGCCGTCTGAATCGTTAAGAGGCGCGGGACTTCAAAGACTGCTGCAAAGGCGATGCCGACGAAGAGACCGAGCATGATGCCTGCCAGGATAAGCACGGGGCGCTTCGGCGCGACGGGAGCTTCTGGCAGGTTCGCCGCGTCAACCACTTCGATTGTCTCGCCCTGCATATTGGTCTGCATCCCTGCGATGACATCTGCTTTCTGTTGCTGAGCCTGAAGCGCGTCGTAGTTCGCCTTCTTCGTCTGGTACTCACGATCAAGAGCTTCGAGTCCGACCTTCGCGCCCGGAATGTCGTTGATGCGCTGTTGGATAGAGCTTATCTGAGAGTTTGTCTCATCCAGCATCTTCTGTTGACGCGCCATCTCGCTCTTGGCGTATTCAGTCTCGTACTGCACGGCGTTAATGCTCGGATCAATCTGCGACTCGTAGCGCTTTCTCTTCTCCTCTGCTATGGCCTTGCCCTCGTCTATGGCTTGCTGCATTCTGGCCCGAACTGAATCAAGCTCCTGCTGTTTATTAATTAAGTCAGGGTTCTTTTCTCGAAGCGTTTGCTTCATGTTTCGTATCTCAGCTTCGAGGGCATCTTCGCGCTGCATAAGCTGTAGATATTCCGGCGTTCTCTTCGGGTTATTACCCTCCTCTATAATGTTTTCAATATTCTGCTGCCGCTGCTTTTGCAGATCGCCGTAGCGTTGGCTCAAGGTGTTCTGCTGGTCGTGCAGTCGGCCTATCTCTGTGATGAGCGATTTCTGCTGCTCGTAGAGTCCGGTCAACTGTGTGCCGAGTATCGGCTCTCCGTCCGGCAGGTGCGATAGATTCTGTCGCATGAACTCAAGGCGCTGCTGGTCAACTTCGTCCAGTTCCGCTTTGGCCTGCTCGACGTTGCGGTCGAAGAACTGCTTGGTCGAAATTCCAGCGTTCTGCGAGGCTTTGGTCTGCGCGTCAATGTACTTGCTGGCAAGCTCAGCCGTTATAGCCTGCGTTATGCGCGGGTCACGTCCTCTGTAAGAGATGCTGAAGCCGTTGGTCTTCTCCTTGCTCGAACTGACCTCCACTTTGATGTCCTTCTGCATACTCTCGACGACAGACTCCATTGGCTGCCCGTGCTGTCGCTCGGCTTCATAAAGGTGATACTTTTCAACCAGAGGTTGAAGAGAGCTTCGGCTCGTGACGATCTGAGAGATGCTCGTTAGCTCGCGGGTCAAAGTGTCTTCGGAAGAGGTGGGAACGAGCGGCTCAGGAATCGTCGAAGGCTTGACGACGATCAGAGTGTGGGATTCGTAGATGTCCGGGAGACGTAGAACTACAAGTGTGATGGCAGAAGCAATCGCTATGGCCGGAAGAATGATAAGCCACTTGCGCTTCCAGATGATGCGGGCGTACTCGCCCGGAGTTCTCTGGCGAAATTGCAGACTCATGTTCGGCACTCCTTAGTCTTACCTTAAAGCCCCGCCATCGGTTTCATTAGCTGAAAGCTCGCCGGGCAATAGCAAGCCTTTGCATGTAAACGCGGAAAGCGGTTTCAGGGGGAAAGCCTCCCGTTAAGTAAAAAAGCTAAAACGGGCGGCGTTTCCATCAAAGCGTTTTCAAAGTATTACGAGCTTCTTCGGCGTTTGCGAAACTCGGCTGCTTCTCGCCCAGACGCAGAGCCTGTTCGAGTTCGCGCCGCGCGCCCGCATGGTCGCCTTTTCCGGCGAGCGCCATTCCAAGATGAAAGCGGTACGAAGCGCTATCGGAAACCTTCGCAACAACTTTCTGCAACTGCTCGACGGCTGGTCCGTGCAGACCCTTCTTGTAATAGATCCAGCCCAATGTATCAACGAAGCCGGGAACGTCCGGGTACTTTTGAACTACACTCTGCGCGAGCGCCTGAGCTTCGTCCAAGTTACCCTTATTGTGCGCCGCATAAATCCACGCGAGATTGTTCGCGGCAACCGCCCAGGCTTCCGAATTCTGATCAATCGCCACGGCTTTCCGATAACTCTCAATTGCCGCGTCCGTGTTGCCTCGACTGTCTTCGAGCATTCCAATCAGAACGTATGCGCCTGCATTATCGGGATTGCGGTCAAGTATCTTTCGATACTCTGCGATGGCTCTATCCTGCTGATTCGTGTAAGTAAAGAGCGTGCCAAGGGCTGAGTAAGCGGGCATGTAATTCGGATCAAGCTCAAGGGCGCGTCGGAACTCTCCTTCAGCAAGCTGAGCATCTTTACTTATGTCGAAAACTTCTCCCTTCAGATAATGCAACGAGGCATTGTTGGGCTGTTGGCTTATGGCCTGATCCAGGCGCGATTGCGCAAGGTCCAGACGATTCTGACTGTTGTAAATTTGAACCAGACCATTTAGCGCATTAAAGTTCACGCTGTCAATAGCCAGAGCGCGTTCATAAAGAGCTACGGCCTCATCCACTTTCTTTTCCGCTAGCGAGGCGTTTGCGAGATTGATGTATGAAGAAGGATCGCTCGGAGCCATGTCACGCACCGCCGTTAAATCCGCATGAGCCTGAGCGGTCTTGCCCATCTGCAAGTAGGCCGTGCCACGCACGGTCAAGGTTTTAGCGCGAAGCTCTGCAAGCATCTGCGGCGACGTGTCGGCATCGGGCGCTGACTTGTCCAGAAGATTAAGCAACTCGTTCGATTGAGTCACAGCAGCAACAGGGTCTTTCGACGCAAGGTTTATCTGCGCCTGCATCAGCTTCGCGGGGAGATAATCTGGATAGAACTTGACCAGGTCTCCGGCGAAGGCGCGCGCCTGTTCAATCTTGCCGGACCGGAAATTCGCGTCCGCCATGACATAGAGTCCCGTGCGCGAATTAGGCTCCTGTTTCAAAACTTCTTTGAGGTCTTCGATGGCTTTTTTAGTTCCGTCGGGGTCGCTGCTCTGCATGTGTATCCGCGAGCGAATAATGAGCGCCTGCATATCGTGAGGGTTTGCTTTCAATACCTCTTCGACCTGAGCGCTCGCGCCCTGCAAGTCGCCGCGCTGTAGCATTATCTCGCTCAGACGATAGTGCCCGCGCGAGTAGTCAGGCGATTTTGCGACTATCTCTTTGTAGATGTTTACAGCGTCGTCGTAGCGCCCGACCGACGAGTAGAAGTCCGCGAGGATTGCGCGCCCCTCCGGTCTATCTTTGTCCAGGTCCGCCAAAGCTTTGTAAGCTGCTTCTGCTTTATCAAACTGCTTGTTGACAAGATAGTAGCTTGCGATAACGAAGCGCGCATCGCGGTTCGCAGGCTCGACTTCGATGGCGCGGCGAAACTCCGCCTCAGCCTGTTCGCTTCGTCCTGCCTGAACAAGAAACTTTCCATACTCCGAATGAGCCATCGCGGAATTTTCATTCACAGCTATGGCCTGCTTGAAAGTCTCTTCGGCCTTGCCCATGTCCTGAACGTTCGTGTAGTAGCGCGCAAGGCTCAGGATTGACTCGATGCGCTTCGGATTGAGTTCAAGAGCGTGCTTGAGTTCCGCTTCTGATTCGTTGCGCTTGCCTTGAGCAAACAGGACCGTAGCCATCAGTATGTGGCCTTCAATGTGGTTCGGGTCTTTTTGCAGAACCTCTTTGGCAAGACGCTCGGCCTCTGCGATCATCTCAGGCGTTCGCTTGAGAGGAGCCATGTAGTAGTTGCCGAGTTTCACGCGGGCGTCCAGATTATTGCCGTCGAGTTCAATGGTTCTCTTCAATTCAGCCAACATCTCCGGCCAGCGTTGCAAGCCCTCGAAGGCTTGAGCAAGTCCCCAGTGGGCTGCTGTCAGATGATCGTCAATCTGAAGCGCGTTGCGAAACTCTATTGAGGCTTCATCGAATCTTCTGTCTTTGAGAAAGGCTTCGCCGCGTTTGACGTACTCGGCCTTCATGGCTGCATTATTCTTGCAGCCCGAAAGCAGTAGGCTTGCGACGAGCAAGGTTATGAGAAAGGCTATAGGGTAGCGTCGGCTGGGGGTGCACTCTTTTTGATTCATCTGTAATTAAAACTCCCTGGCGGAAGATTGTTTGCGAGAGGGACAGGGGCAAACCGCTCTCTCGCAAATTTAAGTTTCAATGCTCCTTACGGTTGATCGAGAGAGGCGGCGGGCAAAGCCGCTGTTTTTCTCTCGAATCCACGCGCGGAGCGCATTGGCTTTTCGTTAAATGTTCCTTACTCTCCTCATTTTTTGTCAGAGTCGGTACATTATCAGGAAATGACCAATCGCCCCTCGCTTCCTGAGAATGTATGATTTCTTCATTACGAGTTTTCAATTCGGCACGAATGCCGGAAGCACGGGCGCGACCTGAGCGGCCAAGTCTTGGGCGGCATGTAATGTCTCCTCTTCAGACATGCCGAGTGGCATCATTACTCTAACCATTGCTCCGTCCGAGCGGCGCAGGCGTATGCTGTCAATCACGGTGTAAATCTTGCCCCAGTATTCACTCGCCAGTTTCCGGCCTCGCCCCTGATACCAGTAGATCAGAAGCTGCTTGTCGTCGCCGTTCTCAACGATGTAGCGGTTGGCTTCAAAGCTAGGTGAGCTGTCCGCTGGAGTAATCGTTACGGGCGCTGGGTCGCTCATCTCCCAACCAGAACCTGGCAAGCAGTTCAGAGGACTGTGATAGGTCGCGCCGTTTCGCTGCGTCGCATAGTAGCCTACATAGAACGATGCCACGTGCCCGTCATTTCTTATGTAGATTCTGGAGATGTAATCGTCCGCGCGCAGCACACTCTCTGTCTGCTCGTCGAAGCGTTGGTCCGCTCCGGCCTGTCGCCAAGAACCTATCTGCGAAGGCATCTCGCGCAAAGGATGACGGGACACGCTCGCTTCGCCTGCGCGCTCCCAAAGATGTATGACGCCGCCGCCAAGGGCGAGCAGCGCAAGCATGAAAAGAAAGCGCCAGGAGTCTTTCAAATTAATTCCCAACCCTATTCGACTCCTTTCGCCGGAACTGCATTCACGGGCGCGGGCGCTGCTGAAGGCGTCGCCGAAATGGATTCAACACTCGTCATCTTTGACACTTTCGCAGTAGCTTTCGCCTGCCCTCCGCCTTTATCACCTTTGCCTCTTCCCCCAATGCGGTCCAGTAACCAGCCGACGCCGAAGAGCATCAGGAAGGCGACAATGTATATGACCCAGCCGGAGAAGGAATGAAAGAAGCCGTCCGCTATCTGTGTGCCATAGTAATGAGCGAGTATGCCTGTGCCGCTGACGCGCAGCGCGTTAGTCAGGATCGCAATCGGCACAGCCGAAGCGACGATGATGATGGCTCGCCAGAAACCGTAGCTCTTCATCCTGCGCAAGACGCCGCCCTGTCCATCATCATCATTCTTCGGGCGCGTGAGATATGCGAAGACTACTGCGAGCGTCAGCAAGGTCATAAGCGAGCGAATGCCGCTACAGGCTTCTACGACCTCGAGCTTTTTAGTCTCACGCGCGCCCTTCGGCATCAACTCAATCACGTTGCCTTGTCGCAGGACCGGAATATCAAAGAGCCGCATTGCCCAGACCGCACAGCGCGAGGCGAAGAGTTGAAGCGGGAAGGCAATCTTATTGAAGATGATTGCAGGGATTGGAAGCGCAAGAAAGAGCAGTACGAAGGGAACAAGTAAGAGGGAAAGCAAACGCCATCCCCAGAAGTAGATCACCACACCTGCGAGCACGAGCATCAGCGACATGCGCTGAACATAAAGCTCTGCGCCAGCGACTCCGACCCACAGAGACATCAAAGCTAAGCCTACTAATCCTGCACCCCACAAAAGCGACGGGCGTGCTTTGACTAGACCGAGACGCTCGCGCTCTGTCCAGAGTATGTAGCCTATGACTATAGGAATCAGAAGGCCGTGCGAGTAGTTCTCGTCGGTCCACCAATCGTAGCCGAGTTTTGCGAGCACGCCGTAGTAAACGAAGGCGAGCGCGGCCATGATTGTCAGAGGCTTCCAGAGATTTCGGGGAACGGAGACACTCATCTTCTGCTCTTTGCGGGAAACGTTTTTGCGCAGGGAGGGGCAATCTCCCCGAACAAAACCAATTGGCGAAGTGCTTAATTGGGCCGAAGAGGCCGACGGCCTCTACCTCCTTTAAGCTTATCTCAAATCATGCTCAGCGCACAATCAAAAAAGTTCGGAAGAGTTAATTTAACAGGGTTCGTGCTCGCTCTCATTCAGGCATAAATGTCGTTTCACAGTTGAGAAAAAATAGCTTGCACATTTTCCGGCATTACATATAATCACTCGCCACGCTCTAGTCATCAACCAGTTTTGATGAAGAAAGGAAAAACAAATGGACTTAAGTGACCCCAATCTTATTAAAGGTATTGATGTGTCGCACTATCAGGGCACTGTGGATTGGAATAAGGTGAAAGCGAGCGGCATACAGTTCGGCATCTGCAAAGCTACGGATGGTCCAAATCGCGTTGACCCTACGTTTTCAAAAAACTGGCAGGCCATCAAACAGGCTGGACTTGTTCGCGGCGCATACCACTTCGGACACGCAGGCTTTGATGCGAACCAGCAGGCGCAGTTCTTCTCGCAAACAGTCGGTCAGACTGGAGCGGGCGATCTTA
>QHXM01000085.1 GCA_003222945.1 Acidobacteriota bacterium
CCGCTCTCGGTCGAGATGTAAGAGAAGTTTGTTATCTTCTGCGGATGACCGTCCTCGTAGATTTCAATCTCTTCCGGCTTGAGGTCCGTCACCTGCTTTCCATTCTTATCCGTAATGATGGCGTCAACCTGCACAAGGTTCGTAGTGATGCGAACGACATCCTCTTTCTCAACCTGCTGCTGCTGAGGATTGGTTTGCTCAGGCGTCGTCTGCGGGCCAGGTTTAGGATTTGGATTCTGCTGCGCTGCAATTGAGATGAATAAGGAGAAGATTAGGACGAAGGCTAGTGAAGTACGTTTTTTCATAAAGGTCCTCCGCTGTAGATTAGACGCTCGGCCAAATCTAAAAGTCTGCTTAAAACGGCGAGCCGCGCTACAGAGAGATTATGCCAAAGAACCAGCCGATTGCGGAACGCGGAAGAGAGAGGAGACCGAGAGCAGTAGCAGTAGGCAGTAAGAACGAAACGATATTTCTTCCCTGCTTCTATCTTTTCAATTGCCTTACGGCTCTTCGTCATCTTCAGTGCCGACGCCGAAGTAGCGCATCCACTCATTGAGTTCTCCTTCGACGGACGGTTCGGGGGAGTTTGGATTAGAGTTTGCAGCTTCCGCCTCTTCCATTCGTTTGCGAAATTCTCCTGAGCGAATGACCTGCGCGCCGCAACGACGAACGTAGTCTGAGAGAGCGCGGTCGGAAGTGACAACGATTAGTGTGCGGCGCTCGCGCTCGCGCTCGACCAACTGCTTTATGCGCTCGTCTGCGTTCGAGCCTCGCTCCGCATAAAAGAGGCGCACGCCTTTGTAGCTCGCGCCGTCCGCGAAGAACTCATCAGGCGCGCCATCGAACACAACCGCCACACTCGCGCGCCGCGTGTGCGCAAACCTCGCAAGCTCATCCATCAACCTGCGCCGCGCCTTCCGTTTATCCTTGTGCCATCCGACGCGCTGCGCCATCACATTGTTGCCGTCAACGAGATACATATAGGAAGGAAATGTCAGTACCACCTGCGGTAGCGGGTGGGTCTGAGATGCCAAAGCACCCACCCGCTACCGCAGGTGGTACTGACTCATGCTTTTCAAATTACCTTTTGTCCATAGTCGCAATATTCGACAATCGGGCAGCGTTCGCACAGTGGCTCGCGCGGGCGACAGAGCGTGCGACCGTGACGAATCAGGTTGACGTGAAAGGAGTAGAACTTACCCTTTTGCACTGTTTCGTTCATGATTTCGTGTGCGCGCCTATCGGTGCATTTCTGCGGAATCAAACCTACGCGGCGAAGAACGCGGAAGATGTGCGTGTCCAGCGGAAAGACCTCTTTGCGGCACGCGAAGAGAAGCGTGCAGGCTATCGTCTTCGGACCTATACCGCGAAATTGCGATAGATAACGGGCGGCCTCTTCGTTTGAGAGATCATGCAGGAAACTTAGATCGAGCGTGCCGTGTTCAGTTTTGATTTGGCGCAGCACGTCTTTGATGACGGCTGCCTTCTGATTCGCAAGCCCGCCTGAGCGAATGGTGTCTGCGATGGTTGAGGTGCGCGCACGCAACGCTTTGTCCCAAGTGGAAAAACGTTTTTTCAGAGCCGCAAACGTCCTATGGCTGTTCGTATCGCTAGTCGCCTGCGAGAGAATAATCTTGATTAGCATGTCGAGCGGGTCTGACGCGCGCTCGTTCAACGGCACGCCGTAAGCGCGCTCAAGATTCTGTATGATGTAGCGGACCGGCTTCTCGCTTGCGCTCCACTCGTCCGCCTCTTCTTCTGCCGCTCTACGCGGCGAGAACGCGCTCATAAAATTTTATGTACTGCGGAATGACAAGGTCTGTGCTGTAGCGCTCGATGGCAGACTCTCTTGCGCGACGCCCCATCTCGCGCCGCATCTCTTCGTTCATAAGTAGTCGCGCAGCATCCTCGCTCATCTTTTCAACGTCGCCCGTTTCGCTCAAGAACCCTGTCTCGCCGTCCGTCACGACTTCCGGTATGCCGCCAACATTCGACGCAATTACGGGAACTTCACAGGCCATCGCTTCCAACGCAGCGAGGCCGAATGACTCCTGCTCCGAAGGAAGCAAGAGCACGTCAGCAGCCGAAAGGTAATCAACTATCTTCGGTTGCTTGCCTACGAAAGAACAGTGCTCATAGATTCCAAGACAGCGTGCACGATGCTCCGCATTGGTCCGCTCGCTTCCGTCGCCGACCATGATGAGTCGAGCCTTCGTTCTCTTCAAAACTCGCGCGAGGATTTCAACGCAGTCAACGGGACGCTTTACTGGGCGAAAGTTTGAGACGTGAACCAGAAGCGGCTCATCATCGCGCGCAAGCTCTCGGCGTAAGCGTGGAACAGGATGCCTTTGATAGTCAGTCGCGCAGATGAAATTCGGTATGACCGCAATGTTGTCGAAATCGAAAATCTCTGCTGTCGCGCGCCTTAGATAGTTAGAGATTGCCGTCACGCCGTCTGACTGTACGATGCCGTAGCGCGTGATTGGCAAGTATGAACGATCCGCACCGACGAGTGTGATGTCTGTGCCGTGCAATGTTGTAATCACGGGCAGACGGCGACGCGGTTGCAAAGACTCGCGCGCAAGTATCGCGCTGATTGAATGCGGAATGGCGTAGTGTACGTGAAGCAGATCAAGGTTTTCTGTTTCGGCAACGGTCGCCATCTTCGTAGCCAGCGCGAGCGTATAGGGCTGATGCTCGAAGAGCGGATAAGACATCATCTCGACTTCGTGAAAACGCACGCGCTCGTTCAATTCCGTCAGGCGCGTGGGCAGAGATGATCCTATGAAATGGACCGTGTGGCCGCGCGCCGCAAGCTCTTTTCCAAGCTCGGAGCCTACGATTCCGCTGCCGCCGTAAGTCGGATAAACAGTGATGCCTATGTTCATGAAAGCAGGAGACAGAATACAGGAGTCAGAAGTCAGAATAAAAGAGAAACAGAATGGGTTTCAGCCCTTTCATTCTGGATTCTGAATCCTGATTCCTGCCTCTCGGACTTCTGGCTTCTTCTATAAAAGGAAGAAGCAGGCGGCCCTCGCAACCGCCTGCTTCCTACCTCAACTTGTCACACCTGTAAAGGGGGTCAAGCAAGGTTTGTGAGTATAGACACGCATCCTGATTTTTAGCAAGGCTTATTTGGATTGCGGAATGCGGATTTGATTAAGACGGAAGCGTTTTAGTTTTTAATCCGCCCGTCCGCAATCGTTACGGCTGCATCTCTTAATGAAAAGCAGTATAATCTTACGTGTCGTTAAACTTATGAATCATTTCAGCCTCTCAGCTTATATAACAGGCGAATGAATGGAGACCGAAGGAATGCCTAAAATCAGTGATATTCAGGAGACGCCGAACCCGAACGCCGTCAAGTTCATACTCAAAGAGTCTGTGACGAACGGTGTTGCGCGACAGTTTGAATCAATAGATAAAGCTCAGGATGACCCGCTCGCTAAAGCTTTGTTCGACGTGGGTAATGTCGTATCCATCTTCTACATGGACCAAATGGTGACGGTCGAGAAGACGGACGATAGCGATTGGGACGAGCTTCTGCCGGAACTGGCCGTGCCGATTCGCGCAGCCGCGAGCGTCGGAGGCGCAACCCCGGATTCACCAGCAATCGGCGGCGCGCTCGGAGCAGTGATGAGCGATGACCCGCGCCTTATTAGAATCAACGAGATTCTGGACGAGAAGGTGCGGCCCGCTTTGATGATGGACGGAGGCTATCTGGAAGTGCTCGGCATCAAAGACAACACGCTCAACATACGTTATCAGGGCGCTTGCGGCAGTTGCCCAAGCTCTCTGACAGGAACACTCATGGCTATTGAAGGAATGCTCAGGCAGGAGATTGACCCGGAGCTTGAGGTCGTCGCCGTTTAGAGACCGCGAAATACGAATCGCGAAACGACGCGAAAGACGCTAAAAGGGATTTGAAGAATCGTCCATGCCAGTTTTTTATTCTCTATCAATCTTCTTTTCGCGTCCGTTTCGCGTCGTTGCGCGGTTCGTATTTCGCGGTTTGGTCTCTTTTATCTTCCTGTAAATTTTGGAACTCTGCGCACCTCTCGGCGTAAGGTTAATCAAAGGTTCTCATTCCCTGTCCGACGTGCGTTCGGACCATTCAGGAGGCAAAAGATGTCAAGACCCGTTCGCTCGATCTTTGCGCTGTTCTGCTTAGTGACTCTGCCTTCGCTCGTAAACGCTCAGACCCCTACGGCCAAAGATGCAACTCAGATAAAAGCAGCCTCAAGCAAGAAGGCATCTGCTTCGCGCGCCGAAGTTGACCCGCTTGCGGAGCAGCGGCGCATCACAGCACTCTCTTTGCTCAAATCTTTAGCTGACGAGGCGAAGGGCTACCGCGATCAAACACTGCGCGCTCGCGTCCTATCGCGCGCGGCAGATGCTCTCTGGGACAGTGAGCAAGATCGTGCGCGCACACTCTTCGGGAGCGCGTGGGACGCTGCGGAAGAGGCTGACGCCGAATCTGCGCGCAAGCTGGAAGAAGACATACGCCGACAGGAACAGACCACAGGCTCTGTTGCCGTCACGCCTCCGCCGAGCGTTCGCAACGAAGTTCTGCGCCTTGCCTCTCGTCGTGACCGCGCGCTCGGCGAAGAGTTCTTGAAGAAGATGGAAGAGTCTAAAGAGCGCGAGGCTGCTAACAGTTCGCTCGGTCGTGACCCCTGGATGTCAAAGCCTTCTCAAGCTCAGCGATTAAGTCTTGCGACTCAATTATTGCAAGACGGAGACACGGAGCACGCTCTACAGTACGCTGACCCGGCTCTCACCTCAGTCACGGTTGAGACTATTAATTTCCTTTCAGCGCTACGCGAAAAGGATGCTGCGGCTGCGGACAAACGCTTTGTAGCTCTGCTTCAACTTGCGGCGGTTGATCCTCAATCTGACGCAAACACTGTTTCGGGACTCTCCTCTTACGTCTTCACTCCGTTTCTATACATAACGTTCGAGCGGCGCGGCGGGGCAAACCAGATGGCGCGGCGTGGTCCAACGCCTGCGCCTGATATTCCGGCTGATTTGCGCAAAGCGTTCTTTCAAGTGGCCGCGCAGATTCTACTGCGCCCGCTTCCGCCACCCGATCAGGACACTACAAGCTCTGGGCGAATAGGCAAATATATGGTCATCAAACGCCTGCTCCCGCTCTTCGAGCGCTACGCGCCGGACCACTTTGCAGAACTCGGCACAATGATGGCCGCGCTCTCAACGGACGCCCCAGACAGAATGCGGACGGGCGAGAATCGCGCTGTCAACAGAGGTATTACGCCCGAAGACAACAGCAGAGACAGAATGGAAGGATTTCAGGATCGCATTGATCGCGCTGCCAATTCAGCCGAGCGCGACGCAATCTATGCTGACATGGCTTCAGCACTCGCAGGCGCAAACGATGCGCGCGGACGCGATCTGGTTGACAAGATCGAAGACTCCGATTTACGCCGACAGACTCGCGCCTTCGTCGATTTTGAATATCTGAACAACGCGCTTCAAAAGAAAGACACGCAGGAAGCATTACGCATAGCTCGAAGCGGTGAGCTAACGCACTTGCAGCGCGTGTGGGGTTTCACACAGGCCGCGCGCCAGCTTTTGAAATCAGAGAGAGCACGGGCAATCGATATACTCGAAGAAGCCACAGCGGAAGCACGCCGCATTGCCGCAAGCGAGATGGAGCGCCCGCGCGCACTCATCGCCATCACCTCTGTCCTCATCGAAGCAGACGCTGCGCGAGCGTGGGATTTAATCTCGGAGGTCGTCAAAGCCGCAAACTCTTCGGACGGCTACACGGGCGATGACGCGCGCATGACATCATCGCTTCGATTCAAGAACGGAGTTGTTGTTAATAGCGCAAACGTCCCGGACTTCGACCTGCTCGGCCTCTTTCGCTCGCTTGCCAAATACGACCTTTACCGCGCCATCGAAGCCGCAAAGAATTTTACAGGCGAAGCGCCACGCGCTAACGCAACATTAGCCATCGCCCGCGCGGTGCTTGAAGAAAAACAGGAGTCAGGAGTCAGAAGCCAATGAAAAGCAGGATACAGAATTCAGAATCCAGGAGTCGGAAGGGGAAAGGGCCGCAAACCCGTTTTTCTTTTCTTCTGGCTTCTGGCTTCTGACTCCTGACTCCTGCTTTTAAGAATAGATATTCATCTGTCTGGTGAGAAGCTTCACAGGGTCTTCTACATTCAATGCTTCGCGCACATAGAAGGCTTCGCCTGCGGCCACGCCTATCAGCGAGCCGTAGTAGCGCATACGCCATTCTATCTGTTGCAGGAAACCTTTTTCGCTGATGCGCGTCTCAGGCTCACTTGAATCGGCGCGGAAGAATTGCGAAGCGTGCGCCTGAATTGCGCGCATCTTCTCTTCAACGAAATCCGAAACGTCAACGATGAAAGATGGAACCACGCGCCGCGAGAAGACTGAATGAGCGAGCGATGGCATTCGCACGGCTTCAAGTCCTGACTCTTCATCATATCGCCGCATACTCGCAAGGCGCGCGGCCTCGCGCACTATGCGGCAGGTAGCGGCGTGGTCCGGGTGCGGGTCGTCCCAATGCGCCGTGAAGATTACTTTTGGTTTATGAGTGCGAATGACTCGCACCATAGCCGTGCGCGCTTCCTCTGTCAGCCAGACGTGACCATCCGGTTGCTCAAGATTCAGCCGCACGTCCAGTTTCAAAAGTCTGGCAGCCGCGCGCGCCTCTTCCGCACGGGCTTCGGGCGTGCCTCGCGTTCCCATCTCGCCGCGCGTCATGTCCAGAACGCCCGTGCTATAACCCAGCGACTTCAATTTCAGGAGCGTACCCGAAACAGATAGCTCCGCATCGTCCGGGTGCGAGAAGACTGCCAGCGCATCTAGTTCTACGTTAGTTGTGCTCATTGAACCTCAAATGAACCACAGAGACTGGAGAGGCCGGAGAGAAGAATTAAGGAATAATGGTTGAGTAAATTTCTCAAATTCTTTCTATCTTCTCTATGCCTCTGTGCCTCTGTGGTTACTCTTCACGTTTTAGATTTAGCCAAAAAGATGCGCGGCGGTCAAGTTGAGGTTTGACGCGCGATATTGTCGGTTGATAGCCTTCGCCTTAAAGGAAAATGAAACAATGAACCTGATTGTTCTAGGCTCAGGCACGTCCGTTCCGCACAAAGAGCGCGCTTCCACTTCGCACTGGCTTGAGACTGCGAGCGGGTCGCTTCTGCTTGATGCGAGTGCAGCAGCCGTTCATCGAATGGCGCAGGAAGATTTGGACTGGGTGAATCTGGATGCTATCTGGATAAGCCATTTTCATCTTGACCATGTGGGCGGCCTTGCTCCGCTCCTCTTCGGAACGAAACATGCTCCGCAGACGAAGTCGCGCCGCAAGCCTCTAAACGTTTTCGGCGGGCGCGGATTGAAGAAACTCTTCAGGGCGTTCGACGAAGCCAACGATTACAAACTGTTGAAGCAGCCGTTCCCGATTGAGATAAGAGAGGTCGCGCCGCGCACAGAGTTTGAGATTCTGCCGCATCTTCGCGCTGAAACTTTTTCTACTCCGCACACGCGCGAGAGTCTTGCGATTCGTTTGACCGAAGCGGACGGCACGTCGCTGGTCTATACTTCGGACACAGGCTACACGGACGCGCTCGCAACGTTCGCGCGTGGCGTTGATCTCTTTCTGATGGAATGCTCTTTCCCGCGCAACAAGCCTGTGGAGACTCATCTTGAATTAAAGGATGCGATGCTGCTTGCGTTGAAGGCAGGGCCGAGAAAGGTCATGCTCTCGCATCTCTATCCAGAATGGGACGGCGTTGACATGGTTTCAGAGGCGAAGAAACTCTGGCCGGGCGAGACCATCCCTGCAACCGACGGCCTGCGCTTGCGAGTCGGCGCGGATTGATTCGTTTGGATTAAGGATAGCTTCAGCGCTGTCCCGTAAGAGACCACAATGAATTGCTGGACCGGTTTCATTGCAGTCCCTGGCGGAACTTTTCATAAGTCTTCTGCTTCGCCCAAGAAATCATTGCTGTATGACAAACTCTTTCCAGTATCGCCTGAGCTTATCCCTGTTGGCCTGACGATAGGCTGGGTAATCGCGTGCGATTCCCTGATCAACGTGTGTGAAGAAGATGAAAGGCTCTATCAAGCCTGCTTCGTTCAGCTTTACGAGCGCGGCCAATGATGGCGAAAGCGATTTGACCTTGCCGGACTTAAGCCAACTGGAAGCAGTTTCGGCTACGGCGCGCAGCGCTTCAGTCTCCTCGCGCAGAGTGTGACGATAAGTCGGCTCGTTCGGATAGGCTTTGGCGAAACCTTCGGCGACCCATCTGGAACGCACCACTCCGTATTGCTCCCACGCGCCCGACCCGTCCGCGCTATCCTTGAGCGCCGGATCAAAAGAGACTTCGAGTTTTTTATCTGCTGTCATTGACAGCTTGACCGGAATATCTATCTTCGGGTGAGCCATGTTGACCTGATTGCGCCCGGCCCACTGGGAAAGTCCCATGTAACCATTCCGGTTGCCGGGTTCGGCTATGATCGCGTCAACGAACTTCATCATTGCCTCTTGCTGCTTGCCCTGAAGCATAAGCGAGTCGCCCCAGTAGCGATGCGCCGTCTCTATGTTCTCCTCAATCGCAATCGCCTTCGCAAACCACTCGCCAGCCTTATCAAGCAACTCATTCTTGGCGCGCGGGTCACTCGCTTGGTAACCTTTCTTATAGTACATGTCGCCTATGAAGAGCGGCGCAAAGTAAAGCTTCGGGTCTAGTTGCAGAGCGCGCTGGTAATCGGCTATAGCTTTGTCCAGGTCGCCCCGCGTGTGCGCCTCTTCGCCCTCGCGCATTGCGGCGTCGGCCTCTTTGTTGCTTGAGAAAGCAAGGTCTGTGGGGTCGGGCTTGGAAAGAGAATCGAGTCCTTCGCGCAATAGCTCGCTGTTACCGCCTAACTCTTTAGCGCGAAGGAGCGCTGCGCGGGCGTGGTCGCGCGCCTGCTTACGCGCGGTAGGGTCTTTGATTGATCCGGCGACGACTAGCGTGGACCAGCCTAAGCGTTCCCAGATGACAACGTCATCGGATTTTATCTTGACGAGTTTTTCCAGAATGGGAATCGCGTCCGCGAATTTATTCTGGTCGTAGAGCAGCATGGCGCGCTCGCGTTCCTTCTGGTAATCGGCAGTGTCTTGCGCCTGCGTGCGCGGCACATTGCAAATTATTACACCGAGCAGAACAAGAGCGCAGACCGCGATTCTGTTTTTATGGCGCAGCATTGAATTTTGTCTGGTCATGAGAAGACATCCTTTCGGAAGACCGTTGGTCGAGAACATTAAAGGGAACGCAAGCGAGTCTATGACCACACGCGAGTGAGTGTCAACGCTATTTTCTTCAGCACACTTTTATGAATCTGTAGGCGGCACGCTAGTCTTCTCATCCGAATAGGTAATCTCCGCAGCCATCTCATCCGGCACGCGCGTCCAGCCGTCGGGCGTGTGCTTGAAATGCTCTGTCGAAGATGGAGTGAAGCGATTGCTCTCCGCAGCCCACGAGAGCCGTTCTACGTTTATGAAGGGATGCTTGATGCGCAGCACGTTGAATGAGTTCGGCTCGCCGCGCCCGCGCGTTGAGGTTGCTGTTCCGGCTGAGACTACGAGCGCGCTGTGTCCCGCTATCTTGTAGCGCGCGGAGCTTTCGCCCGTGTGGCCCACGTGCAGGTGTCCGGCAAGGAGCACATCCGCGCCGCACATTGCAATCGTCTCCATAGCAAGACGCGCTCGCCCGACCAACTCGCTTTCATCGCCGCCCTCCGGTAGATCGAAAGGATGATGAGTCACAATCATCTTCGTCACTTTATCATCATCGAAAGCACACAGCCGCTCGCGTATTGCCGCAATCTGCTCCGCGTTGACGCGCCCGTACTTGATAGTAAAGCGCCGCGCCGTGTTAAGACCAAGAACTGCTATCTCCGCGTCCGAGTAAAAAGGCTCAAGGTCATCCGTTATAAATCGCCTGTACTTGTTCAGCCCCTTAAAGAAGCGCGCGTAAGCGTTGTGCATAGGCACGTCGTGATTGCCCGGCACAATGATCTGAGGCTTGGGCAGGCGATCAAGAAACTCACGCGCTTCCTTAAACTGTTGGCTTCGCGCACGCTGCGTCAGATCGCCCGATACCACTAAGACATCGGGCTTCAACTCACTTACCTTCTCAATGAGCGGCTCAACGACAGAATAATCCACACGCCCGAAATGCAGATCGGAGAGATGAACGAGGATACGCATAGAACATAAGTGAATAGTGAATAGTTAAATCCATGGATTTAACTATTCACTATTCACTATTCACTATTCACTTTCGGTACGAGCACGCGAAGTGCGTCAGGGCGCGTGCGATAGTGTAGAGGCGTGGTCATTACAGTGACCTCGCCGTCTGTTGCCACGCGAAGGCGCTTTGGATGGCGCGTCTCGACCCAGACCTCTTTTGTGCACATCGCATCGAAATCCTTCTCGTCGCGCAGGCCGCCGAAAAGTGCGCAAAAAGCAAGCCGCAGCAATCCCAATCGGCCTGTGTGGTGAGCGACGTACAGACTCAGTTCGCCTTTGTCCAAACATGACCGACCGCCAATCTGCAAGCTCTCCATACGGTACTCGTTGTTGCCTATGAAGACGAAGGGCGTCCGTCGTATCAGGCGCTTGTCGTCCGTGCTCAGGCGAACGTTTAAGAAGGGATAGCGCTTGAGCATAGCCAGTGTAGCCCAGACGAAGGCAGGCCACTTGCCGCGCCCCAATCGCTCCTGCTGCTTCTCTCTGTGGCGAACGATGTTTGGATAAAGCCCAAGACTGGAGTTGTTCAGAAACATGCGCCCGTTGACATCGCCCACATCAACGCGCGTCTCGCGTCCCTCAAGACAAACTCGCGCAGCGCTCTCCACGTCGAGCGGAATCTTCAAATCTCTTGCGAAATGATTGAGCGTCCCAAGAGGCAGCACGCCGAGCGTTCTGTCCGTGTCAACGAGGACGGAAGCTACGGCATTGATAGTTCCATCGCCGCCGCCTGCGATTACGGGCTGGCAGTTCTCTTCTACGGCGCGGCGCGCGAGATTAACTATCTCCTCGCCGGTCTGCGCCAAAGTGATGCGAGCCTTCACTCCTTCAGAAGCGAAGACATCGCTAAGCTGCTCGCGCACCCTCTCCTTATCGCCCACGCCCGAAGAGGCGTTGATGATGACAGCAGGAAGGGATGAGGGCGGCAGCGTGAGGTATGAATGAATTGAAAGAACGAAAGCACATTCTCTTTCTTTTACTTCATCCCTCATCCCTCATCCTTCATCCCTTCGCTCATCCCTCCGCCCTCATCCCTTCGTTCATCCCTGCTCTTCAAGGTCCAGAACGGAATCATCCTGACGACGACCCGTTTCGCTCGTCCGTGATTGGGCGTTGTAAGGACGATTCTCGCTCGTGGCGTAGGACTGCGTTCCGCCGCGCGAGGCCGTTGCTAGAGAGGCTGAAGCGCTGGCCGCTTGTGCGCTCTGCGATTGTGCGCTTGTCGAAGCAGTCTGCGGCGTTTGCCCTGTCTGCCTGCTGCTACTGCTCTGCGCCTGCTGCCCTTGCTTGTTAGACAAGTCAACGCCGAACAGTTCCTTTATCTTATTGAAGAGCGCAGGCAGCACAACGTTCTGCGCCGTCTTCGATAGCTCATCAATAAATCTGTCGCCGAGCGAAGCGACCTCGCTTTCAAGCCGCTCATACGCAGATGTCTCTTTGAAGCGATCAAAGAGGCTGGGCTTATTCTCGCTCGGCTTGACTTCTTCGCTCTGCTGGCGCGGGCTGCTGTAAGTGTAATCGCCGCCGCGCGGAGCAGCGCCTTCACCGCTTTCGCTTTCCTCTTCAGCTTCCGAAGATTGACTGCCTACACGCTCCGCCGTGTCCTCGCGCGGGGCATCTATGATCGCCTGCGCCGCGTAAGAGTGGCCGTGAAAAGCTGAATGGCGTTCGGGCGAATCCTCTTCAAACCTTGGAGGAGTTGCGCCAGTTCGCGCATAGACATTCGTTTCATCGTGCGAAGGATAATCCGAACGACCCGGGCCTCTGCCTTTGAGCGAGCCTGCCAGCCCGTAGCCTGCTAGAAAGCCTAAGCCTAAAGCGCCGACGCTGAACGCAATCGGGCGTTTGCGAAAATGGTGACGCCAATCCAGCGCGTCCGAGACCGTATCTTTCATAGAGTAGTATTGGTTTGTCACTGTCTCTTTAATCTCCGTCACAGCCTGAGTGATTTCCTGTCGCGCCTCTTCCATGCGACGCTGAAGCTCTTCCTTGCTAGGCTCAACATCTTCGTCCGAAGCGCGCGCGACGCCTAGAGTTCCTTCTTCAGCCATTCCTTATCCTTTCTGAGTTCGTTGACGCTGCGTTCCGGCACAATTCCCTGCTTCGCCATGCGATTCTTCGCCGTGATGATGAAGATGCCGCCTATGACGAGATATAGTGCACCCGTGATGACGAAGCCGAGCGCTAGCCGGACGAATTCGTTAAGCGTACTCGGTAACAGCACACTAACAAAAAACGCGACCGCTACGTTCAAGATGGCGAAACCTACGGCAGCGATGATTCCACCTATGAGGATCGTCACAGCGCCGCGAATGTAGGCGTTGACATCCTCTTTGATTTCAACTTTCAGTAAACTGATCTTTGTGTCAAGCAACGTCGCCACGCCATCAGACAGTCGGCTGACGAGCGCAGGCAGATTTTCAATATCCGTCTGGTCTTCAGCGCTTCTGGCTGGCGCGGCGGCGGCTGACCTCTTCTCCAATTCAGCCATCGCTCCCCCTATCTAAGGGATGAGGGCGGCAGCGATGAGGGATGAAGTAAAGCCAGAAGGTCAATCCTTCTTTCTCTTCATTCATCCCTCATCGCTGCCGCCCTCATCCCTTTCAATTATCGTCTGCTTCCGCGAATCAAGAGACCAAGCACCAGACCTGCTGCGGCAGAGATCAGTATGGCTTGACCCGGATTCTGGCGCGCGTAGTCCTTCGCCTGATTTGCCACCTCTTTGATGTCCGTGTTCTTGAGGTCAGAAAGCTTGTCGCCTATGGCAGACACCTTGTCCGCTACATAATCTTTGGCCGTAGATGCGGCGTCAGCTATCTTCGCCCCGTAGCCTTTATCTTCAGCCGGAGCCGCGGCAGTGCCAGCGCCCGTGCCTTGCCCGACTGTAGGCGTGAGGCTCTGGTTAGATGAGCCAGATGGTCCGGTGTTATATGTGCCGGAAGAGCCTGTGCCGCCGCCTGTCTGTCCTTGATTGAATCCGCCTGGGTTTCTGTTCTCTGACATCTCTTGTTCTCCTTAAAATTAGTATTTCACCCGCGCTGCCTGCAGCCCGAATGATTGCGAGAGAGGTATAAAAATCCGGTCACTCCCGCTGCAACTGAGCAAACAACGTGCCGACAACGAGAGCGCGTCTGCGCCCCTTTATCTGCAAGCAATCGCGCCGAAAAAAGACGCGCCGCCCACACGCTTTCTCTGGCGCGAGGCGTTTCAGTTGCTTTCGTCTTGTTGCGAAAAGGTACGTGATACTTTAGCGCAAAGGTCGGGAACAGTACAGGGCGAAAATAAGATTTGTAGGGGCAGGGACAAGCCCTCTGCCCGATGTGAATAAATGAGAGCGCGGGCAGGGACAAGCCTGCCTCTACAAATAAATTCTATGAAACCAAACTCGCCTTGACTTCGTTTACGAAGAATGGTAAGTAAGCACTTACTTTTAAGCATCCCGCTTTAGAAACGGACTCAAATTTTTGAGCAAACAGATTACGACTTCAATGAATGGGCCGCTCGCGTCGGGCGGACGCATGGCTGGCGAAGAGCGTAAGCTTTCTATTCTGCGTGCGGCGGTGAGCCTTTTTTCGCGGCGAGGCTTCAGGGGCGCGACCACGAAAGAGATTGCGCAGGCGTCAGGCATCTCCGAGGCTATGGTCTTTCGCCATTTCGCTACGAAAGAGGAACTGTTCGCGGCGATACTGGATCACAAAGCTTGCGCCGAAGGACTTGAAGACCCTTGTGAACTGGTTGCAGATGCGGTCCGTCGCAAAGATGACCGCGCCGTATTCGAGACTCTTGCGCTCACGGCCTTGCAGCATCACGAGAAGGATACGGAGTTCATGCGTCTTCTTCTTCACGCAGCGCTTGAAGGCCATCAACTGACACAGATGTTCTGGGACAAGTACATGCTTCGCATATACGAATTCCTGAGCGGCTATATACGTGAGCGCCAGCGCGACGGAGCTTTTCGCAACATAGAGCCTCGCGTAGTCGTAAGAGCACTCATAGGCATGACCATGCATCATTCGCTCAACAACAGTTTATGGGACCCTGCGCGAAGGCTGCTCAACATCACGAACGAACGCGCCGCGCGCGAGTTCACAGAAATTTTACTCAAAGGCATTATTAATGCTCCGAAGCAATCAAAGGTGACGAGACGCGCCGCGACGATCACTCGCGCGCCTCGAAAAAGAAGAAGCAAAAGAGATGATCTCCCGTAATACTTTCACCATTATATCCCTCGTTCTTGTGTTCACCGTCTTGAGTTTGCTTACGCTCTCGTGCGGAGGCTCAAAGGCTCAGTCGAATTCAAAGGAAGCGAACGCGTCCGTCGCAACTACGCAGGCCGTTGAAGTCACGACCGCTAAGGCCGTAACGCGCGACCTGCCGCGTTTCTTGGAAGCCACTGGAAGCCTCGCTGCTGAAGAGCAGACGGATGTCGCTCCGGCGGTCGGCGGAAAAGTCGTCTCCGTTAGCGTTGATCTGGGCAGCTTCGTTCAGAAGGGCGCGGTGCTCGTCCGGCTCGATGATAGAGATGCGCGCATTCGTCTTGAACAGGCAACAGCACAGGTCGCGCAATCGGAGGCCGCCGTGCGACAGGCCGAAGCTCGTATAGGTCTTCGACCCGGACAGGCTTTCACTCCCGAACAGGTCGCGGACGTTCGCGCGGCTCGCGTCGCTCTCGAACTTGCGGAAAAACAGTTGCGCCGCTTTGAGCGTCTTGTTGAGACGGGCGACGTTTCGCGCTCTGCCTTCGATCAGCAGAAGGCACAGCGCGATCAGTTGCAACAGCAGTACGATGTTGCGCTCGAACAGGCTCGGCAGAACTACGCAGCCATTGAAACCGCCCGCGCTTCGGTCGCAGCCACAAAGACGCAGATTGAATCTTCGCGCAAGGCAATTGCCGATGCGGTCGTCACTGCGCCCATCAGCGGCTACGTTTCGGACCGCCCTGCGGACGTTGGCGAGTATGTCACCACATCGTCGAAGATTGCGACAGTCGTGCAGACGAATCCTCTTCGAGTCAACATAGATGTTCCAGAGCAGGAGATAACTGCTATTAAAGTTGGACAGAGCGTTTCGGCGAGCGTGAGCGCCTATCCTGATCGCTCGTTCAGCGGCTACGTGCATCACATTGCGCCGGGCGTGACTCCGAACTCGCGCACCATGACGGTCGAAGCGCAGATAGAGAATAACGAAGGGTTATTGAAGCCCGGACAGTTCACGACGGTTCGCATACTGATGCCGCAATCAACTCCCGCCCTACTCGTACCGCAACGTGCGGTCCGAACTGAAGCAGGCACAAGCTACGTCTTCGTAATCAAGGAAGGCCGCGCCGAAAAGCGCATAGTGCAACTCGGCCAAACCGACGGCGACATGATAGAGATCAAGACCGGCCTTTCAGCCGAAGACCAAATCGCAACCAGTAATGTTGAATTGTTGAATGACGGAATGCCCGTCAAGCAATGAGTAGTTTCAAGTTTCAAGCTCCAAGTCAAACGCTGGCCTCGGAACTTGAAACTTGAACCTGGAACTTGAAACTTAAGGTTTTATGCAAAAGTTAGCTGAAATTTGTGTACGCCGCCCTGTCTTTGCGACGATGTTGATTCTGTCGCTGACTGTGGTCGGCCTCTTCTCGTTCAAAGCGCTCGGCGTTGATCTCTTTCCGAAGATTGACTTGCCGACGATCACTGTCACAGTAATTAATCCGGGCGCATCGCCGCAGGAGATTGAGACCGAAATCACGGACAAGGTCGAGGGCGCTGTCAACACAATCAGCGGCATAGACGAGTTGCGCTCCACATCTGTCGAAGGCGTCTCACAGGTCTTCATAACCTTCCTGCTTGAGAAGAACGCTGACGTTGCCGCGCAAGAGGTGCGCGATAAAGTCAACCTGATTGTTACGGACCTGCCTGAGACAGCAGAGCAACCTATCATTCAAAAGTTGGACACGGACGCCGCGCCCGTTCTTCGCATAGCCGTCTCTGCGCCTCGCAATTTACGCGAAGTCACGGACATCGCGGACAAGCAGATTAAGCAGCGCATTGAATCCATCGACGGCGTAGGCCAGGTGGAGATTGTCGGAGGCCGCACGCGAGAGATAGAGGTCTGGGTTGACCCGGACAAGCTGCGCTCTTACAACGTGACGGTCGCAGAGGTCGCCGCAGCCGTGCGTATGCAGAACATGGAAGTTCCGGGCGGTCGCGTTGACGAAGGCACGCGCGAGTTGACTGTTCGGACGATGGGACGAATCGTTGACCCCGCAAGCTTCAACGATCTGGTGGTCGCTACGCGCGGAAACTATCAGGTCAAGGTCAGCGACATTGGCTACGTCGAAGACGGCGCGGAAGAGCAGCGCACGCAAGCGCTTCTTAACGGTCAGCCAGCAGTCACATTAGTTGTCTCGAAGCAGTCCGGGCAGAACACTGTTGCGGTCGCTGATGCAGTCAAAGAAAAGTTGGCGGAGATTGTGAAGCTTCTCCCGCCGGGATTCAAGACTGAAATCGTCGGCGATCAATCCATATTCATTAAAGCATCGCTCGAATCAATCGAGCGGCACTTAATCGAAGGCGGACTGCTAGCGGCAATCGTTGTCTTCATCTTCCTCTGGAGTTTTCGTTCGACCTTCATTGCGGCAGTCGCAATTCCGACTTCAATCATTGCGACCTTCGGCTTGATGGCCGCGATGGGATTCACGCTCAACCAGATTACCATGCTCGCGTTGACGCTCATGGTCGGCATTGTGATTGACGACGCGATTGTTGTGTTAGAGAACATCTTTCGCTTCGTTGAAGAGAAGGGCGTGCCGCCGTTTCAGGCTGCGATTCAGGGAACTAAAGAGATTGGTCTAGCCGTCATGGCTACAACGCTCTCTCTTCTAGCAGTCTTCCTGCCCGTTGGATTCATGGGCGGCATTGTCGGACGCTTCATGTCATCCTTCGGCCTGACGGCATCGTTCGCAATCGCCGTCTCTCTTCTTGTTTCATTCACGCTAACGCCGATGCTCGCCGCGCGCCTTATTAAACGCAAGACGGACCCGCTACCAGCCGGAACAGGCAGCGAGCCTTCCGAAGAGGACGCGCCCGTCGCTCTCGCAGATGAATCGCGCGTCACCGCCGGAGAGGGCGACCAAGAGACATCGAGCGAAGAAACAACTCAAAACTCGAAACCCGAAACTCACAACTCGAAGGAGTCTCGCTTCTATCGCCCGATTGATCGCACATACACCTGGATGTTGAAGTGGTCTATGGCTCATCGCTGGGTCGTCGTGGGCTTGTGCGTTCTCGTCATCTTCAGCATCTTTCCACTCTTCAAATTCGTGGGCAAGAACTTTCTGCCCGTTGACGATCAGGCGCAGTTTGAAGTCAGCGTGCGCGCGCCCGAAGGTTACACCTTGCCTGCGACATCCGCGCTCGTCGAAAAAATCGCTGCCGATTTGCGCCGTATGCCCGGCGTGGAATCCACATTAACAACTCTTGGCGGCGGCCAGCAGCAACTCGTCAACGTGGCTTCCATCTACGTCAAGCTCGCACCGATAGAAGAGCGCAAGGATACGCAGGAGAAGTTGATGGTGCGTGCGCGCGAAATTGTCGGTAACTATCCGAAAGAATTGAGAACGAGCGTGCAGCCCGTCGCGGCAATTTCGGGCGGCGGCTTTCGCAACGCTGACATTCAGTACGTCATTGGCGGACCAGACCTACAGAAATTGACGACCTATTCCGAACAGTTGCTTGGGAAGATGAAGACGATTCCAGATATTGTTGACGCGGATTCGACTTTGATTACGGGCAAGCCTGAATTGCGTGTCGTGATTGATCGCGCACGCGCTGGCGATCTGGGCGTTCGCGTGGGCGACATAGCGCAGGCTCTGAACACGCTCGTCGCCGGACAAAAAGTTTCCACCTTCAACGCTGGCACGGACCAGTACAACGTGCGCGTGCGCGCCGTAGGAGAGTTTCGCGCAAGCGTAGAAGGCTTGAAGCGCATGATCGTTCCTTCTGCAAAGATAGGCTGGGTCACGCTCGACAATGTCGTTCGCGTTGAAGAAGGCTCTGGCCCTTCTGCAATTGATCGCTTAAACCGTCAACGTCAAGTCACCTTGCTCGCCAACGTTCGTCCCGGAGGCTCGCAGGCGGACGTGATTGCGAAGATGAACGAGTTTGTGAAGGAGTTGAAAGTCGAGGCTGGCTACAGCACAGGCACAGCCGGGCGCTCGAAAGAGTTGGGACGCGCAGGCTACTACTTCATGCTGGCCTTCGTTCTCTCGTTCGTCTTCATGTACATGGTGCTCGCGGCGCAGTTCGAGTCGTTCATACACCCTATCACAATCCTCTTGACGCTTCCGCTAGCAATTCCTTTCGGCATCGTAAGTCTGCTCATAACGGGACAGACCGTGAATATCTTTTCCGGTCTGGGCTTGCTGCTGCTCTTTGGAGTTGTGAAGAAGAATGCCATCTTGCAGATTGACCACACGAATGGACTCAGAGCGCAGGGCATGGACCGGCTGGACGCGATCATTCAAGCAAACCGCGACCGCCTGCGTCCGATCTTGATGACGACGACTGCGCTCGTGGCGGGCATGATGCCGCTAGTTCTTTCATCTGGACCGGGTGCGGGAACGAATCGTTCAATCGGTACAAGACATTAAAATGGTTATGAATCGTCGCACAGTTAATCCGGTAATCATATTTTCAACCGTAGCTCTCTTGCTATTAATGGCAACGCAGTCCGCGTCTGCTCAGCAACCGACGAGCAATCCGCCTGCGCCTTCGGGCAACACTCCGACGCAGACCGCTCCACCTTCGTCAACGAGCGGAATCACCATTGCGCCTTCCGGCAATCAGCCGCAGGGACAAGCCGTCGAGCCTGGCTCTAATGCGCGCCCCGTGACGCCCGCAGGTCAGACCGAGCAGAGCGTTCAGCCCACTACGCAGGCGGACCAGCAGACACGCGGGACTCAGGCCGCGCCCGTGACCGGACCACAGACGCCGCAAGGTGGATTGAATTCGATTCCGACGACTGATAGTTTGACAACAGATAGCTCGCCATCCGGCAATGCGCCTTCTCAAGGCACACCGCAACAACCACAGCAGCAAGTTCCCTCTGGGATTGTTCAGCCAGCGCAAAGTCCGCCCGCGCCCGGACGAGAGAGTGTGCCCGGGCCTGCTCCGTCTGTGACCGAGACTCTCACGAATGTTCCTGAAGTAGCTCCGAACTATCGCGCGCCCGAAAGACCTTTGCCTGAGATGGGTCGCGTTGGAGTCGATATGGCCGAACAGCGCTCGCTCTCTCTGCGCGAGGCTCTTGAGATGGCGCTCGCAAACAACAAGGATATAGAGGTTGCGCGCGACGTTGTGCGCGAGGCGGAGTTTGATCTAAAGAGCGCGCGCGGCGCGTATGACCCGCGCTTGAGTTCATTCTCTTATTACGAGCGCACCGTGACGCCTTCCGCGAGTTTCCTGAGCGGCGGCTCGAACGGCGCTGTCACGCAGAGCGATTACACTGGCACTGCGCGCGTCGAAGGCTTAGCGCCAAAGTTCGGCGGCGGCTATCGCGTGGATTTTTCCGCGATTCGCTTGACGACAGACAATCAGTTCGCCGCGCTCAACCCGCAGTTTCCGACGGCGCTCACTCTGAACTACACGCAACCTCTCTGGCGCGGACTGCGCTTTGACCAGAACCGCCGACTGATTGAAGTCGCAAAGAAGAATCTGAGTTTGACGGACGCGCAGTTTCGACAGCGCGCAATCGAGACGATCACGCAGGTCCAGCGTGCTTACTGGGATTTAGTCTTCGCGCTCAGAAATCTTCAGATTCAACGCGACGCAGTCCGTGACGCGCGCACGCAGCTTGAGCACAACAAGCGACTCGTTGAAGAAGGAATGCTCGCGCCGATTGATGTCGTCGCTGCTGAAGCTCAGGTTTCCGGTTACGAGCAGAGCGTCTATTCTGCTCTTGAAGATGCTGGACGCGCAGAGAACAACCTGAAGAACTTGATTGCCGAGAATCGCCAGTCGCCATTCTGGAACCTCTCGGTTATTCCTACGGACTCGGTTGACTTGACGCCACCGTCGGTTGACTTAGCGGATGCTATGAACGCCGCTATCTCGAATCGCCCTGAGCTACAGCAATCGGAAGTTGCGCGCGAGCTAAACGAGATTGACCGGCGATATTTTCGTGAGCAGACGAAGCCGCAGGTTGATCTGGTCGGAAGCTACGGCGTCGTTGGGCTGTCGGGAGATATTAACAGCAGCGCTACGAGCAATCCTCTGACCGCGAGCACACAAATTTTACGCGACCGCATCAACCTGCTTTCGCAACTGAGCGGCTTGCCGCTGTTGCCTACACCACAGCCTACAGCTATCCAAGAAAACTTAATCGGCGGCTTCGATCAATCGCTCTGGAATCTGGCGGCGAATCGCTACAGCAACTTCCGCGTGGGCGTGCAACTAGGTCTTCCCATCAGGAATCGCACGGCTGAAGCGCAACTTGGACGATCTTTAGTTGAAGAAAAGAGAATAGCGACGTTGCACGAGCAGTTGGAGCAGTTGGCGCGGAAACGAGTTGCGCGCTCAGACGGATTTGAATAAAGCGATAGCGGAACTGCAACGAGCGACTGGAAATGCAATGCGGGCAAACAACGTGGTCGTGCGTGTGCGCTGAAAGCAGTCTACCTTTTCCGGCAGGACCGCGCGACAAGGGGAGGCGGCAGAGCTTTGGGGCGAAGCTCTGCCGCCTCCGTTATTTATAGTTTGTAGATGAGTGCGACTAGTTTCAGCCTAAAGGAGCGACAGAATATAGCCAAAGCATTACAGCTTTCCTAGTGTCGAAAGAAGGTTCGCTATGGATTCTGAAATTGATGCGGATAAACAACCTCACGGTCGCTACCTTTTTAGGAGTCTAGCCGGCTTGATCATTAGTATAATCTGCGGCTTAATTTTAGGCGTATGCATAGTTGTATTCAGTCCAGGGTTCAATCCTGGGCCGGAAGAACTCAGGACTAGAGCGACGCAACTCGGGGGAGCGACTTGTTCGGCGGAGATTTATACCAGGCATTGAAACTCGTGGGCGCAATCTATGACGCCGGAATCGGAGCTTTCATCGGCATGGTGATAGGCTTCGTGTCAGCCGCAATAAGAGTCGCAAAGCTTAAAGCCCGGTAACAGGTCTCTTAAATGAAACAACCAGTTCGTCGTCCCTACTTATCTTAGCGTGCGACGCGCTGGTCGCTCGCGGCGACAGGTTTGGGCGGCGCGCTCGGCGCTATCTGCGCTTCACGATAGTTGCAATCTTCGCGCGAGCAGTAGCGCACTGTGCCGTCTCGCTTCGTGGTCTTCTCCAAAGTAAACGGTGCGCCGCACGTCGGACAGGGTTCTGCGATGGGCTTGTCCCAGAATACGACATCGCATTTCGGATATTCAGAGCAGCCGTAAAATGCTTTGCCGCGCTTGGATTTCTTCACGACAATCTCGCCGCGACAGCCTGCGCGCGGGCAAGCGACACCCGTAGTCTCGCGTTTGATGTAATCGCACTTCGGGTAGTTTGAGCATGAGATGAATTCACCAAATCGCCCGTGCCTCAAGACAAGCTGCGCGCCGTCAACGGGACATTTCTCATCAAGCGGAACGGGCGGAGGTGCGACTGCGCCGCTCTTTGCGATCTTTCGTATGTTGCGACACTCAGGGTAGCCAGTGCAGCCAAGGAACTGTCCGAAGCGTCCGCGCTTTAAGGCCATAGGCTTGCCACACAGGTCGCACACTTCTGCTTCTTCTGATGCGTCGCCTGCCTGCTCTCCGCTTGCTGTTGAAGATGAAGCAGAGGCACTCGCGCTTCCTTCAACATCGCTTGCGGGCTTGGCAATCTCGCGCGTCGTTCGGCATTCAGGATAGTTTGAGCAGGCCAGGAACTGTCCGAAGCGACCGAACTTGATGACCATCTGCGCGCCGCAGTTTTCGCAAACCTCATCTGTTGGAATCGCCTGCTGCTTGGCCGCACGCATCTCTCGCTCGGCGTTCTTCAAATCCTTCGCAAACTTTTCGTAGAACTCTCGAAGCGCGGCGGTCCACTTCAACTTCCCTTCCTCTATCTCGTCCAACTCCTCTTCCATCCGAGCCGTGTAGGATTCGTTGAAGAGGTTGTCGAAGCTTGCGACCAGAAGATCGTTGACCGTCATGCCGAGCGCAGTCGGGTGAAAGCGCCCTTCGTGCTTTTCGACATACTCGCGGTCAATGATCGTCGTCATAATCGCAGCGTAAGTCGAGGGCCGACCGATGCCCTTCTCTTCGAGAGCCTTGACGAGCGTAGCCTCTGTGTAGCGCGGCGGCGGCTCCGTGAAATGCTGTTCGGGAGCGACGGAGTTAAGTTTCAGAGCCTCGCCTTTCTCGACAAGCGGTAACTTTCTCTCGGCCTCTTCATCTTCTTCAACCTTCTCGTCGCGCCCTTCCTGATAAACTTTCAGGAAGCCGTCAAACTTCTGCACTGAGCCTGTCGCGCGAAATAGAAAGCGTCCGGCCTCTATGTCAATCGTCGTCTGGTCGAAGATGGCCGCAGTCATCTGTGAGGCTACGAAGCGTTGCCAGACGAGGCGATAGAGTTTCAGTTCCTCTTTGTTTAGATAGCGCTCTAATGAATCGGGCGTGCGCGCGACATCGGTCGGGCGAATGGCTTCGTGCGCGTCCTGCGCGTCCTTTTTCGAGCGATAGTGGACAGCCTTTTCGGGCAGATAGTCCGCGCCATACTGAGTGCCGACAAACGCGCGCACTTCGTTCAACGCAGCTTCTGAGACGCGCGTTGAATCCGTTCGCATGTAGGTGATTAGGCCGATCGAGCCTTCTGCGCCAAGCTCAACGCCTTCGTAAAGCTTCTGCGCGAGTATCATCGTCTTCTTCACGGCGAAGCCGAGTTTGCGCGAAGCCTCCTGTTGAAGCTTTGAAGTGATGAAGGGCGGAACAGGATTGCGCTTGCGCTCCTTCGTGGAAACATCTGCGACCCTGTAACTCTGCTTCTCTGCCTCTGCGACAATCTCTTTCGCCTGTCCTTCATTTCCAATCAGGATTTCATTCTTCTTAATATCCTGATCGAAGTTGCCGGTCTTAACCGTCTGCTCGCCAACTTTGAGAAGGCGCGCATTGAAGGCTGGAGGCAATTTAGCTGCGAGGTTCGCTGTGATGGTCCAGTATTCAGTCTTGACGAAAGCCTCTATCTCGCGCTCGCGCTCCACCACCATGCGCAGCGCAACGGATTGAACACGGCCTGCGCTCAAGCGTCCGCCGATTGTGCGGCAGAGCAGGGGCGAGACTTTGTAACCAACGAGCCGGTCCAGCACGCGACGAGCCTGCTGCGCGTCAACCAGGTTTGCGTCAATCTCTTTCGGGTGATTGAAGGCTTCCTGCACGGCTCGCTTCGTAATCTCGTTGAACATCACGCGATACGATGGCTTACGTGGACGCTTCGGCACAATCTCTTCCGCAAGGTGCTGGCAGATTGCTTCGCCTTCGCGGTCCGGGTCTGCTGCAAGGTAAATCGCATCGGCTTCCTTCGCAGCCCGTTTCAAATCCGAGACGATCTTCCTGTTGTTTCGCTTCTTCGAGTCGGGAATGACCTCGTAGGTCGGCTCGAAATCATGCTCAACATCTACGCCCAAACCTTTAGACGGTAAATCCTTGATGTGGCCGATTGAGGCCATCACGCGATAATCGTTTCCCAAATATTTATTTATAGTCTTTGCCTTGGCAGGCGATTCGACTATGACCAGATTTTTTGCCATTTACTTTTAATATTCTCACTGGTGCGGCCAGGGCGTGGTTGATACTTCCTTCTACTCCCCAACACGCCGAGCCTAACGTTCGTTAATTAAATTTCCGACTGTTGTTAATGGTCGCCTTCACATTACGCTATTTGAAAATAACACCATTAGTGACGCAAAAGTCAAATGGCGCGGTTGTCAAGCGCGAGCAACGCCGCAATCATCTTCTTAATTTGAGACGAGGAGCTTTGAAGCAGTTTGAGGCGGTTTAGTTGGCCGATTCGATTGCGGATTAAGGCAGTTTCATCCCCTCATGCCGCTTGGCGGTCGGGTTGAAGGCTCTGGATAGTGTATTCAAGGACGGCCTCAACTTGTTCTCTGGTGACGCCGGGAAACCATGATAGGAAATCGTCCACGGATGCGCCGCCCTCAAGATTCTCGAAGAGCGCGGCGACAGGAACGCGCGTGTGGCGGAAGACCCAAGCGCCACTGACCTTCTCCGGCTCTCGTTCAACGGTAGGGCATGAAGACCAATCCGACATGGGTGCACCATACGCCCGTTTCTCTGAGTGCGCCCGTTAAATCTGAAATTGAAAGTTTACTCAACGAGGAATGGAGCATCGCCTTGATATTCAACTTAGCCCATGAGCGGCTAAGTTGAATATCAAGGCGCGTCGGTCTCAAAAAGCATCTGAGGAGCGCTCTCTATAAGGATCAAAGTGCGGGTTGCTTCAGGATTTGCGCCAACGCCCGCAATCGAGCAGCGTCCGCTGCGTTCTTCGTTACATAAGCTATCTCATCCAACGACGGCGCGAAGTCTTTGAGCTTTGCGACCGAAGCTTTATTCATGTGTGAACTCTCTGCGCTTTGAATCGCATTGCGCAGGGCTGTGATCTGGTCAGAAGGCAGACCCTGCGAACGCTCCAGTTGATCCACATATGCCTTCGCCACTACCAACGTTCGCGGCCACTCAATTTTCTCCTGATTCTGCACATTCAATTCAGTCACCCGAACCGCTTTCGCGGCGTCTATCTCGTTCTGCGTGAGATGCTCGCTCGGCGTCAGTTCAAAGATGTCAAGGCCGCGCGCGATCTCGGAAGCGTAGATGTGGCCGTTGTACCAATACGCGGACCAGTCTCCGCCGAGCACCAGCATTTTCGGATCAATCGGCCCACGATCAAAATAGGCAATCTCAACCGGATGCTCCGCGTCTGTGAAGTCCATGACGGAGATGCCGCCCTGATACCAGGCTTGTACCTCTATGTCCCGACCGGGAACGGGAATGAGCGAGCCGTTGTGCGCAACACAGTTCTCGCTGTCGCCCTGCGCCGCTGGCATCTTGTAATAACTAGCGAACGTCAGCTTGTTATCCTTCAAATGGAAGATCGCATCAGCGCCCCATTTGTTCGGATCGTTCGCTCGGCAACGCGCACCCAGCCCGCCGCCCCACTCATCCGTGAACACAACTTTTTTCCCATCATTCGAGAACGAGGCCGAGTGCCAATACGAATAGTTCGGATCGTTTACTGCATCAACGCGCTTTGGATGAACAGGGTCTTTGATGTCCAGCAGAATTCCGTTTCCAGAGCAAGCGCCAGCGGCGAGTCCGATGGCTGAATAGACTGTAATGTCATGGCATTGGTTCGTGTCGCTGGGCTTTTGCAATCCGTCCGGGCCGTGTGTGCCGCCGTTACTTAGCCCGTTGATTGCGCCCGTCCTTTATCATTCGGATCAACTACGAGCGTATGCGTGTGCGAGCCTCGGCAGGTTTGGACCGCTGCTACCTGCTTCGGATTTCTGATGTCCGTGATGTCAAAGATTCTCACGCCTCGGAAACGATCTTTTTGCGCTGCCGGAAGATGAGGCTTGTTCTCTTGTCCAGCAGCGGGCGGAGGCTCAGGCGGAAATCCCTGTGCGCCGCAATCAATGCGACCGTTTGGCATCTCCACAGACATAAAGAGCAGGTTCTTATAGACGGACACGTCGCCCTGCCCGCCCGGACATATCATAGAAGTCAACAATTTGGTCTGCGCCGGATTGGAGATGTCATAGATGTTGACGCCATAAAAGTTCCCCAGAAACAGGTGGTTGCCCTGGAAGGCAAGATCGGAGTTCGCAAAGGCAAGCCCGGCAATCACCAGTTTGAAAGGCTTCGGCATCTTCGAGGGGTCGCCGACGCCGAGTTGACCGAGGGCCTTATCTACTTTCGGACTATCAGGATCATTTTCAAGTTGAAACGGTTCGGGTTTTTTTAGCAACAATAGGTGCTTCATGCCCATCGCTGTTTCACCTGCGTCATACATTCCCGGCGACAGTTTGGCTCGCGGGTCGTTAGTATCTGAACCCGTCATTCCAGCCGGTAGCGGCGGCGCAGGTTGAGGCGCAAAAGGATTTCCACCGCCTGGGTTGGCGGCGGGTTTGGATTCAGGCGTCTTCGTGGGCGAAGGCGAAGGCTGCGGCGACGGCGAGGTCGTTTGTGCCAGCGTTCTGGCTGCAAAACATGAGCACAAAAGAAGGGAAGCTATTAGTAAACGGAAAGCGATAGTGTCTGCTCGATTCATCGTTTCTCCTCTACAGGTTTTTCACCTAACATGGTCTGCATAATTCTAATCTCGGCGCGTTGGCCGCTGTCAACATCCGTTGCGAAATTAAAGAGTTCGGCATCCTGACCCGCGCCAGCAGTATCGAACAAATCTTTTACCATAATCAACGCACCATTGTGGTGCTGAATCATTCCGGTCAAAAACAGTCGGTCGAACTGTGCGCCCTTTGCTTTTCTTAAAGCGTCCATCTGCTTTGGGGTAAGCATCCCGGGCATGAGCATCGGCTTGCCTGACATATCCATGCCTGACATATTCATGCCTGACATTTTCGGCATCGGCATCGAAGTCGGCTCGCCTCTGGTTTCCAGCCACCGCTCCATAAACTTTATCTCTTCTGATTGCGAATGGCTGATGCGCGCTCCCAGAAGGCGTAAATCCTTGTTCTGCGTATGCGACTCGATTAGAGCCGTCATCTCAACCGCCTGCGAGTGATGCATAATCATCCCCTGCATGAACTCTACATCCTTCGGTGAAAGGGGCGGTAGTGTAGCCCTCGTCGCGGGCGGCAGTGTTCGTGTGGGCTTGCCTGGCGCACCAGGCTGCACCACAATCGGCGGCGCTTGAGACTCAGCCTGCTGTGCGCGGACTGGCAGCGATAAGAAACATATGAGAGCACCGGCGCCCACGAGTCCGCTTAGCGACGCTGCAACACTTATCACTGACCGCAGCTTAATCCTTGCACTGAAAGAAAACGACCGCATAGGCGTTGAGTGGTCAAGCATTGAGCGATCACTTTACCACAAATTAAGACAGGCGCAGAACTGTCACTTATCTGAGTAGTGGGGTCAGCGAGCGAAAAGCAATTAACAGGGATGTACAGGATTGATAGGATGAAGAGAGATAAGCGAGACAGTTGCTTCTTTCTCTCTTTCTCTGCTTTTATCCTATCCATCCTGTCTATCCTGTTTGAATCTTCCTCCCATTAACTGACCCACTAACTCTTAATCTGGAATTTCAGAATGAGATTCAGCCAGTCGTGCTAACAACTGCCACTTCAACGGACGCTCGAATCAGAGTTTTCTTATGAAGCACTTACCCGGTAGTTGTCGTATGAGTTCACGCATCTCCAACCCGAGCAACGCACCCGTCAACTCCGGGATAGAGAGTTGCGTCGTTTCTGCAAGCTGGTCAATGTGCGCCGACTCATCCGTCGAAAGCAGCATGAAGACAGAGTGTTCACTCGTCGTCAAATCCGCCGGGACGAGTTGGAGTTGTTCTACAAGTCTGCCCTTTATCTTCTTCGGTTCTGGCGGCAACAGTTGAGCCGCGATCTCCTGCGGCATCTCAGATATTATATCCTGCCACTGCTGCACGAGTTTCGCGCCCGCGCCCTTGATTAAGTAATTCGTCCCGAAAGAGTTTCTCGAAGTGATATTTCCGGGCACAGCGAAGACTTCGCGGTTCTGCTCCATTGCAAGACGCGCCGTTATCAATGAGCCGCTGTTCTCAGCCGCTTCAACAAGCACAACCCCTAGACTCAATCCGCTTATCACACGATTACGATACGGAAAATTCTGCGGCGCTGGCGGCGTCTCCAATGGAAACTCCGAGACGAGCGCGCCCCCCTGCGCTAGAATCTCATCAACCAATTTCTTATGGTCGCGCGGATAGACCTGATCCAATCCTGTTCCCATCACTGCGACTGTTCTACCTTTTGCTTCGAGCGCGCCCCTGTGCGCCGCAGCGTCAATGCCGCGCGCGAGTCCTGAGATAATCGTCACGCCGCGTTCGGCCAGATCGCGCGCTAATAGAGTCGCAACATTCTGCCCGTATGTTGAGCAGCGACGCGACCCGACCATAGCAACGCAAGGCTTCTCAAGACACTCGCTCCAAGCGCCTTTAACGTAGAGCGTAATCGGCGGATCGAAAATCTCTCTGAGCAACGCAGGATAGACGCCGTCATCGAGAAGCAAAATGTCCACGCCGAGAGAGCGCGCATGCTCTATCTCTTCCGTCGCCTTATCAAAGAACTCTCTGGCCCTGATGCTCTCAACTGCTTCAGGCCGCAGACGCAAACTCTCAAGCTCGGCGCGCGTAGCCCCAAACACGGCCTCCGCAGACCCGAACCGCTCCAGCAACTTCGCAGCCGCGCGCGGCCCAACACCCGGCGTCATATTAAGTGCGATCCACTCACGCATAATCAGGGCAGAGGGATGAGGGATGAAAGGCGATAGATGAAGCCAATGCTTTAACTTCATCCCTCATCCCTCTGCCCTCATCCCTGCTTTCTTGGCGGAGGCGTGTAGGAATCGAACCTACCCGAGCCTGCTCTCACAGGCTCACAAAACGGTTTTGAAGACCGCGCCCGTCACCAGACGAGATGCGCCTCCACGCTGAGGTTCAAAAACGAGCACGAAGCTACGCGCGCCAGATAGCGCCTGTCAAGCGCAGTTCGTTAAGATAAAGCCCATTCACTCGCTTGACCGAGCCTGAAATAATCCTTACTATATTTATCGAACGGACGTTCGAACGGCTGGCTTTTTCGACTCACACAAGCTGTTCGTCCGCTCTAAAGTTTGGATGGACGGAGTTCGCTTCAGTGATGATTAATTTCGAGACTTCGCCGGACAAGTACCGGCATTGGAAACTGAAAGTGGATGGTCGCGCAGCAACGATCTCGATGGACGTGCAGGAAGATGCGACCCTGTTTGAAGGCTACAAGCTGAAGCTCAACTCTTACGATCTAGGCGTTGACATTGAGTTGGCTGACGCAGTTCAACGTCTGCGCTTCGAGCATCCGAAGGTGCGCGTCGTTGTCATCACAAGTTTGAAGCCTCGCATATTCTGTGCGGGCGCAAACATCTACATGCTGGGCACAAGCCCGCACGCTTTCAAAGTCAACTTCTGCAAGTTCACGAACGAGACTCGCTGTGCGATTGAAGATGCTTCCCGGAATTCAGGCCAGCGATACATGGCAGCGCTGAACGGAACGGCATCGGGCGGAGGCTACGAGCTTGCAATCGTTTGCGACGAAATCTATCTGGTTGACGACGGCAACTCTGCTGTATCGCTCCCGGAAGTTCCCTTGCTCGGCGTGCTGCCCGGCACCGGGGGTCTCACGCGGCTCGTTGACAAACGAAAAGTGAGGCGCGACCGCGCGGATGTTTTCTCAACTCTGGCGGAAGGACTCAAAGGCAAGCGCGCGAAAGAGTGGGGCTTGATTGACGACTACTTTCCTACGAGCAAATTTCAAGAGGCAGTCGCCGCGCGTGTTCAAAATCTAGTTGAGTCGGGCAACGATGAGAGACCGGAGAAAGGCATCAAGCTCAACCCGCTTCAAGTTGAAGTGAGTGGCGGCGGGCGCGAGTATAAATATGTCAGTCTGAAACTGAACCGTGAGAAACGTTACGCAGACCTTACAGTTCGTGGACCGGAAGCTGATGCGCCGACGAGCGTTGAAGAGATAGAAAAACTCGGCGACGCTTACTGGCCGCTTCAGGCTTACCGCGAGTTGGACGATGCACTCCTGCACCTTCGCATCAACGAACTCGAAACAGGACTCGTCTGCCTTCGCACTGAAGGTAACGTTGATAATGTTCTCGCCGTTGATAAAACTCTCGTCGCGCACAAAAGCCACTGGCTCATTCGAGAGATAATTCTAAACATGGCCCGCGTCATGCGCCGTCTGGACCTTACGGCCAAGAGTTTCTTCGCACTTGTCGAGCCGGGCAGTTCGTTTGCAGGCAACCTTATGGAACTTGCGCTCTCTGCCGACAGAAGCTACATGCTGAACGACCCTGAAACGAAAGTTGAGATTGCGTTGAGTGATTTCAACGCAGGCGCGCTTCCGATGAGCAACGGACTGTCACGTTTGCAATCTCGCTTTCTAGCCGAGCCTGAAAAGGCTGAAGAGGTTTTTAAGCACGAAGGCGCTTTCGACACGGA